>MGQS01000092.1:10870-11219 GCA_001797905.1 Deltaproteobacteria bacterium RBG_16_54_11 | reverse complement strand
AATCGTCGCAATTATTAAGAACAAACAAGACTTCTTAAATCCAAAAGACGATAAACTCACAAAAATAATATATATATTCGGATATAAACAGAATAAAGTTTTGCTGATGATCCAAATGGTGGGAGGATTATTAGGAGCTCTATTTGCCTTGGTTTTTATTATCTTAAAATTTTTTTTGGGAAAAATATAGGCAGGTATTCACACCATCTCCCCTACTATCTCCTTCACTGCCTTGCGTGCCCGGCGCACACCCTTGATCAGGCGCGGGGCGAAAAAGCGGGGGTGCCAGCTTTCCGCAGAGAGCTCATCAGCCACCACCAGCAAGCCTCCCACTGCCACCTGCCGGGCC
>MGQS01000092.1:10351-10774 GCA_001797905.1 Deltaproteobacteria bacterium RBG_16_54_11 | reverse complement strand
TCCCTATCAGGCCCTGATGATAGGGGATCTTTTTTCGCTGGAGGCAATCCCTTATAACTCCTAGGATCTCCTGATGGGGTTTGGTGGCGACACCTGTGGGAAGGTAGTGATAGGATGTCCCCTCCTCCCTGACGGCCTCAAGGGGAACGATGATGTCCCCGGCGCGCACCCCGGGTTGCAGCGAGCCGCAATAGCCTACAAAGAGGATCTGCTTTGTGCCGAAGGCGGCCAGCTCCTCTGCCAGGGCCACGCAATTGGGGGCGCCGCCAGGGGTGCGGGCGATAGTCACCCGGCCCTTTCCCGCGTCTCCTTGATATACCTCCCGGTACCCCTTCCACGCCTTTAAGGGCTCCCCCTGCAGCATCTTGACAAAGGCCCTCAGGTCATGAGGGATGACGCAGATGAGGGCGCACGCCTCAACTT
>MGQS01000092.1:1824-10325 GCA_001797905.1 Deltaproteobacteria bacterium RBG_16_54_11 | reverse complement strand
CGGGTGAGGCTCTTCACCAGCTCTCCGGGTGTTACCAGGGGCTCACCGTCTGGGTCGAAGAAATCCATTATGATGGGGTTAATCTCTTGTCGTGAAAGATGAAGGGGTCTATGGCTCCGAGCCTTCCTCACCCTTGAAGGCATCCAGCTCCTGTCTCAACGCCTCCGCCTCTTTGGTCTGCCTCCTGAGCTGAATCCGGAGCCTGATATTGGTCAACCCGCCTCCGATCAATCCGATGATAATCCCCAGAAAGACCGAGGCCAAGACCACGATGAAGATGGGCGCCGTGACGTTTTCGATTAAGCCGTAATAGCGGAGCGTTACCTCATCCGCATTTTGGAGGCAGAAGGTAAGGGCGAAGAAAAAGAGCAGGACGATAAAGATGGCCTTAGCTACCTTCACTGTCTAAAAGTCCTCAAAAACCTGGGAGAGCCGTTTATAGGTCTCGGCCAGGTGCTCGGGGATGACGCGCGTATCCGCCAGGACCGGCATGTAATTGGTATCCCCTTCCCACCGGGGGACGATGTGGAAATGGAGATGGTCTTCCACCCCTGCTCCGGCAACCTTCCCCAGATTGGCGCCGATATTGAACCCGTGGGGGACAAGGACCTTCTTCATGAGGACGACACAACGCTGGATGGCGGCCATGAGGTCGTTCATCTCTTCCGGCTTCAGATCCTCCAGGAATCCAACGTGGCGCTTGGGGGCGACCATCAGGTGGCCGTTGTTATACGGATATTTGTTTAGCATGACGATGGTGTGTTTCCCCCGGTGGAGAACGAGGCGCTCACGATCATCCCCCTCGTGTTTCCTGTTACAGAAGATGCAGCCGTCCTCTTTGTCGTTCACTATATACGATATCCTCCAGGGGGCCCATAGCTGCTGCATTTGTATCTCCGGGGTAGGGTTCATGTTACCCAGGGGCAGGGGAAAAGTCAAACCCTTTCTCTTATTCTCCTATTCTTTACTCCAATTCTCTATCCTGAGTCCCTTAATCTTGCGAAAGTGTTTTTCATTGCTTGTGACTAATGTATAATTCATCGTCAGGGCAGTGGAAGCAATTAATAGATCCATATCATCTACAGGGCTGCCGGATTTTTGCATGGCGGCTTTTATGTCGCTAAACGTTTCTATTACTGCTTTGTCTATTCCACAAATAGGGAATAACTCCTTTATCCTGTAGACAGCGGCAAGGTTCTTCTCTACATTCTTTGACTTCTTCGCGCCAAAAAGCAATTCGCCATAGGTAATGACGGAAATCGATTTAGGAATATGCTCATTCTGTAAAAAACGACCCTGAACAATACTGTTTCCTTTTATGCCGTAGATGATGATATCCGTATCAATCAAATACGACATGCTCTACCCCAAATCGCTTGCTGTTCCTTCTGTTCTTCTTTATGTCAGCGATAATCTCGTCAGCTGTCCGGTCGTCTTCCCATGAAGTCGATAGCGATAAAAACTCCCTGGTAGGATTATTTTTAAATAGGGCCGGATTCGACAGATATTTCTCTAAAATAGAGATAACCTCCTGACTTAATGAACGATTTTCCGAGTGAGCAAGCTTTTTAAGGGAAGCATATAATCTGTCATCTATATCTCGTACTTGCAGGATAGCCATGCCGGCACCTCCTCAGATCAGGATATACACATGTTCATGAAATGTCAACCAAATTGCATGAAAACATTTATGGCGTCGGTAATGAAGATATGGTTACGATATGCTATCTTAAGAGAATATCCCTTGAATCTCCACGCAATGCACTGCGCCGCGCTTTATAAGCGGCTTTACCATCTCCCTCATTTCACCCTTGGCACTGAAATAGATGATTTGCCATCCCGACTGGGAGATCCGCTTGAGCACCTCGATTTGTTTTTGCAATCGAGCGGGGTCCGCCTTGACAAAAGGATCGTCCATGATAAAAAAACCCTTTGTGCCTTGCAGGATCCTCTCTCCCAGGGCAAGCCGGATGGCGAGATAGAGTTGGTCGTAGGCGCCTCCCGACAGCTTTTCCGCCTCCAGGGTCATCCCATCCTTACGCCTTACCTCGATGCACCCCTGCTCCTGATTGAAAAGCACCGCCTCGTAGAGGCCGTCCGTTATCTCACCAAAATAGTTCGAGACAGGGCTCCCTGCGCCAAAGAGCTCGGCGACCTTCTGCCGTTCCTCCGCTTCGATCTCTTCAAAGATATCCATGACCTTTAAGGCCGTGTCTCGAGTGCCTTCGTTGCCGCTGATAAATTCGCGCAGTTTGTCTCGGACGGCTTCCAAATCAACGGATGTTGTGCACGGAAGGTAGCCCGTCTCCAACTGCATGGTCTTATTTGCCTCTCGCTCGACCTCTTCGAGGCGCTTGCGGAACCCGGCCATCCTCTCGTGGACGGCGGCAAGATGCGCTTGCGCAGTGTTCTCGGCCTGCTTCAATCGGGTAACGGCGGCCTCATCGTATTTGATCCCCGGCGCCGTATCCCGATACTGCTCAAGGGCCTTCAGCTCTCGTTGCCAGAACGTCATGTTATCCTTCACTGTTTCGCCCTGCGCCCCCAGCAGGTTCCGTAAGATGCCTTTCTCCGCATCTGCAGACCGCTCCTGCTGCTGCCTTGCTGTTAGTCCCTGCCGATAGCCTTGCCATGACTCGGCCCCTGACGTGCTCCTGATAGCATCTATCCGCACTTGCGCATCTTTAATCTTTTTTTCTTCCATCGGTATGGCATTGTTCCGCAATTCGGCTATACTTTCTTCTAAATTTTCTTTTCTTCTCGTTATCTCCTGTATCTCATCGGACCTCGTGCGGAGCTCCTCGTCAAACTGCTGCAGGTGGGCATAGACTTCCTCCACGGACGCGACCTTCAATTTAAATTTTGCAAGGGTAAGCTTGATCCTTTCGAGCGTCACTGCCAACCATGTCCTGTCTCGTACCCGTTGGATCTGAGGTATCCAGAAGGCGATGGTCGCAATAAAAAAGAGCGAAGCAGCAATATAAAAAGGCGGCGACGGTCTGAAGATGAGCCCGATCAAGGATATCCCGAGCAGCAGAGCAGAACTGATGCCCATTCGCATATAGGTCGAACCCCTGTTGTCTCTCTGAACCCCTTCCCTCCTTTTTGTCTCGTAGAGGTTCAATTCGGCCTTCACATCGTCCAAAGATTTTTTTCTGTCCTCAAAGATGCGAAACCCACGCGCCTTCTCCCTGAGCGCCTTGTCGATGCCTTTGAGCTCTTCCTCATGGCCTTTCAGCTTGTCAGCCAGGGCTTTTCTTTCTTCCTTATAATAGTGGATATCTCTCTCACAATCTCTCCACAATTGCGCATCCGTCTCATTGTACACTGTCAACTTGCCCGCGCCCTCCAGGGCCGTTCCGAGCTTATCCAGCGCCTCTTTCCCCTTTGCGTACTTATCTCGTTTACGGGCATCTTCAAGGTGTTCGATATCGCGCCTTATCCTTTCGTTTTCTTCCTGCAATCTGACCGCCTCTTCTTCAAGGTCATCGAAATTCCCTTCGCCCATTTCTTGGGCCAAACCCTCGATAGTACCCAGGAGGTCCTTTGCCCATTCTATCCTCGTCTTTAAGAACTCATCCTTAATATCGCGGAACATACCTCCCGGCGTTATCCTCCCTATCTCGCGCAGAGCCTCTTTTGTTTTAAGGATCTCTTCGGTTCGTAACCCGGTCAGACGGTTAGTGACTGTGGTATAGAACTCGTTTTCTCCGGCGATGGAGAGATCGCTATCCCTGATGATAAAGATATTACGGCATTCTGAAGCAGTTACTGCGGCAATTGTTGTGAGGTCTCCCTTTTCAGGAAGCTTGATCTCCTTCCCATCATCTCCTTCTATAACGACGTAACCTTCAGGGCTTTCCTCAACCCGATCTATAATGTGCCCGAAGTCCCGAACATTGCGGCCCAGCAGGAGCTTTACCAGGGCATCGATGGTGAGGGTTTTCCCATCCTCGTTCTTCCCGGCAAAGAGCGTAAAGGGATGGGACAGCGCATAACTTATCTCCCGCAGCGGGCCATAGCGTTTTATAAAGAATTCCTTTATCCTCATCGCCGTGCGCCCATCATGGCCCTGATCGCTATCTCCCGCATGTGCTTCTTTTTTTCTCCGGCATAGTCGGCCTGCTCAAGTTTTTTTAAAAACCCCTTAAATAAATCGTCTTCCAGTATCATCCGTATATCCCGGAATTCATACCGTTCCTCAACACATCTGCCGCGAACGATTTTCTTTGCGTGTTTTACAAACTCCTCTTCCGTCATTCCCATGGCCTCGCCGTTGACAAATCCTGTGATGATGAGGATGACCTGTGCATGCGCCGGCAACTCCTGAAAACGTTCTTTCATCTGCTCCAGGGGGTCTTTGTCGGCAAAGGGATCGCAGACGATAAGCACTTCTTCAAAGTAAGGGGTATCAAGAGGGTGTTCCCGGGGCTGCTTGCCGAGCTCAAAGAGGTTGATCCGCCTTTGGCCTGTCTCCTTTCTCGTTATGGAAACAGGTGATCCGGGATAGACGAAATATCCCCCCTGTTGCAGCCGCCACACATCAAAGCGCTTATGAAAGTGACCGGCAAGGACATAATCGACCTTGAGATCGTTAAAATAGGAAAGTCTCACCGGCATATACCGCTCGTCACCCTCATCGCCAAAATCGCTCCTGGAAAAAAAGGCATCGAGCAGCTCCCCATGATAGAGCACGATGTGTTTCTTGTTAGGGGTCAAGAGATGGGCCAACGAATGGAGCTGATGAAGAATCTTTTCTCTCTCTGCCGGCTCAAAAGGGATTCCCCATATCATAACGTCCTTATACTCACACGGCCTGTTCAGATCGGTGAGGATAACGGTATCCTCGCCGAAATACATGCCGCCGGTATAAGAATCTCTGTCGTGATTTCCGGGGATAAGGCAGATCCGAAAGCCGGTGTTGGAGAAGAGTCCTCGTATGTGGGGCCGGAGGGCTTCAGCGTCGCTGCCTCTGTCAAAGAGGTCGCCGCTGATGAGGAACAGTTCTATCCCTTCTTTTTGCCCCAGGGCGATGAGTTTTTGCAGGGCCTCCCATCTCTCATCGCCATATTCTTTGAGATGAATATCTGCGGTATGGATGATCTTCATCGCGTATCAGCCACCATAAAACAGAATCGAATGCCCTTCACTCAACCTTCAGCATCCTCTCCAGGGTTGTCCTCGCTTTTATAATGATCTCTTCTTCAAGCTCGATGGCGTATCTCATCTCCTTGAGGGCATTATAGACACTTTCCAGTCTCGTTTTTTTCATGTTCGGGCAGATAAGGCCCGGCGACAACAGGTAAAAGGTCTTCTCCGGATTACCCTTCTTAAGGCTGTAGAGAACGCCCATTTCGGTGCCTATGATAAATTTTCGCTCTTTCGATGCGGCTGCGAAATCGATTATCTGCCTCGTACTGCCGACGAAGTCGGCCGGCTCGACCACCTCGGGCCTGCACTCCGGGTGCACCAGGACCAGGGCGTCAGGGTGCGCCTCTTTCGCCTTCTGAACTTCTTCCAAGGTGACTCTATGGTGAGTCACACAGAATCCATCCCAGATGATCATCCTTTTTTCAGGGACCTTCTTGGCAACGTAATCGCCCAGGTTTTTATCGGGCACGAAGATGATCTCTTCTTCCGCCAGAGACTGTATTACCTTGACCGCATTGGAGGAGGTGCAACAGATATCGCACTCGGCCTTTACCGCTGCGGAGGTGTTGATATAACAGACAACCGCGGCATGAGGGTGATCGCGCTTCATCGCTCTCAAGTCCTCGACATTCACCATATCGGCCATGGGGCATCCGGCTTGGATCTCGGCAAGCAGCACCGTTTTTTGCGGTGATAAAATTTTTGCGCTTTCAGCCATGAAATGGACGCCACAAAAGACAATGACATCCCGGGGGCTGGAGGCGCAGTATTTGCTGAGGGCAAAGGAATCCCCGATCACATCGGCCAGTGCCTGCACGTCGTCTATCTGGTAGTTGTGCGCGACGATGACGGCATTCCTCTGCTGTTTTAATTCGAGGATGCTTCTTATTAATTCTTTTTTATCCATGGTACTTGCCTAGAAAATAGCTTTATTAAATCCCTCCCTCCTCCCTTTTGTAAAGGGAGGGATAATCTCCCCCTTTGGGAAACCGAAGGTGGCCCTTTGGCCAGGGGGATTGAGGGGGATTTTTATCGTTCCCGGAGGTGGCCCTTTGGCCAGTGGGTAACGAACCCCTCGGGAAAGATTGCCTAGCAAATAAATGCTATCTTCCTCTCACCCCTCTTATTAAAAGATAGGCAGGCCGTGGGCCTGCCTATCATAGATAGTAAGGATTCTACCAGGGTCTATGACTCGAGCTCCACATTCCAGTAGAGGTAGTCGAACCACGACTCGGGGGCCTGCTTAATGTTGATGGTGATCCTCAAGATAGGGAGCCACTCCGGCTTGACGGGTTTGCGCAGGAGTGTCATTCCCGCCTCGTGCGGGGTCTTCCCCCCCTTGCGCCTGTTGCACTCCATGCAGCAGGTGACGATGTTGGTCCACTCGGTCCTTCCCCCCATCGACCGAGGGATCACATGGTCATAGGTCAACTCCTCGCTGGAGAGCTTGTTCCCGCAATACAGACATTGGTTTTTGTCCCGGGCGTAGATGTTCTGGCGGGAGAACTTTACGCCCACTTTCTTCTTGCGCACGAACCTGATGAGCCGGATGATGGAGGGGAGCTTGATGGTAAAGGAGATGCTTCGCACCTCTCGATCGTATTCCTCGATCACCTCTACCTTACCCAGGGTAACCAGGGTAATGGCCTTTTTCCACGAGACCACCCGCAAGGGCTCATAGGTAGCGTTTAAAAGTAGGGCGTGCTCCATCTCCCAACCTCACTGTCGGCTCATAAAATCACATATCTTATACCCTTTTTCCCCCTTCTCTGTCAAGACCCTCCAAGCCTGTCTGGGGTCAGGGTTTGCGTCAAAGTCAGATCGAATGTGAGTAGGAAAATCCCTCTAAATCTCCCTTTACAAAGGGAGACATTAAATTTCCCCCCTTTGAAAAAGCCGGAGGTGGCTCTTTAGCCAGGGGGTGCGGGGGGATTTTCTGATCAGCACCTTTTTTGAATGGATTCCATGAGCTAAGATTAACTATGACGTTACCTTTGCCTGGGGGGCCTTGGCCATTGACAAAACAAAGGGCAAGGGTATATCTTTTTTGAGGCCTTTTGTTATTGCATTCCACAGGAAGGATACGTGAGGGGTAAGAAGCAATGAAGCGGGTGGGGATTGTTGGGACCGGCTCTTATCTTCCTGAAACGGTCTTGTCCAATTTCGATTTGGAGAAGATCCTCGATACCAACGACGAGTGGATAACGACAAGGACGGGAATCCGAGAACGGCGCGTAGCCGGGAAGGACGAGGCGGCCTCGGATCTGGCCAAGAGGGCGAGTGAGAAGGCCCTGGCGGATGCCGGGATTGCCGCCGAAGAGATAGAGCTCATCGTGATGGCCACCGTCACCCCGGATACGCAGTGCCCTGCCGGGGCCAATTGGTTGGAGGCGAAGCTCGGGGCGGTGAACGCCGTCAGTTTTGATGTCACCGCCGCCTGCACGGGCTTTATCTTCGCCCTCTCCATAGCGGAGCAGTATATCAAGAACGGCATCTACCGCAATGCCCTCGTGGTCGCCTCGGAGATCATGACCAGGACATTGGATTGGACCAACCGCGAGACCTGCATCCTCTGGGGCGACGGGTCCGGGGCGGCGGTGATCGCGGAGGTGGGTGATGGCCACAGGATTCTTTCCACCCACATACACACCGATGGGGCCAGTGGGGATAATCTCTTGCTTCCCGGAGGCGGATCAAAGACCACGCCCATATCATTCGAGAGCGTGGAGAAGAAACTCCATAATCTCGATATGATCGGCGCGAACCAATCCGTTAAGGTGGCGGTGAGGCGGTTCGCCGAGGCCTGTGAGGAGGCCCTCCTCCACAACGACCTTACCCTGGATGACGTCAAGGTGATTATCCCCCACCAGGCAAATATCCGCATCCTGCAGGGGGTGGCCAAGCGGTTGAATTGCTCCATGGATAAGCTCTATTTAACCATCGAAAAATATGGGAATATCTCCTCCGCCACGGTTCCTATCGCCCTGGATGAGGCGGTGCGGGACGGCACCATACAGCCGGGCGACCTGGTCCTGTTGACCGCCTTCGGCGGGGGGTTGACGTGGGGGAGCTCTTTGATCAGGTGGTAATCAACGTTGGCAGCTGCCATTATCATTGAAAAGCTTAAAGACCTTTTTCCTCTATTATTATATTAAAGAGACCTATTGCTCAGAAAAATAGGTTTCAAATCCCCTGACCAAAGGGCCACCTACGGCCATCCCCCCTGACCAAAGGGTCACTGGCCAAAGGGCCACCTTCGGCTTCGGTTTGCTAAAGGGGGGTGAAGGGGGATTGCTGATTTTCATGGCTCGTGGGTGATGAAGCCATCATGATTGATGATTGCGAAAACC
>MGQS01000092.1:184-1798 GCA_001797905.1 Deltaproteobacteria bacterium RBG_16_54_11 | reverse complement strand
TGAGTTTACCCATCGGGCAACCTTATTTGCCCGTGCCGGGATTTAGCGATGAGGCTGGATGAAGCACTCTTAGAAGATACAAAAGGCTTCCTGGATAGAGAGGAGGGGCAATGCCTGTATGAGATTGCCCTTATAGCCAGCCGGCTGGGGCCGTGCCTGGAGATAGGGAGCTACTGCGGCAAATCGGCCTATTATCTCGGCAGTGCCTGCAAAGCGAACAACGGCATCCTCTTTTCTATCGACCATCACCGGGGCTCGGAGGAGCAGCAGCCGGGCGAGGAGTATTTCGACCCTGATCTCTTCGATGCCCAAAGCGGCCGTGTCGACACATTCAAAGAGTTCAGGAGGATAATCGAGAAGGCAGCGCTCGCGGAGACTGTTGTCCCTATCGTCTGTGGCTCCGCAGTGGCCGCACGCCTCTGGGCCACGCCGCTGAGCCTGGTCTTTATCGACGGCGGGCACTCATATGAGGCGGCTCTCACGGATTACGAGTGCTGGAGCCGGCACATCATGCCGGAGGGCTATCTGCTGATCCACGATATCTTTATTGATCCGGCACAGGGGGGGCAGGCGCCTTATGAGGTCTATAAGCTGGCAAAAGCATCCGGCCTTTTCCAGGAGCTGTCCATGATCAAGACCCTGGGCGTGCTACAGAGGATACGCGACAAGGCCGGCTGAGGGTTATCTATCCCGTCTTAAACAATCCCGTTGAAAAAGAGAACAGCCTTCAGAAGCTGTGGCTGAAAAGCCGGCTGGCGGAAGAAAGATCGTATAGTATGTCGGCGGCAAGCAGCACGGCTGCCGCCGTCCACGTGGTTTTTTCCGTCGTGTAGATCGTGCAATCCGGAAAGGTAACGCCTGTCCAGAATGCGCCGTCATCATAGCGCTTGTCGATGAGCCATCCGAAAACCAGCTCCGCCGTCTTGAATTCGCCGATGGCTGCAAGCGCTATCGTCAGTTCCGCGGTTTCGGCCATGGTCGCCCAGGACTGGTCCGAAACGCAGCGCACCCCCCAATCGGGAACGACGAAATCATCCCATGCCTTTTCAATCCGTATTTGGGCTTCATCTCCCGTCATGGCGCCGCCGAGTATGGGGTAATACCAGTCCATGGAAAAGCAGGACTTGCTCCGGTCAAAGAGGTGAGGCTTGCGCCTGATGGCATCTCTCAGCCTTATCCTTGCCGCCTCCCAGCGGGGTCTTCGCTCGCCTACGAAACGCGCCATTCTCAGGGCGCAGCTGAGGCTCATATAGATGGAGCTTGAGCCGGTCAGCAGGGCCTTGGTATCTATGCTGCCGTCAACCCTCTTGGCCCAGAGGATCTCACCCTCCGGCGCCTGGAGCCCTATCACATAGTCCATGGCCTTACAGATAGTAGGCCACATCACGCGCACGAACCCGTGATCGCCCGTTGCCAGCACGTAATGCATCACCCCGACGGCGATATAGGCCGTCATGTTCGAATCCTTGTAAGCCCCGTTTTCGGGCTTGCCATGGCGGGAGCATGACCACCAGCTGCCGTCATCCAATTGGGTCCGGGCAGACCACTGGTAAGCCCTCCGGGCCGCCTCAACATGGCCTCCTACAATCAACCCCATGGCGCTTTCGACATGAT
>MGQS01000092.1:0-178 GCA_001797905.1 Deltaproteobacteria bacterium RBG_16_54_11 | reverse complement strand
GATCGGTCTTGCCGCCATCAGACCACGGGATTTCGCCATCCTTTTTTTGCACCCGCAGGATGAATTCCGCTGTCGCGGCGAGATCAAGGGGCGCATACTGAGTTTTCAGAGACGTGAGCGTCTTAGGCATGTTTTCCTTTCTTCAAGTAAAGCACCAGGCTTTTTCCCAGGAGAGGGT
>MGQS01000091.1:28658-30190 GCA_001797905.1 Deltaproteobacteria bacterium RBG_16_54_11 | reverse complement strand
GGCGGTATTGACGGCCATGGTCAGGGTGAAGCTGGCCAAAGCCCCGACCACCAAGCCAAAGGGAACGCCATTGAGCAGGGTGGCGTAATAGGTGATCAGATCGCCTTCGTGGGCCTTAAAATCGATCCGACTGGATAAGGCCAGGGCAGCCACCACAGGGGTTATCACCCCGACGGTCAGGGCCAAGAACCAGTAGGCCTTACGGATCTCTTTCCAACTGCGCACAAAGCCCGCGGTTTGCAGCACCGATTCCACCCCGGAATAGGCCAGGATGCAGAAGGCCATGCTCGAGATGAAATTGCCGTAGTTTTGCAGTATCGAACCGGTCGTCACGGTTTTGATCGCCTGGTTCGTTGACAGGTGCAGCTGGCCCACTGCGCCGGCGTCCAGGTTTAAAATGCCGGAGGCGATGAGGTTGAGTATGACAAAAACAGCGGCAATAAAGATCATGAAGGTGAACCGGGCGTTTTCCCTGATCCCGAGGATATTTAAGCCGGCAACCCCCCAGATGATAGCCAGCACTATGATGAGGAAGGTTGAATGCGAGAAATGTAAAAAAGAGGCGCTGTTGGCAACCGCGCTGACTGACGATAAGCAGGCGGTGAGGATATAATCCACCATGATCGAGGAGACGGCCACGAAAGAGACCATAGGCCCGAGGACGAGGTAGGAGAAGGAATAGACACCGCCTCCTATGAGGTCATGACGCTCTAGAATCTCAGCGATCTCGGTGAGACGGGTACTGATAAAACGGACGAGGAGGCTGGTGATGGCAATAAAGAAGATGGCACTCAGACCGATAAAACGAAAGGCCTCGGCAGGGGCATAAAAAATGGAGGTAAACTCATCCATTAACGTGATGACGCCTACTGCCAGGAAGGTGAGCCAGACCCGCCCCCCCTGGTGAAAGGAGAGGAGGTTGCGTTTGCGGAGCAAATAAAGAAAGAAGGCAACGAGACCGGTATTGAGTAATATAAGGACGACGATCTTCACTTAAAGCTGCCCCCTGGTAAATCTTCTCATACTATTATTATCGCACGGTATTGTCAAAATGATGGGATCGAGAGACAACCATAGCGTACCCCTCGGCCTGGAATAAATCCGAGAAGATGACCGCTGAAACTGATCTTCGGCTAATGAGGACAACGATGATTTAAGACCGATTGCGTTCGGCTGCTCCTGTTGCAGGCATGACGTGGGTAACTATCTATCGATAGAGCGTGTTTAGGTTAGTTTAGAGAACGAAATTCCTTAGCTTAATCCCCGATGGCGCACTTCGGTTGTAAGGACAATCAAAAAAACCTGTTCTCGACGCCATACGGAGCGACTTACGTGCCCTCCTGCTTTTGCATACCGGACCCCTCCGTGTCTGAAGGCGGCGCGCTCTCTTTCTTCTCGGGCTCTTGAGCGGGGGCAGGGCTTTGCTCTTTCGACTCGGGCGCAGGTGTCATCTCTGTCTCGTTCTTTTCTTTCTCGATGGGAGCAGAGGTTGCCGTGGGACCCTTTATATCCCGGCAGAAACCATTGATCCC
>MGQS01000091.1:18764-28618 GCA_001797905.1 Deltaproteobacteria bacterium RBG_16_54_11 | reverse complement strand
TTATAGGCTCGATGGATGTCCAATGCCAACTCTTTAATCTCTTCCACGGTGATCACTGTATGAGGATCCGCATAGCTCCAATCATCACCGGGGGCGATGCCCAAGGCCCGTAACTGGATAAAACAAGCCTCGCAGGTCAAATCCTCGCCCATCTTCAAGGTGAGGATGAGATTTTTGGCCAACTCGCACTGGGTCACCTTCACCCCTTCGCACTCCTGTACATTGACAAGGCCCGACAAATTTTTTTCTTCCCCGACCTTCCCTTGCGCCCCGGCAACGGCAACAGAGCAAGCCATGATCACGATAACGATGATAGATCCTATGCGCATTCGAACCGAAAAGCCCATCCCTCCCCCTTTGTCGTCTCCTACTTTCGCTTGATTATTACAAAATTGAGAGAGATTTGTCAAGAAAATTTAGCATATCTTACCGGTATTCGCCGAAGATCTCCTGGTTGATCTCGATCGCGACCTTTTTCTTCATGGCCAGCAGCCAGCCCTGCAAGAGCTGCATCCCCTTGTAGCCGGTGAGCTGCTTGCGAAAGGCATCACGCTCCGCTTCATATTTCTTTTCGTCCACCCTCTCTACACCCTTGAGCTTGACCACCACAAAGGCACCATTAACCTCTGCTATGTCAGCAGGCCAAGGGTCTTCAAGGGTCAACGATACGATGTTGCCGGCATACTCGCCCAGGGGGCCGATGTGAGGGGGCGCAGCTGAGCTTCTCCGGAAGAATCCGGTCTCAGCTATTGTCAAGCCGTAGCGCCTCAACAGATCCGCGAACCCTGGGCCCTTTTTCCAAGCAATGAGAAGATCCCGGGCAGCGCCCTGTGCCAGCCCTCGGGCCAATGAGGAAACAAGGGCTTCTGTTATCCGCCCTCTCACCTTTTCCAGGGGCAGTATCTGGGGGGGTATCTTATCAACCGCTTGCAGGACAAGGTAGTCCTCCCCATCCTGGAAGGCCGAGGAGACCTGGCCCGCATCCAAGGCAAAGGCGATAGAGGCAAGCTTCTCCATGGGTCCCAGACCCTTGAGGGACTCCCCTGCTCTCAAGGGACCTGCCTGCCTCACCTTCAGCCCCACTCCATCGGCATAGGGTTTTAACCCGCCTGTCTTGTTCTTCGCCTGATAGGCCGCATCCTCGGCATGGATGGCGGCACTATCTTTGGCCTTTTCATGCATCAAGCGGGAGACTATCTCCTTCCTTGCTTCGTCCAAGGACCTCGTTTTCCCCTCCTGTCTATCTTCCACCTTGACGATATGGAAGCCGTGACTGGTCCTCACGACAGGGCCTATCTCGCCCTTACGGAGGGCAAAAACCACCTTTCCCAAGGTGGGTTCCATCTCGCCGCGAGCGGAATAGCCCAAATCGCCCCCCTTGGAGGCGGATGCATCATCGGATGATTGGCGCGCCAAGGCAGCAAAATCTGCGCCCCGGCGGGCCTCTTGAAGGACCTTCCCCGCCTTCAGCCGCGCTTTTTCCATTGCTTCGGGGCCGGCATCGGGGCTGACCCTGACAAGAATATGTCTAAGCCGCACCCTCTCGGGCCTGTGGTACTGCTCGCTGTTCGCTGCATAATACTCCTGGACCTCCTGGGACGAAACCTTTGCCTCCTTGAGGTATGCATCGGGTGAAAACCGCAGATAGATAACCTTCACCTGAGCAGGAGTGCGAAATTCCTCCTTGTGTTCGGCATAGTATCGCTCCAGATCGCCCTGCGTGATGGTCACCTGCCTGGTAAAGGCCTGAGGGGAGACCTCAACGAAGCTCAGGTTGATCTTTCCGTTCTCCAAAAAATAGAGCTCCTTCACCTCCTCCTCGGTGAGGACCACGGCGGTATCCCCGATGAGACTCCCCAAGCGCTGGTTCATCAACTCCCTTTTGAGCAGCACCGGAAATGTTACCGTATCCAAACCTATGCTTTTTAAGAACTGTTCATAGAGATAGCTGTCGAACTGCCCATCTCGTTGAAAGGAGGGGTTTTGCAAGATTGTCTCCCTCAACTCCTCGTCACCCACCCGAAGTCCTATATTTTGGGCCTCTTGCTGCTTAACTGCTCCATCGATCAATTGATCGATGACCTGCTGCTTGATGTTGAGCCCCTTGAGCAGTTCAGGGGAAAGCTGCTGTCCGAAGACCCGCTTATAATTTTCCAACAAGATATGGTATGCGCGATCGAACTCTCCTCGGGTAATATCCTCGTCCCCTACGGTAGCGACAATGGTCTCCTTTTTACCTTTGATGCTTCCCATGCCCCACAGGACAAAAACCACGATGATCAATGTCAGAAGGATCTTGATGAACCACGAGGTGGCATGGGTCCTCATGAACTTCAGCATAATCGCCCTCCTCAGGATAAGTCTGTAAAAAATAGATGATAGCAGGAGAAAAAGCAACTATTTTTATATATGAGGTCCCGCTGCCAAAAAGTCGGCAACTTGGATGGATCGAAAAGGGCTATGAAGCCCCCTGCCAGATGCCGGGGATTCCCCTGCCACAGTATCTACACTTTCCCTTGACCACCTGGTTGGCGAGGATGTAGTACCCCCTCCTGGCGATGAGGGCCTTTTTGCAAGAGGGGCAATAGGTGTTTTCCCCTGTATGGCCGGGCACGTTCCCGATATAGACAAATTCAAGACCAACGGACAAGGCCGTTGCCCGAGCCTGCTCCAAGGTCTCCACGGGTGTGGGAGGAAGATTGCGCAGTTTATAGAGAGGATAAAAACGGGTAAAATGGAGGGGTACATCTGCTCCGACCTCATCCTTGATCCAGAGACACATCTTTTTCACCACCTGCAGTGCATCGTTCTTGGTGGGGATCAAGAGGTTGACGAGCTCCACGTGAACCCCCCTTGCCCGCAAGTGCTTGATGGTGTTGAGAACCGGCTGGAGGCTGCCCTCGCTCATCTCCTGATAGAATGCATCGGTAAAGCCCTTGAGGTCTATGCAGGCAGCCCCCAGATACCTGGTGAGGTCTTCTAAAGGCTGGGGATTGATATAGCCGTTGGAGTGGCAGACGCTCAAGATTCCTTTCTGCTGAGCCATCATTGAGATGTCATACATGTACTCGAAGAAGATCGTCGGCTCGACGTAGGTCGAGGCGATGCTGGCGCACTGATTCTCCCGGGCCAGTTTCACCGCCATGGCCGGCGGGAGCCTGAAATTGAAGGTCTTCTCCGGCACCTCTTGCGAGATCTCCCAGTTCTGGCAGAACTTGCAGTCGAAGTTGCACCCCGCGGTGGCAATGGAAAAAGAACGGGTCCCCGGCAGGACGTGGAAAAAGGGCTTCTTCTCGATAGGGTCTATGTTGATCGTACAGGGGTTTCCATAGACAAGGCTGTAGAGCTGCCCTTGCCTGTTTTCCCTTACCTCACAATGCCCCCTCCCCCCCGGGGAGATCACGCACCCGTGAGGGCAGAGGAGACACTGGACCTCTTTGCCTGCGAGGGGCTTAAAATAGGGAGAGAGCTTTGTCTCAATAAGCCCCCAGTGGCCCTCCAGCCCCGGTTTTTCCGAAGGGTAAGCTTCTCTGGCCGACACCAGAGGGCATGAGGTGAGGGCAAGGGCACAGAGGCCTTTGCCGCAAATCGCTACGAATTCCCTCCGGGAAAGCCCCTGCTGCACCTTCATCCCTCCCTTCTTGGCCATACCCTACATAGTATCGCTCTTGCGAGGGACAATCAAGGGGGAGGCCGTGTGTCATTTGCAATTGAAAATGCACACCTTATTCCCTCAAAATCCGCCGTGGTGGGTTATCCGAAATGACAATTAAAACAAGACGATGAAAACTTGTAAACCCCCTCTCCCCCACCCGTGGCGGGGGGAGAGGAAGAAAGGGTTTATAATGCTTAAGAAGAGGGTGTGGGCAGCCGGGATAAAAGTGATAGAGAGTCAGGAGGAGGCGGTGTTGACGGGAGGGATGATCCGATGGTATCATCCCAGAAAAAGGGAGACCATGAGGGGAGAGAACTTTAAAAAGGTCACGGTGGCGGACAATAGGTTCGAGGCCGATCTCATCAGCCAGACCTTACAACAGGAGGGAATACCCTGTCTGATCCGTTCCTATCACGACACCGCCTACGATGGGATCTTCATCCCCCAAAAGGGGTGGGGGGCGATCATGGTGCCTGAAGAGTTGGAAGAGAAGGCCGGCGCCATCATCGCTGAGTTACGCCAGGGCTTGAAGGACAAGGAACTATCAGGGGAGATCGAGGAAAACTCCCCTTCATAAAATCCTACGCTTTGTCAAAACTCAACAGCTCTATCACGTGCATCACCCGCTGGGGCATCTTCTTCTGAACGGTATTGTCGATCAACTGGATCATGCAACCGGGACAGGCCGTCGCCACGATGTCCGCGCCGGTATCGGCGATGGCGCTCATCTTGTGCGCGGCTATCTGCTTGGAGAGGTCATAATATCGGACGTTGAAAGATCCGCCCATGCCGCAACATCGATCCGGTTCTTTCATTTCCACCAGCTCCAGCCCTGCTATGGACCTAATGATCGCCCGGGGCTGCTCCGAGATCTTTTGATATCTCACGAGGTGGCAGGGATCGTGATAGGTGACCTTGGTCCCCTTGGGCAAGGCTGTCTTGAGCGCCTCAGGGGGCGGCTTGAGTATGTCGACGATAAATTCGTTGATGTCCTTCACCAGAGCGCTGAACCGCGCATAGCGCTTTTCCCTATCCTTAGTGTCGGCCAAGAATGTCCTATATCCTTCCTTGAGGGCCGACCCGCACGTGGCGCAGGAGGTCACGATGTAATCCACTCCTTCCAGTTCTGAAAAAACCGCAATATTGCCGTCGGCCATTCCCCTGGCAGTAACGAAATCGCCGCTGCCGAATACCGGCATCCCGCAGCATCCCTGTCCCTTTGGAAAGAGCACCTCCACCCCCTGCCGGGTGAGAAAGGCTATGGTCATCCGCCCCACCTCGGGGAATATGAAGTCTGTCGCGCATCCGGCAAAAAAGGCGACCCTCATGCGCTTTTTTACCCCTGGGGGAGGAGGGATCACCTCGGGCAGTTCATCCCGCAGGAATCTACGGGCGATCTCCGGGATCTGTCTCCCTTTTCCCAGAGCGGAAAGGAAGAGGGGGAGGTGGCGGATCTTCCCTTCGGTTCTGGGAAGAAATCGCTGCAGCTTTGAGGCGAGTTTCAACACCGTGCCGAAGAGCTTTCTTTGCTTCAGCATGCGCGCAAAAACCATCTTCTCGGCAAAGGGGAGCCCTGTGTTGGCGACGATATCACCCCTGGCCGCCAGGGTGATGGCAGCTACCTCTACCTTGGCAGGGCAGAATTGGGCGCACCGATTGCACATGAGGCACTTACTGTAGCGTTCTTCCAAGTGCTTCCAATCAAATGGGGCCCCCTCCAGGAGCTCCATGGCGAGGACATTCCTCCCCCGGGCCACGATGGGCTCGGTACGGATCTCCCGGTAGACGGGGCAGAAGTACATACAGAAGCCGCACTTCATACACTGCAAGACCTTGTCTTGAAATTTTGTCAAATGCACCAGCTTCATCTTTTTGTTCCGTGCCAACCCAGTATCCCCCTGGAAACGTGTGAGGTCTCTATGCTGTCGAGGGCAGCTTGCACCCTCCTGCCAAGGGAGTTTCCCTTGACAAGCTCCTCCCGTTAATGTAGGTTTTTATTCTTCTTCTTTGCGAATAGTTCATGGTATCATGAAATATATGGGTTATCAAAGCATTCCCCTTCTTAGCTTGACTCAGGATGCCGATTTTTTCATCGGGTCTTGATTGAGGAAGACAGTGGCAGAGGGATTCGTGATCGTCTTCGTTACCGCTGCCTCTGAGCAGGAGGCCGCTTCGATAGGCAGGACCCTGGTGGAGGAAGGGCTGGCCGCCTGCGCAAACATCATACCTCAGATCCGCTCCATCTACCAATGGAAGGGAGAGGTCCGGGACGAGAGAGAAACGCTCATCATCATCAAGAGCCGCGAGGATCTCTTCGAGAGGATCAGGAGCCGGGTCAAAGAGCTCCATAGCTATGAGGTCCCGGAGATCACGGCCATAAAACTGGACAGGGGTGATTCGGCCTATCTGCAATGGATAGAATCAGTAACCACTAAAGGAGATTGACTATGGGAAGTGTCATAAAAAAGAGACGAAAAAAGATGAGAAAGCACAAACATAAAAAGCAGCTTGCCAGAGACCGCCACAAGAGGAAGTAATTCAATCAAGCTTCCATGAGATCTTATGCGCCAAATGCGGTGCTCTTTCTGTTGACCGTCCTCTCTACCTTCCTCGTCGGCGGCTTCATCTACTCCGTGGCCATCCTCTCCATCCTCGTGGCCCATGAGGCGGGGCACTATCTGGCGAGCCGCAAATACGGGGTGCCCTCCTCGCTCCCCTATTTTATCCCCTTTCCCCTCCCCCCCTTTGGCACCCTCGGGGCGATTATAAGAAGCAAGGGCCCCATACCCAATCGGAAGGCCCTCTTCGACATCGGGTCTTGGGGACCCCTGTGCGGTCTCGCGCTTGCCATTCCTGCGGTAGTGGTTGGGTTCCTGCTTTCGGAGGTGACGGATGTAGCAAAGCTCCCCGATCAAACGACGTCTTTGGGCAATTCTCCCCTGTTATCGCTCCTGCAGCGGATAGTGCTGGGGGATCTCCCGCCAGGCACCGATGTCGTCTTGCATCCCATCGCCTATGCCGGATGGGTGGGGCTCTTTATCACCTCCCTCAACCTCTTACCTACGGGGCAGCTCGACGGAGGGCACATCATCTACGCCCTGTTCGGGCGACACAGCAAGATCATCTTCCGCCTTACCCTGTTGGCGATCACCCTTATCTGTCTCATTTATAACCTCGGATGGCTCTTGTTGGTGATCATCCTGCTTTTCATCGGCTACAAACATCCCCCTCCTCTCGACGACCGTACCCCTCTGGATTGGCGCAGAAAGGTCATCGGGGGGTTCGCCTTTGCCATCTTCTTTTCCGCCTTCACCCCGATCCCCTTCCCCACCCTCGCTGTGGGACTCAGGGAGGTCTTACATTCATGGCTGAATCTGTGAGGGTATTCGATCTCCACCTCCACACCACCGCCTCCGATGGGACCATGAGCCCTGCCGAGATAGTCAGATACGCCAAGGGAAAGGGGCTGCGGGTCATAGCCATTACCGACCATGACACCATAGAGGGCCTACAGGAGGGGATGCATGAGGGGGACAAAGTCGGTTTGGAGGTGATCCCCGGCGTGGAGCTGAGCGCGGATGCGCCCAGGGGGACCATGCACCTGCTGGGATACTATATAGATCCCGCCTGTTCGGAGCTGGCGGATAAACTCATGGTCCTCCAGCAGGCCCGGATGGAACGAAACCTTGCGATAGTCGAGAAGCTCCGTGGACTCGGAATCCCCATAGAACTTTCGGAGGTGAAAGAGGCCCCGGAGCATGGGCAGATAGGACGCCCTCACTTTGCCTACGCTATGGTGCAAAAGGGCTACGCGCAGAACATCCAGGATGCCTTTGATCGCTACCTGGGCAAGGGAAGACCCGCCTATGTGGAGAAGTTTAGATTCTCCCCTGAAGAGGCCATGCACTTCATCAGAAAGGCAGGAGGGATAACGGTTTTGGCTCATCCGTTCACCCTCAAACAACCCCAGCCGGCGGATTTCGATGCCTTCATCGGTGAACTAAAAAGAGAGGGGTTAGACGGGATAGAGGTATACTACCCGGAGCACTCGGACGGGCAGAGGAAGTTGTACCGAGACGTGGCACAAAAATATGGGCTCGTCATCTCAGGGGGGAGCGATTTTCACGGTTTCAACAAGGATGAAGCGGACCTCGGTGAGGGCTATGGGGATAGGGAGCTGACGTATAGCCTCGTAGAAGCGATCAAAGCCAGGAGGGAGCAGCGGCTCAAAGGTCTATAGTTTCTCATACCCTGAGAGGGGGGAACTAAGAACAAGAGGATGCCGAGATGAGCGCTCAGAAGAATGCACTCTCCGATCTGGAGAAAGGGTCGAAACAACTGATTCTGGTGGGGGGCAAGGGGGGAGTGGGGAAAACCACTTGTGCGGCAGCCATCGCCTTGCACATGGCCGAATCAGGGAAGAGAACGCTCATTTTGTCCAGCGATCCCACGCCATCCCTCTCGGATATCTTTGAGATCACCGTCGGCCCCCGAGAGACGCCCATCCCGCATTGCACCAATCTCACCGCCCTGGAGATCTCCGCCGAGATCGTCCGGGAAAAGTGGAAGGACCGGTTCGGCCGTGAGATCTATGACGTGGTATCTTCTTTTGCCGACCTTGATTATGACTTCGTCCTGGACTATGTGGGGAGCGCGCCCGGGATAGAAGAGGAGTACATGCTCTATTTCATCATGGAATTGGTGCGGGAGGGGAAATACGATCTCGTGGTATGGGACACCGCACCGGCAGGACACACCCTGCGCTTGCTGCACCTCCCCGAGATCTTCCTGCGACACCTGGAGGGGGCGACGAAATTCTATCTCAACCTCTACAGTTACCTGGAGCGGGCGCGGGACGCGGTAAAATTAAAGAAGGGCAAGAAATCTTTCCTGGAAATCATCTCGGGATGGCAGGCGCTCTCCAATGAAATAGCCGCCTTTATCAGAGATGAGCGCCTCACGGAATACATCGTGGTCACCATCCCCGAGGCCCTGGGGGTCAAACAAACGGAGCGTATCATCCAGGACTTCGACGCCCACGGGCTCCCTGTCCACCATCTGATCATCAACCATTGCATCGAGCAAGCGGATTGCGCCTTTCACCAAGCCAGGAAGGAGATGCAAGCCCACTATATCCGCTTGCTCACCGAAGAATATGGCGAGCGTCTCCACCTGACCCTTCTTCCCCTTTTTCCCTATGAGATCAAAGGAACCGAGAGGATAAAAAAGGCCTCAGACATCCTCTTTCGTTAGAGCGAGCCGGGAATCCGGCCCGCATAACCCTTCCCAATCGACATCAATGATCACATCCCCCTCTGGGGCGACATAGACCAATCGCCTCCCTCTGCTGCCTTTGATCACCCTTGTAACTATATCCCGTATGTCGTCCCTCTTGATCAACCGGAGATACCGGATCAGGAACGTGATCCGGTCGTCCATCCCGATAAAGAGGGGGGTGGATGTATGTAATTGAATCAATTCCTTCAGGAACCCGTTGTGCCGGACTTTTTTGTCCAACCGGACATCATCCATGTCGACCAAGCCGAAATTCCACTTATCCTCAACTTCTTGCACCATGATGTTGCAGGTCTTGAGGTCTCTATGGGTGATGCCCTGAAGATAGAGATGGGCCATAAAACCGGCAAAGGCATCGAGGAAGGCCTCTCTTCGGGTATCATCTTTTTGAGCTCCGAAGGTCTTCACCATATAGCAATCAAGCTCAACATAACCAGGCGGGGATTCCATGATGAGAAAGGCCTCTTGTAACAGCCCCCTTCTGCTGCGCTCCAAAAGGGCCTGGGGGATGATACCCGCAACACCCCGGACCACCAAGCCATTGCCCATCAGCCATCCCCTGCGGGCCTTCGATCTCCTGAAGAGCTCTTTCCATGGCTGCCACGGCCCTGGATAACGATACTCCTTCACGCACAACCTGGTGTCCTTATAGTTAAAAAGGGTGATGGCTGTGCGGCGGTCTGCTTTGATCAAGCCCTCCTTACCCTTGGCCACGATATCCTTGTGTTTCGTTACTATCTTCAGCAATTGGTGGGTCTTCCATCCCCTCCTGCCGCATATCCGCCGGTTATCCTCCTTGACAACGAAAAAACCACTGCTGTTTTTGAGGCACCTCTTCGTCCTGCTCCGCATATGACGGCGATGGATCCTCGCCTCCTGCCTCTCGATCTCCTTTAACCCCTGC
>MGQS01000091.1:8595-18711 GCA_001797905.1 Deltaproteobacteria bacterium RBG_16_54_11 | reverse complement strand
GCCTTTTTCTTCTCAGGAGAGAGCCATCCCTTGAGGGAATAGAAGAACTGCGCCAGGTTCCACAAGCGCCGGTGTTTGGAGACGCGCCTGGTGAATCTGGATCGGTGGAGGTCAATGAGATATAATTCCTTCTCTTCCATCCCCACCAGGATATTGCCGGCATGGAGATCCTGGTGAAAAAGGCCGGCCTTATGCGCCCCCCTGAGCAATCGGGCTGTACGGAAGAGAAGCTCCTCATGCCCCCCCTCGGGAATCAATTCGATTAAGGGGGCCGAGGGAGCAATGGCCTGGGTGATGAGGAAGGCATCCTGTAAAAATCTACCTTTGCGCCTCTCAGCCATGGCCAAAGGCACGGGGGTCGGGATTCCTTTGCGCACTGCACGATGCGCCATCTGCCACTCTTTTCGGGCTTTGGAGGGAACCACGAGGTATTTCAATCCCTCTGCCCAGCCCCTTATCTTATACCGCTTCAGGAAGAGCTCCCCCTGAGGGCCTGAGCAGATGGAGACCGTGCGAACCGGGGATTCTTTTAATGGTTTTTTAGGAGGATTATCGAGCAGAAATGCCTCTGGATCGTCTAACAATGAAGGAGGTAGCCACTGCGCAGTGCCTTTGGAAATGGTCCATCGCCATCCCCTCACACCCCGCTTGCGCGATAAATCATCAGATGCCTTTCTGAGCCACATCCGCTAACACCTTATAAAATCAAAGAAAGAAGGTTTCATAGATGATCTTCAACTCCAGCTAGAGATATTTCTCCCTTAAAATGACGACGCTGCTTGCGGGTTCTCTCATCCTTCGCCTGAGACCTTATAACCATTTCTATGGGAACGATAGTAATAGGCCAAAACAGTAGGACCATAGATTCCCATATACTGCTCCGGATATTTAAGGACATAGAATTCCAATAATTGTACAAATTTTTTGAAGATCAGTTTGTACCCTTTTTTCCCTTCCTTCCAATTGTTATCTATTGGTTCTTTAAATATCAATGTGATCTTCCCTTTCTGGTAAAGATGGATGAAGGGAATAACCGCTGCCTTGGCTTGATGAGCCAGGTAGATCATTCCTGTAGGAAAGTCCATCGCTTTCCCTAAAAAAGAGATTCTTTCCTTAGTTCTTCCTTCTCCGGCATCGCCGTCATAGTAGATGATCTTCCCAGATTGGAGTGTCTCCAAAATTCTATTTTTATACACTTCTGAAAGGGAAGGGTCATGGACAAAAATAGTATTCTCCTGGGTGTCGTAATATCGGATCTTTGGACGCTTCGGTACTTTCGGCGTTACTCCTTTGAGAAGGATCACGGCGTACCCCATAATCCTTAACGCGTTGAATGACAGATGAGGGATCCCAATATGTCCCGCGATCAGGACAACACCTCTGCCATCCTTTAATGCTTGATCTAAAAAATGAAGACCTTCCACCTTGACGAACTGTTTAATGAAAAGGTCATCCATATGAGGGATCAGATACCGCATTATTTTCCTGACCCCCCTTAATTCAAAGACACCCTGTACTATCCTCTTCGCGTCCCTTTCTTTTTTGAAGAAGAAGATTACTTTATCTTCAAATTCTCTCCACTGTTCTTTTTTCCGATAATAGCAGAAGAAGGCATAAACTCTAGGATACAAAAAAGCCAATTTGAACAAGAACCATTTCATCCTTATCCATTCCTCCCATAAATCTTTTTAAGGATGCCAAGAAATCGGGGGGCGTTGACCTCAACGGTATAACGATTTTCCACCGTCTTTCTTCCGGCAAGACCCATCTTTCTGCGTAATGCCTTATTCTGAATCAAGGTGAGAAGCTTATCCTCCCACTGCTTGTCGTTCTGCGCCCAATATCCATTGACCTTATCTTGAACAATATCTCTGTTGATGCCCACCGGGGTGCAGACCGCGGGAACACCTGCACTAAAGTATTGCAGGATCTTAAGGCCGCATTTACCCCTTGACCAGAGATCATCTCTGAGGGGCATCACGCCGATATCGAAACTTTTGAGATCCGCCGCTTCCGTCTCCGAGGACCATTTCTTCTTGATCACGGGCACCTTGCTGCTATCGAGAAACTGGTCACATACGATCTTAAGCTGAAAATGAGGATATCGCTGATAAAGCTTTTCAAATATGGGCATGAGGTTTTTTAAATATTTCAACGTGCTGCTGCTTCCAAGCCAGCCAACAATGACAGGGCCTTTCTGACGAGAAGGCTCTTTTGTAGTATATCGCGAAAGATCGATGGAGGTAGGGATAACCTCTACATGAGGATTATAGGGCAATACCTCCGATTTTAAAAAATTATTCCCCGCACTGATAAAATCAACACGCCTCATCATATAGGCAAACTTGATGCGCCTGGAAAGGGAGTAGGGGTTTTTCGAGCTGGAGCTCCGATACATGATAGCATCGTCAAAGTCGTAAATGATTTTTCTTGCTTTCCTGCGAATATAGGCAAATTCGAGGGGAGGGAAGAGTTTCC
The DNA here is from genome assembly GCA_001797905.1 of Deltaproteobacteria bacterium RBG_16_54_11. GTDB lineage: Bacteria > Desulfobacterota > B13-G15 > B13-G15 > RBG-16-54-18 > RBG-16-54-11. The sequence goes on along the minus strand of MGQS01000091.1, from coordinate 16,233 downwards.
GGTGGATATAGAAGATATCATATTGTCCTAACATCTTATAAAAACTTAATTTATCACGCCATGTTCGTTTAAATAAATGGATGGATACGTCAATACCGGCTTTTTTAAGATAGGGAAGGTATTGGAGGACACGGTATCTGCAGCTGTTGATTTCCAAGCTATGAATCAAAAACGCTATCTTCATTTTTTACTACCGCTTCTTATTGCTCTTTTTAATTCTTCTAATGTAATAACACGGGGTATAGATTCTAGCCGTCACTTGAAAAAGCCCTCAAAAATTATTCCAAGATAATTTTACTTTTTAAAAAAGGGGGGTCCTTTTTTGCCAAAATGAATAACTTTTTTCCAAATAGAAGATCGCTTGAAAGGATATGGCTTAAAATATCTTTGTTTCTATCTCTCTGTTCTCTATTTTTTTCTCTCTTGAATGATCTGCATGTTGCCGCATAAACAAAGGGAACAAGCAAGGAAAAAAACATTGCAGTTACACTGTACATGTGAGTTTTAACCAAAATAATCTTAAATCCATTTCTATGCAGGTTGACGCGCAAATCAAAATAGTTAACATTATTTATATGCCCTCCGCCCTCGTGATCATCTACTTCATTTTGAGGTCTATCATGAAAAGTAGGAAAGCCCAGCAAAAAATTTGCAACGCGCGCCTTTAAGTTCAGGATATTAGGGGTCGTTATAAGAAGTATCCCGTGTGGCTTCAAAAGCCGATAACACTCTCGGACAAAAGTATACTGATCTTCCAGATGTTCAATTCCATTAGAGCTCAAGATATAATCAAAAAATTCATCTTCATAAGGAAGATTAATATTGAGATCTACCTTTTCACAATGAACACCCGGAAGATTAAACAACTCCGGTGCTATGTCGGCAGCAAAGACATCAAATCCGGCATCCTGTAATTTTTTTGATATTTCACCGGATCCGGCTGGAGCATCTAAGATCGTGCCCCTTCCCCTCCCAAAATTTTCTAATATTTCTATAACCATATTACGAGCTCTTATCCTGCTCGTGCCCATTCATTCGTCTCCGCCACTAATATTTTTGTCTTTCTTGCCTGCAAGGATTACAATAGATTTGGCAAAATCGACATTTAAGATCCTATGCAGAGGATAAAAGAGGGTGAGGCGTAAGAAATACTTTAAGAGGGAGGCATGAAAGGTACGATAGATCCCCAGCACCTCAAACCCCTGGCTGAGCACGATCCCTCCCAACTCCTCATAGCTGTAGGCTGTCTTGTGGGTGGCATCTATCCAAAATCGGCCTGGATTGAATATATTAGGGGCGCTGATGATCAACGTGCCTCCATCGACAAGCAGGTCATTGAGACGGCTTAACATCTCTATTCCCTGTTCCAGCTCCACATGCTCTATGACCTCAAAAAGTATAATGAGATCGAATTTCTCATGAATGTCATCTAACGAATAGTAATCATGGTTGACGCTCGGATCTATGTCCATGCTCTTGTAAAGGATATCAGGGTAAACCTCCTTGACCCTCTTTTGCATCCTCTTATCGCTCGCCCCCACATCAAGGATGCGCATGCCCGGGCGGAGGTGTCTCTTAACTAACCAGGAGGGCCTCTTGATCAGCTTCAGGTCCCATATCTGAGGATAACGCTTATGGATTTGATCACGACCAAGGATGAGCTGATTCCAGCCGAACATATGAGCTCCTCAACCAGTATAGAAGACTAGTATCTTTTCGAAATCATTCGGGTTTTGGATATGATTGTATAATGGCCTTGCCAACTTTTCAAGGTTAATCTCTGCCTTGTTCACCACGATTTTCAAAGGATGCTCACGTTTTGCAATTGGCTATGAACGCTGCTATATTCGAAGAGAGCAGAAGCGGCCATGCTTCTTCAATTTTGGACAGGGGCCAATTCCACCAAGCTATCTTTTGTAATTCTGCAATTATCGACTTATTAAAGCGAAACCGAATAAATTGTGCCGGATTACCGGCAATTATCGAATAGGGCGCTACATCTTCTGCTACAACACTACGCGCAGCAACTACGGCACCGTTACCTATCGTAACTCCCGACAAGATGAGCGCTTCACGCCCGATCCAGACATCATTCCCTATGATGACATCGCCCTTTGAACGCGGATGACCGGTAAACCTTTTGGCTTTCGAAAAAATCTTGCTAAATGGGTAGGTAGTTACCCAATCTATCCTATGTTCCCCGCCTAATAAAATTACCACACCGTCTGCTATCGCACAAAACTTCCCTATTTGTAATGTCGTGCCTTCACGCCAAGATCGTATGCTAGGGTTGCCATATGTCCATGCACCGATTTGATATTTTGCATATCGCTTGTTTTTATTCATAAAAAACGGTTCGGGAGGCGAGAAAAGTCTTCTTATAGCTTTTTTCACATTCATTGAATCCCTCCCGGTCTTAAAGATCGCCCTACCATCATGAGATGTCGGATCTCATCGGTTCAAGTCGCGATGGATTTAATAGCCTCCAGCATCGCTTGGTAAGACCTCTCCTGGGAATATTTCTCTGCTAATGCCCTCGCAGCAACCGAGGCATCTTTGAGCCTGACAGGATCGGAAAGATGTGCAATCGCCTCGGCCAAGGTCTCTACATTCCGGGGATCATCGAGGACGAACCCTTCCAGCCCATCCTCGATTATCCCCCCTGCCCCATTACGTCTCGTTGTGATAACCGGCAGCCCGCTGGCCAGGGCCTCCAACACCACCAGGGAGCAGGGATCGTAAAAGGTAGGATGGACCAGGATATCCGCGCCGGCATAATATCGCTCCAGATCCTTTACCCCGCCGGCAAAAAGGACATCATCCGCGCACCCCACCTTCTTGGCCAGGCGACGGTAGGGCCCTGCCCTGTCCCGCCCAATCACCAGGAGCTTGATGCCGGCCTTCTTCCCCTTTAACAAGGGGATGGCTTGAATGAGGTATCGCAACCCCTTGAGCCTGAAGTTATGGGAGACAAAGAGGAGCAGTACATCCTCGGAGCTCAAGCCGTACCGGCTTCTGACCTCCTCCCTGTACCTCCTGTTGCAGGGATGGAAGCGCTCAATATCCACCCCATTGTAAATGACTATCATGCGGTCCGCGGGTATGCCATAATAATCTACAATATCCCGGTGCACCATTTCGGAGATGGCTATGATCTTCTTGGCCTTCGCATAAGGCGCATTCTCTATGAACCCCTTGGCCCATTGTTTGGGGCTTAAGACCCTGCCGAGCAATTTAAAGATCCAAGGAACGGGCTTCCGGTAGCCATCTATCCCCCTCCAGAACCACTTCCAGTGGACCCCTCCATGGGGCTGAAGAAGGTCGGCATAGAGGGTGTCGCCAATCCCCATGATGCAGTCAAACTGTTCTTCCCTCATCATCCGGCGGCAGTTTACGGCAAAGGAGAGGACATGCAAGCTCTTCGGATGGGGTATGACCGGGACCTTGCGGAAGCGAAGCCTGCGATCCCGCTCAGGGAAGGCTGAAGAGTAGACGTGAGCGTCAACACCCTCCTTAACGAGAAAGTTCATGAGGTCGTAGCAATACCGCTCTGCGCCGCCTTTCTCGGGCAAGAATTCCCTTATGCCGAGGGCGATCTTCATGAAGGAGGAACCGCCTTCAAGATCTTCTGATAAAAGGCCTCCACTTCCTCGGCCTGACGCTCCCGGCGGAACTCCCTGTGGGCCATCGCATGGGCGGCCTTCCCCATTGCCTTGCGCAACCCCTCATCCCGCACCAGTGACAAGAGGGCATGGCAAAGGGCTTCAGGATCCTCCTGCGCCACAATGCCTGTCTCCCCATCTTGTACCAGCTCCGGGAGCATCCCCCTTGGCGTCACCACTGCCGGCTTCCCCATGGCCATGGCCTCCCGCAGGGCCCGTGCCGTGCCGTCGGAACCAGGGGTGAGCAGGCAAAAAATATCCATGCACGCCAGGATGTCGATATAGTCATCCACTCGATACCCGGCCAAGATCACGTGAGACGCAATTCCCAGGCGCTCCATGGGCTCTATGACGCTTTGTTGCATCTGGCTGCTGTGGCCCACCAACAAAAGCCGCACCTCGGGGACAGCCTTGATCAGGCGCGCAATGGCCTCCAGGAGGATATCGGTCCTCCTATACTGTTGAAACCTGGCCACGATCCCCACGACAGGCGATGCAGGGGGGATCCCGAAGACAGGGCGCATATCTTTGTATGCCTTATGAGGGTCAAACCTCATGAGGTCTACGGCCGTGGCGACCTTGACGACCTGCTCTGGAGAAAATCCAAATGCCCGCACGAGCCTCTCCCTGCTCCTCTCGGAAAAGGTGATCAGGCCATCCGTGTGCCTCCTGAAAAACCATCTGCTCACCGGATCCGCCTTCAGGGAATCCCTTTTATGATCCATTCGGATTGCCGGGGGGCGCCGCTTGGAGGCCCTCACCGCCATCCCACCCACGATATGGTCATGGGAGTTATGGAAATTGACGATATCAAAACGCTCATCATCGATATAGCGCGCGATACCCCTCACGTCGGAGATAACCTCTCTGAGGCGATATATCTGAAGGGGTTTGGAGATCGGTGCCAGATGAAAGCTGTCAACCCCCTTAAGGGCCTTCTCTCTTACACCCTTCTCCATGCTCTCCGCAGTCTCGATGGGGGGGCGCCGATAGGCCAGGGCTACCTCGTGCCCCCGCTCTTGGAGGGCCAGGCAGAGGTTTACCACCGGCTCGGCCGGTCCCGTCCACTTCCAGTCGGAGAAGAGGTGCAGGATCTTCACTCTTCTTTTAATCCCTTTGAAGCTCCCACTATTGAAGCTCGCCCGTTGAGTTGCATCCCTACGGTGTTATAAACCTCTTCTACCTCTATGAGATCCATGCACCGATGATCTTCCGGACAGAGCCGTTTAAGACAGGGGCTGCAGGAAACCTCTCTGCGGATGACCACGTGTCCTTCACCCAGGGGTGCGGTCGCTCGGGGATCGGTGGGGCCGAATATGGCCGCCACCCTGGTGCCTACAGCTGCCGCTACATGCATGGTGCCCGTGTCATTGGTGACCAGCAGACGACAATGCCGCAGCAGGGCGGCCAACTGCAATAACGAGGTTTCGCCTGAAAGATTGAGACAGCCTGCACCGATTCCCCGCGCAATAGCGGCATTCAACTCCTTTTCTTCGGGGCGAGAAGAGCCAAAGATGAGGATAGAGGCCCCATAATCCTTGATGATTCTCCTCCCTAATTGCACAAAGCGCTCCGGGGACCAGCACTTGGCCTCCCCATAGGTGGCGCCGGGGTTAAGGCCGATCAGCAGTTCGCCTTTCAGGCCATGGCGCGAGAGGAAACCATCGGCCCACCCCTGTAACTTCCCGTTGAGGGATATTGAGGGCAGAGGGGGTGATGGGCAACGGCCCAAATGCTCTACGAGATGGAGATAATAGTACATGCGGTGGCGGCCCAAAAGCTGGGTCGTGCAGTCGATCCTTTCGGTGAGGAGCAGATCTCTGCCCTCACCTTTATAACCAATGCGCCGGGGAATGCCCCCCAAGAAAACCATCAAGGCGGAGCTAAAGGAGCGGGGGAAGATGACGGCGAGGTCTATCGTTCTCTGTCTGATGAGTCGCGCTATCCGCAACTCCCCAAAGATCCTGCCTGCGCCGGCGGGCATATCATACGGGAGCACCTCGTCGACTGCCGGATTGGCCTTCCAGAGCTCGGCAAGGCGTGCGTTGGTCAAAACAGTGATACTGGCCTTGGGAAAGTGCTGGCGTAAGGCGTGAACGGCAGGAAAAGATATAATGGTATCCCCCACCCAATTGGTCCCCTTAACCAAAATCTCTTGTATACCCTTATATCTCCTCCTCTTCGCTATCATCGTCAACAAAATTCTTCAAAGGATCGTAACATAATACTTAATCATAGAGGATATAGCCATGTCAACTTCTTCTTGCCCAGGGCAATGAGATCCTCTTATCACTGTGTTCTAATCCTCTGAGACCTTTCATGATGTAAAAGGTAATGATGCAATAGACCTCGTGAGGCCGGAAAGGGGTTACCGTGAGGTCTTTCCTTAAATGTAATGAAGCAGCGGTAATGTGCCGGGGTGAGAGCGAGAAACTCCCTGGTCCCTTTTTTTATGCCCCGAATTTTGTGAGCTTCAAGGCCGCGGCGAGCATCAGGGGCATCTCGTGCACTGCCAAGAACCTTCCCAAACCGCCTTTGGCACAGGCCGCCTCGGCGAACTCTTTGACGTCGTCGATCCTTTCATAGCGGGAACAGAGGATAAAGGGGTTGGGGTGCCAGCTGTGACCCTTGAGCAGCGCAGGGGTGGAGTGATCGCCCGTCACGGCAATGACATCGGGGGCCAACTCTACGAGCACGGGGATGTGCCGGTCCACCTCCTCGATGACCTCTACCTTTTTCTCGAAATTGCCGTCCTCGCCGTAGCTGTCGGTCTTCTTGACGTGCAGGAAAAAGTAGTCAAAGCGCTTGTAGTTTTCTTTCAAGGTCTTGAATTCATCGGCGATGCCCTCGCCGGTTTCCAGGATCTCCATGCCGACCAGCCGGGCCAACCCCTTGTACATGGGATAGGTGGCGATGCAGGCCGGGGTCAACTTAAAGAGGTCGGACATGCTGGGGATCGCGGGAATCCGGGAGATCCCCCGCAGCAAGACCGTGTTGGCAGGGTGATGGTCTTGTAATACCTGATTGGCCCTCTTGAGGAAGTCCTTCACGATCCGGGCCGTCTTCTCGGCTTCAGGCGCCAAGGGTGTCGGCTGCCTCGGTTTGTTGCCCTCCTTCTGGGGGTCGGTGTCTTCAAGCCGGCCGTCCAAGCCTTGACCGATAAAACGCAGGACAAAGCGGTGCTCCTTGCCAGACCTGATCTCGACCCGTGCATCCTCTATCTCCTTGATCTCCTCCTGCAGCAGGGCACAGAGCTCCTTGTTCTTTTCTGTGGGGATGCGGCCTGCCCGGCGGTCGACGATGATCCCCTTCTGGTCCATGGTGGCGAAGTTCCCGCGGGCCACCACATCCGACTTCCCCAGCTCCATCCCGATTCCCAGGGCCTCCAAGACCCCCCTGCCGATCTCATATCGCAGGGGTTCATAGCCCAGCATCCCCAGATGCGCCGGTCCGCTCCCCGGAGTAATCCCCGGAGAGACCGGGTCTGCCACCCCGCAGATGGAGCGGGAGGCCAGTTCATCCAGATGAGGGGTATGGGCTGCCTCCAGCTCTGTCTTGCCCTCGATCCGCAGCCCCCCCAAGCCATCCAAGACCACCAGGACGATCTTGGAGGGCGTCTTCATCGCCAAAGAACGCATGATCTCGTCGCCGACCATGATTCACCTCCTCTGTGTTTCTCAAGGCCTTTCATCTCCATCTTAGCCCATGCTGGATACTCTTCTCAAGTCCCGCTCCTTATCGTGAGGGGTCTTATGCCCCCCCACGAGATAATCTTTACTTCTATATCATAGTTTCCATTATCTTGAAAATTCACCTCTCTGTTTTATCTTCCAAGCAACTATCCCTGGCCGGAAGAAAACAAGGGTATTTCCCTTAAAGGCCCTTTCAGCCCTTCCAGCTGAGGCTTGTCCATCCCTTTATGCTGGATCAAGACCTTAAAGGTCTCACCCATCCCCCCCGGGAGGATGAGATTCTT
>MGQS01000091.1:2470-8585 GCA_001797905.1 Deltaproteobacteria bacterium RBG_16_54_11 | reverse complement strand
CTTGATAGTAAGGCGTTCGTTCAGGGCCTCCCCTTCTTCCTTCCCCTCTCCTACCCGAGCCACCTGTTCCAGGATCCCCAGGGCGAGGAGGAATCGGTATTGGGGGACTAAGCCGGTGAGCTGCAGCCCATACCCCTCACCTCGCATGATGAGGGAGGTAAAGTCCACATGAGCGGTCATATCCTGCAGGCCCGGGCAGGCATAGGGATCGGAAAGGACCCTGTGTCCGTGATAGCAAAGAAGGGTCCCAGCTGGCCGAAGGGGGCTGTAGAGCTCCTCTGCCGGATACCCGTAGTCGACGGTAATCACAAAGCCTTGTTCAAGCCCTTGCGCCACCCCCTGAAGCCATCTCAGGGCCTCCAGGTTCACCTCTGCTTGCTGGCCCTCGGCCAGGGTGATGCCCAAACGTTTGAAGTATTCCATGAGCTCCGGCGTGGAAGGATTTTTGCGCACCTCCCTAAATCCCCCCTTATCCAGGTCCACATAGACCTCCCACAATGCCCCTGCTTCCACCACCACCCGATGCACGGGGAAGGCATCGACGAGCTCATTGGACAAGAAGCATCCCTTGATCTTCTGATCCGTCATCTCATCGGGTTGGCGCCAGGCCACCCGCGCCTCATGAAGGGCAAGGAGCCTTTTCTGCCTTTCGATCACGACAGGGCTTATCTCCACCAAGCGGTACCGGAGGCAATCGTAGAACTGCGGTTCCTCTTGCTGCAGGTAACCAAGGATATCCATGCAGAGATATCCTTCGCCCCCTCCCATCTCCACGGCCTCGAATGCGCCCGCTCCCAGGATCCGCCACATCTGGGCCAGCTGTTTGCCCATGAGTGCCCCAAAGATGGGGTGCACGGTGGGGCTGGTGTAATAGTCCCCCTTGCGCCCCCTGCGGCCTCTCCCCGAGGTATAGTAGCCGTACTGAGGGTGGTAGAGGCAGATCTCCATAAACCGGGCAAAGGGGAGAGGCCCCTTCGTCCTGATCTCCTCCGCAATAATCTGCCGCAAACTCTCTGAAATAGCCGCGCTTTCCACGCCTTACAACAACCCCCTCAGCGTACGTAGGTTTACGCAATCCCAATCCTCACCGCCGGCGGTCTTCGCCTTGGGGGTCTCCAAAATAAAAGGGAGGTGCGCCAGACGGGGGTCCTGCAGCAAGCGACGGAAGGCATCCAAACCAAGGTGCCCCTTCCCGATATGCTCATGGCGGTCTACCCTGGCGCCCGAAGCAGCCTTGGCGTCGTTCAGGTGGATGACCTTCAGGCGATCCAAGCCGATGACGCGATGAAACTCCTCCAGGGTGGTTTCGTATCCCTGCGGCGTGCTGATATCGTACCCCGCGGCGAAGACATGACACGTATCGAGACAGACCCCCACCCTCTCATCCTCCTCGATCCGCTCGATGATTCGGGCAAAGTGTTCAAAGCGATTGCCGAGGGTTGCACCCTGGCCGGCGGTGGTCTCCATGAGGATCATGACCTTCATCTCGGCCCCTTGCTGATGTATGAGATTGATACCCCGTGCGATACGTTCGATCCCCTGCTGCTCGCCGCCTCCCCGAGGTGATCCCGGATGCATCACCAGATAGGGGATGCCGAGCGATTCCGTCCGCTGCATCTCCTCCCGGAGGGCTTCCAGCGATCGCCCATAGAGCCTTTCATCGAGAGAGGCGAGGTTAATGAGGTAACTGTCGTGGACAGCTACGGGTCTGACCTGCGTCTCTTGCCGGGCCTGCTGAAAGGCCGCTCGATCATCCTCGGTCAGGGGCTTGGTGCGCCACTGCATGGCGTTTTTGGTAAAAAGCTGGATGACATCGCACCCAATCTCCAGGCCCCGCCGCAGGGCTTGCGAGACCCCGCCGGCGATGGACATGTGCGCCCCTAAGGACCGCATCCTCTTAGCATAGCCCCCCTCTTATCGGGCCCCCTGCATCAGCTCCCGCACCTGTGCCTCGATCATGCCCCTGATCTCCTCCAGTCTCTCTTCAGATGCGGCCTCAAACCTGAGGACCACGGCCGGCTGAGTGTTGGATGCCCGCAGCAGTCCCCAGCCGTCGGGAAACTGGACCCGCATGCCGTCAATCTCGATGACAGGATATCCCCGGCGGAAGTGTTCCGTCGCCCGCTCCACGATCTTAAACTTGATATCATCGGGACAATCCACCCTGATCTCCGGCGTGGCATAGGTCCGGGGGATCCCCTCCAAGAGCTCCGAGACCTTCTTGCCGCTCCTGCCCATGATCTCCAAGAGGCGGCAGGAGGCATAGATGGCGTCGTCGAAGCCGAAATAACGATCGGCGAAGAACAGGTGACCGCTCATCTCTCCGGCCAGCAAGGCCTTCTCCTTTTTCATCTTGTCCTTGATCAGGGAGTGACCGGTCTTCCACATAATGGCCCTTCCCCCAAGCCGCTCGATCTCATCATAGAGGGTCTGCGAGCACTTAACCTCCCCGATGAACGTCCCACCTCCCCGTTCCTTGATGATATCGCGGGCGAAGATGATCATCAGTTTGTCACCCCAGATAATCCTGCCCGCCTCATCGATGACCCCGATACGATCGGCATCGCCGTCATATCCTATCCCGAGATCCGCCCCTGTTTTCTGAACAATGGTCATAAGGTCTCGGAGGTTCTTTTCCACCGTGGGGTCGGGGTGATGATGGGGAAACCTGCCGTCCATCTCGCAGTACAGCGCTTCCACCTGACAGCCCAGCTCGCGCATGATGGGCACGGCAACGGCACCTCCGGTCCCGTTGCCGGCATCGATTGCTACCTTGATCACTCTGTCCACCCGGATGTTCGCAAGGATGTAGTTGCGATAGTCCGGGACGATATCGTGCCGAGTGAGACCGCCTTTCCCCCGGATGTAATCCCTCTTCTCAACGATCTCACGTACGCGCTGAATCTCTGCTCCGTAAATGGCATCCTTCCCTATGCAGACCTTGAAGCCATTGAACTCCGGAGGGTTGTGACTGCCGGTGATCATGACGCCCCCTTCCTGCTTCAGGTGCACGATGGAAAAGTAGAGCAGAGGGGTCGGGCAGATCCCTACGTCCATGACCTCCATGCCGCTGGCCAACAATCCTTCCAGCAGGGCGTCGAAGAAGGGATCGGAACTCGGGCGGCAATCCCTGCCCACGGCGATCCCTTTGATGCCGTGCCGGGCGAAGTAGCTGCCAAAACCCCTGCCGAGTTCGCGGACCGTCTCCTTCGTGAGGTCCCTGTCTACTACACCCCTGATGTCATACTCTCTGAATATTGCGGGATTCATAGCGACCTCAGGATAGCGCTCTCACCCTTTCGTCATCTTTTTTGGGAAGAAAATGGCAGGCAAAAAACCAAGGGTTAGCCAACAGCCATCCCCTCCGACGGACTAGCATCCTTCCGGAGGAAACCTCATTTTACAAAGAACTTCATGCCCCCCACCGAGAGAAAGACCATGGCGACGATCTTGAAAACCACATTGATGGTGAAGGCCAGACTGAGGCCATACTGATAGCCCAAAAACAGCGAGAGGTCTGCCACGAAGAGAAAGCCGACGGTGCAGATCACCAAATTAATCACCGTCTCAATCAATCCGCCCTTGTATTTCCTCCGTGCAAAAAAGAAGACGATGATAATAATCAAGTAGACGGCCAACATCAAACAGAGCGAAAGGACCAATTCCGTCATTTCCATGGGTATCAACATAGAGCGATCCCCTTTCCGTTTTTGATAGTATCACTTGGGATACTGGGCTACGATCTTATCAAAGACCTCCAGCACCTTTTTCTTCATGGGTGAATCGGTGTAAAACCGATAGATGTCCCATCTAATCCTGCCGATCTCCGCGATCAACCGTTTCGTCAGGGGCATCCCCAGAATAGCGACCATCTCCTGTAATATATTTCTTATCATCGCATAGAACCCATCGATGAAAATCAACCGATCAGCAGGATCGGGATAGTAGAGGGAGATATTCTTGAGGATCTTGTTTTCGTCCGGAGGCAGATCCTTGTTCATCGCTACCCCTTGGAATAGCTTGCCGTAGTCCACTGCCAATTGATCAAGGGCCTTGTCCACCACGCCTTTGGCCCTGGCGCCCAACTCCCTTTTCAAGGCATCCATTATCAACCTGAAGACCTCCAGAAAGGTCCTCAAAAATCTGCTGACCTCTCTATATTCCGTATCCTCATAGGTGCCGATATCCCGCGATTTTTTAATCAAACCCATCAATACGAGACGATAGAGGATATTAATGACGAAGATCTCGTCATCGCCGCTGAACTTGATCAATTGGTCGATATTCCTCTTGCCGTCGATCAACGAAAAGATGAACCCTTCATTGGCATCCAACTCCACGATGACCCTTGCTTTGTCCCTCTCTATGTAAGGGGGGATGCGGAAGATGATCTTATTGTTGGGGATCATCCTCCTGAAGGTGGCGAAATCGAGCCCATTCCTGGCGGCAAGCAGGGCTATGTCCAGGGGCGTGTAACTCACCACCACATCCTCTTCTTCCACCGCCTGTTCGGCAAAGGAAAAGTCCCCGGCCTTCCAGGAAAAGAGGTCAAAGAGGATCTCCTTGACCTGAAAATCCAACAACTCGATAAGCTCCTTCTCGCTGAACAAACCGCCCTTCACCAAGAATGTGCCGAGCTTTTTATCGCTCTCCTGAGCCTGTGCCACGATCTCGTCCAGATTGGATGAAGTAAACAAGCCCTTGCGGAGTAAAAAATTGCCGAGCCGCTCTTCGGACTTTGAGGTACGGGCGAAGACGATCCATCCCTCCTTGAGAAAGACCTCTTTGTGCGCGTCTTCGCTGCGAACGGCGGCAACCCCGGTGTGGGCATTCGAGAAGAGGACGTACAAGAGACCCAACAAGGGGACATCATCAAGCGTGCTCCGAAAGGAGGCCGCGTGCGATAACGCCGTCATCCCTGCAAAATCAGGGCGCAGCTTGGCGGCCTCCTGCCACTCCCCGATGGCCATCTCATACTCCTTGTTGTGGAAGAACTTTGTCCCGTGGGAAAGGTGCTCAAAGAATGGAGAGTCGGGAAAGTCGGAAGATCGCAAGATCTGAATATCTTGTCCTTGTCTTATGTCCACGATCTCCCGCCTAACAGGGGCTTCTCTGCGTTATAGTCGCAAGGACGCTCAGTATAAGGCATTGAGGCCAAGGTGCGCTGAGAGTACCATTGAACCCCTGTTTTGTCAAGGATAATGTGTCCATTGTTAAAAAATCCTTCCAAATCTACCCTGCGAGAAAGCGGTTTGACATAAGGGGCAAAGAGGGATATGGTCCTATGCTGCAAGGCAATTAAGAGGTGTATCAGCAGTGTAGCGTTACATCCCCCCCGAAACAGGTCCTCCCCTTCTGCCGGGGGAAAGGATAACCATTTGCGAAAGGGGCTCTCTGTCGATGAAAGAAGATACCCATCGAGCATTGGGGGAGATCGTCGCCCAAATAAAGGCGCATCTGAGATATCAGAAGGGGTTGGGGATCCGTACACTCTTATCCCGCCAGGAGGCAAGGCCCCTGCTCACCCTCGAGGCAATAAGAAGCGAAATGGGAGAGTGCACCAGGTGCCGGCTCCATGAGGAAAGACAGAGCGTGGTCTTCGGCGAGGGGAATCCCCAGGCACGCCTCGTCTTTGTGGGAGAGGCGCCCGGCAGGGAAGAGGATCTGCAGGGCAGGCCCTTTGTCGGCAGGGCAGGTGAGCTCCTCACCCGCATCATCGAGGCCATAGACCTCACGAGGGAGGAGGTCTACATCGCCAACATCGTGAAATGCCGCCCTCCCGGCAACCGCAACCCCCAACCCGACGAGATCCGCACCTGCCTTCCCTTTCTCCGCAGGCAGCTGGAGACCATCAGGCCCAGGATCATCTGCGCCCTGGGGACCTTCGCCGCCCAGACCCTGCTGGAGACCGAGGAGCGGATCTCCATCCTCAGGGGCCGATTCTACGCATACCAGGGCGCCCGGCTCATGCCCACCTACCACCCCGCCTTTCTCCTGCGAAACCCTCAGTTCAAGAGGGATGTGTGGGAGGATATGAAGGCGATCAGGGAGGAGTACAATAAGGGATAGGTTCTTACCTCATCGATAACCACGCAGGTCCTTTGAGCATCACTGC
>MGQS01000091.1:0-2454 GCA_001797905.1 Deltaproteobacteria bacterium RBG_16_54_11 | reverse complement strand
GTCGAATAACGAAGAGAGCGTATATTCTGATCGCGGATCATCCCCATTATTTCTTTGGCTTGTCGCGTGGCATAAGATGTTGCGACCGCAACAAGTCGCATATGGTCTGTGCCAGCATCTTGGACATGCGCGGCGAATAGTGGGTCAGGTCTACATAGAGCGGTTGCGTGGCGTCTTGTCCTATGTCGGCGCACCAGATAAAATTATTACCGGTTGCGCAGCTCCCGGAAATATAGCCTTTGCACATCTCCGCGCAGAAGCCGCTCAAACGGGCAGATACGGCGGTACCATCATCCGCATAGAAAAAGAATTCATTGAGACCATCGAGAAATATTGCCATATCGGGGACATGGCCTTTGGCCACTAACTGTTCGAACAGTATCCTCTCCGGCGTGGAATAATAGTGCCCTCTGCCGAAATTATATACAAAGGGAACTCTCTTGAGGCCTGTCCTGGGAAACAGTTCCTGTAAATAGGAGCTGACCGTCTCCGAATCCTGCACGCCATATCCGAAGGACGTTGAGCTGCCGAAGAAGAATATGGAAAAATGCTTATCCTTTTGCGGCGGCCATGGACCCTGGTTTTTCGATTTTCGGAAACCACTTGGATCCACATTAACATATCTTCCGGCATATGGACCTTCCTTTACGTGTGTAAAATCCTCGAAAACATAACGTCTTGACCATGTTTCAAAAAGCAGCAAGGCGATATCTTCCCCCTTCATGTGCGGATAGAGATAATCGAACAGATCTTCTCCGTATTTGATCGTATCCGCGATGGGCAGATTTTCCCGATAGACCAGTTTCAGCAAATTCTTCCCCGTCTTATGCATACAAAGATCTCCTGCAATAGTTAGATAGAATTTTAACTTATAGTATACGTTCGATGAAAATGCAATATCTTTCCCACACCTTAATGTAAAAATTTAAAGGGTGGGATGTGTGTCGCCGTTCCCGCTTCGGGATCCCGTCTTCCTTATATCTATATTGTGGCCAAAGGGCCACCTCCGGGAGAGCGGGAGCGACACCCCATCCATAAAAATATCCAAATGTGTCACTTTGCGACATCTGGCCAAAGGGCCACCTCCGGCTGCTTCCCTTAAACTTAAAATTTAATTAGCAGGGGTAGGGGGTCGCTGTACGACTTGGTCCCACTCCTATCGGATAAAAATAAAAAGTATGGGATGTGTGTCGCCGTTCCCGCTTCGGGATCCCGTCTTCCTTATATCTATATTGTGGCCAAAGGGCCACCTCCGGGAGAGCGGGAGCGACAGAGTCAGTCGTCAGTCCCACACCTAACAGGTATTGAAGGAGGCAGGTAGGTTAGGAAGACGAGCGACGAGGGGGGTCAGCATTTGAAATCGATCTATTGATACAAAGAGCCGGGTTCTGCGTTGTTTCGTAGAGAGCGTCCTGCTCTGCTTGGGGGTTGAGTCTTTTCTTTAAAAAAAGGGAGATGTCTTGTGATGCCGAGATCAATCACTCCAAAGGCAAGCGTGCGTTGTCCTCCTTATCATATCCAGACGATGTCAATCAAGTGTTCCATTTTTTTGAATTCCGGGTCACCGGTTACTAAGACGGCTTTGTGTTCCACAGCAGAGGCAAGGGCAAAAGAGCCGGCATAGGAGATGCTATACTGAGCTTTATATTCCGCGGCCTGGAATATCAGATTATTGGGAATGGATAGGATGGTGAAGCTCAACCGTTCGATGTTCGCGAGAACCTCCAATTTCTTCTGGTCGCCGAATGCCTTTTTTGCCGTATAGATGATCTCGCCCAGATTAATGGCATTGATATATTTAACCGCCCCCGTTTTCCTTATTTCCTCGAGAAGTTGAACAACCTTTTCATAACCCTGCTCTTTTTGGAAGAATTTCAGGAGGGCATGACTGTCAAAAATAAACGGCCTCTTCTGCATTATCCGAATTCGCTTTCCCGTTCCCTCAGGAGTTTCTCGGAGAGAGACGGCTCGGGAGGTAAAAGACCACAGGCCGCTTTAACAGGGTCTTCCACAGGAGGAATAAGGTAGATGATGCCGCCATACTCCATCACCTGTATTTCCGTGCCGGGTTCAATATGATATTTCTTTCTTATTGCCGCAGGTATGACGATCTGGCCTTTGGCTAAGGTTTTAACAGTGGCCATTAATTTTTAACCTCAATTTTAAAAGTTAAACAATACGAATAAAGTGTATAACTTCATACATCTCTTGTCAAGGTCATTCTTCACCTGGGATAAGGCTTTCTAGCTCCGCAATATAATTGCCTAGAAAATAAGCCTCCGCTATATTCCTCTCCCCTTGTCGAAGATCCCGCCATCTTTGTGGCGGGGAGAAGAGAGGATGGCAGTGAGGGGTGATAAAATATCGACCACGGTGCCCCCTCACCCCAACCCTCTCCCCCAATTTTTGTATAGACTGGATACATAGGTAACTGTTGTTCGGAGACATAGGTAA
>MGQS01000090.1:31483-33520 GCA_001797905.1 Deltaproteobacteria bacterium RBG_16_54_11 | reverse complement strand
ATGCCATTCCTTATTGGGTGATATCCAGTATACCCCCTGATTAAGGTCTTGTTTGCGCATTCCACCCCCTTTCTCTAGTAATCACCCTGTTATCAAGCAAACATCATGCCATAATAAACCCCTTGCCAGCCCTTGTAAATCCTCACTCTATCCTCCTACCCCTCAAAAAGGGGTCACAAAAATGACAATCTTGGTCACTTTAGGTGTCAAAAAAAGGCCCTTTTTTGCCGATTTGGCCTGCAGAATCCCTTCAACCCCTCTCTCGACCTTATCCGCACCCCCTGACTTTGAGCTTTCCATCCCCATCCTTCTGTGCTATTATTATACTATGGATTTCCCGGAAGACAATACCCTTTTTGATGAACAAAAAGAGGAAGAGGAACGGAAGAAGAGGGCGAGAAGATCCTACCTGATGCTTGTCCCCTGCCTCATCCTCGCCTTTCTATTGATCGGGCTGGGTGCGTACCTCTATTTCTCCTTCACCCTCCCCCCCATCAAATCGCTGGAAGATTACAAGCCGCCCATCATCACCAAGGTCCTCTCCGATGAAGGGGAGCTGGTGGGAGAGTTCTCCAAGGAGCGCAGGATCGTCGTCCCCATGCAGCAGATCCCCGAGGTCCTCAGCCAGGCCTTTGTGGCGGCCGAGGATGCCAAGTTCTTCCAGCACAAGGGGATCTCGTACATCAGCATCCTGCGGGCCATGGGCAGAAACATCCTGGCAGGCCAGATCACCCAGGGGGGAAGCACCATTACCCAGCAGACGGTCCGCTCCATGGTCCTGTCCAGGGAGAGGACCGTTTCCAGGAAGATCAGGGAGTTCATCCTGGCCCACCGGATAGAAAAGTATCTTACCAAGGAGGAGATCCTCTATATCTATCTGAATCAGATCTATCTGGGACACGGCAACTATGGGGTGGAGGCAGCTGCGCGCGATTACTTCACAAAGGGGGTCGAAGAGATCACCCTCGCCGAGGCTGCCCTGCTGGCAGGCCTCCCCCAATCCCCGGAGAATTATTCCCCCCTGAAGAACTTTGAACGGTCCAAGGCGCGCCAGGCCTACGTATTGGGGCGGATGGTCGAAGAAGGCTATATCACCCAACAAGCGGCTGATGCGGCCTACCGCGTTTCCTTAAAGATACAATCGAGGGAAAACGCATTCCTCAACACCGCCCCCTATTTCACCGAATACGTCAGGATATACCTCCAGGAGAAATATGGTGAAGAGGCCCTCTACACCCAAGGCCTTCAGGTCCATACCACCTTAAACCTCGTGAACCAAAAGGCGGCCCAAGAGGCCATGCAGGCCGGGCTTACGGAGCTGGACAGGAGACAGGGATATCGGGGGCCCGAGCAGGTATTAAAGAAAGAGGAGATTGACGCCTTTTGCCGGGAAATAGCCCAGAAGCTTACGGAAAAGCCCCTCACGGTCGGCGAGACCTATCTTGGCGTAGTAACGGAGATTACCAAAGACAATAAGCGCGTATTAGTGCGGATTGGAGATAGAACCGGGCATATCCCCTTCGAGCAGATGCGCTGGGCGCGAAGCCTGGACCCCGAGGTGGATTATACCACTGCCCAGTTGAAAAACCCGCAGCAGGCCCTCAAGGAGGGATATGTCATCCGCGCCAAGGTGCGGGCGATACCCCCCAAGGGGCTCTTGACCCTCGATCTTGACCAGAATCCCAAGGTCCAGGGGGCACTCATCTCCCTGGCGATCCCCACCGGATATGTCCGGGCCATGGTGGGGGGGAATAACTTTTTGGAAAGCCAGTTCAACCGCGCCCTGCAGGCCCGGCGGCAACCCGGCTCCGCCTTTAAACCCATCATCTACGCCGCTGCCCTGGACAAGGGGTTTACCCCTGCCTCCGTCATCATCGACTCCCCGGTCATCTATGAAGACGCCCTCAAGGATGACGATTGGAAACCCAAGAACTATGAAGATAGATTCTACGGCCCTACCACCCTGAGGACCGCTTTGACCAACTCCCGGAATGTGGTGACCATCAAGCTGATGCGGGATATAGGGGTCCCCTATGC
>MGQS01000090.1:26070-31444 GCA_001797905.1 Deltaproteobacteria bacterium RBG_16_54_11 | reverse complement strand
TCTCGTTAGGCTCCTCAGAGGTCACCCCCTTGGAGCTGGTGAGGGCCTATGCGGTGTTTGCCGCCCGCGGGCACCTGCTTAAACCCATCTTCATACGGCAGGTAGCGGATCGGGATGGAAATACCCTGGAGGAGACCAACCCCTGGCCCCTGGAGGCAGACCTGGGCACGAAGGAGGGGACCATCATTGAGGAGGACTTAAAAAGCGGCAGAGAGGGCGTCTGTCCTCAGGTCATCAGTGAGCAGAGCGCGTATATTATGACGAGCCTCTTGAAGGGGGTCGTGCAGGAGGGGACCGGCTGGAGGGCGAGGGAACTGGGCCGTCCCTGTGCGGCCAAGACCGGCACCACCAATGAATACACCGACGCCTGGTTTATCGGCTACACCCCCGATCTGATCACCGGCGTGTGGGTGGGCTTTGATGAGAAGAAGCCCTTGGGGAGGTTCGAGACAGGCTCCCGGGCCGCCTCTCCCATCTGGGTATCCTGTATGCAAAAGGCCGTAGCGGGAAGGCCGGTGAGGAACTTCCCCATCCCCGAGGGTATCGTCTTTGCCAAGATCGATCGCGACACCGGGCTGCTTGCGCCCCCCGGCGCCAAAGATGTCATTTTTGAGTGCTTTAAAGAGGGAACACAACCCACTCAGTATTCCACCGAGGGCTCATCCGGCGGCGAGGATTTCCTGAAATCGGACACCATCTCGGGAAAAGAAGAAAAGTAAGATAACGCCGCTTAACGGACTCCCCCTTAATAAAATCCTCCTGACAAATCCAATACCCTTACCATACCGGCGGCCCCAATTTCTCTTTCACCATTCAAACCTCAAGACAGGCCACGAAGTGCCCGGAAGAGATCTTCCTTAAAACGGGGCTCTGTTGACGGCATTGCTTCGACCACCTGAGACCCGGTGCTGAAAACGGGGTTGAGAGAGGTCATGGGCTCCTGAAAGATCATCCCGATCTCCCCGCCCCGGATAGCGCGCATCTCTTCCTCCTCCAGCGTCAGGAGATCCCTGCCCTGAAACACGATCTCTCCACCCACGATCCGCCCTTTGGGTCTCGGGACCAGACGGAGGATGGAAAGGGCAGTGATACTCTTGCCGCACCCCGACTCCCCCACCAGCCCCAGGGTCTCCCCTTTCCGTACGGAGAGGTCCACCCCGTCTGCCGCCTTGACAACGCCCCAGCGGGTGAAAAAAAAGGTCTTTAATCCCCTGATGCTGAGGAGGCCGTTGTTCATAGAAATAGCCACCTAATTATATTATCATTGTGGTCATCGCTAACCGAGAAAGTCAACTATCATCGATTAAAGGCCACGGCTTGAGGATTCAATCCCGCCAAAGGCGGGACTGGACCCCTTGGACCCTTTTAGGACTTCATTAAAGTCTTCGACTCACGGCGAGGATATAATCTCCTTCACTGAAGGGGTCAATAAAAAAGGCCTTCTCTTGAGAAGGAAGGCCCTTGAAATCTCTCTGGTGCCGAAGGCGGGACTCGAACCCGCACAGGCATACGCCCACTAGACCCTGAACCTAGCGCGTCTACCAGTTCCGCCACTTCGGCACGAATCCATTGCAAAAACTTAAACGATAACCTATACTAATCCACTGCCCTTGTCAAGGGTAGTGGAAGGTTTCCCCATGCGGATCATCGATGACCTCACCTTTACCAGAGAGGATTTCTCCTCCCCGGTTGTGACCATTGGTAACTACGACGGCCTCCATCTCGGCCATCAGGCGATCATCAAGCGGGTCATCGAGCTGGCCAGGGACGGTAAAAAGGAAGCAGTGGTCCTCACCTTTGAGCCCCATCCTGTTAAGTTCTTGCACCCCGAGCTGCAGATTCCCCTCATCACCCCCTATCGCAAGAAGATGATGCTCCTGGAACAATTTGGTGTCGACGTTACCATCAACCTCGCCTTTACCGAGGATATTGCCCGCATGTCCGCGAAGGAGTTTATCCAGGAGATCGTCCAACGGCGCATTGCCCCCTGCTGGGTGGTAGTGGGATTCAATTTTACCTTCGGCAAAGGTCGAACAGGCACACCCCAGGAGCTGAACAAGATAGGGGAAGAGCTCGGCTTTGGGGTGGAGATCATCCCCCCTCACACCGTGGCCGGCGAGGTAGTGAGCAGCACGCGGATACGGGAGTTGATCGCACGGGGGGATATCAGAGAAGCCAACCGCATGTTGGGCAGCAACTTCTTCATGCTCGGCAAGGTCATTCACGGGCACGCGCGGGGCAAGGGCTTGGGCTTTCCCACCGCCAATCTGGAGATCACCCAGGACCTCTACCCCAAAGAGGGGGTCTATGCCGCCACCGTTATTGTGGATGAACAGACATATGACGGAGTAGTGAACATTGGAACCAACCCCACCTTTGGCGATGAGAAGCTTGCCGTCGAGGTCTTTCTCTTTGACTACCACGGCGATCTCTACGGGAAGGAGTTGCAGGTCGCCCTGGTTGACAAGCTCCGGGATGAGCAGACCTTCCCCTCCGTTGATGCGCTGGTGCGCCAGATAGGACAAGATATTCAAAAGGCAAAGGAGATCCTGAGGGGGAAATGAGGCATTGGAAGGCCTGGCTCGGATTTGCCTTCAGCGTAGTTATAGTCTATCTGGCCTTTCGCAAGATAGATCTACGTCAGCTGCTTGAAAACCTCCAAAAGGCCAACTATCTCTATCTGATCCCCATCGTTGTCATCATTTTCCTGTCCATGGCCCTCAGGGCCGTACGCTGGGGCTATTTGCTGCGACCCATCAAAAAAATCGGGTTCCACAGTCTCTTTGAAAGTATGATCATCAGCTTTATGGCCAATAATGTCCTTCCGGTCCGCCTGGGAGACTTCCTGCGGGCCTATATCATTGGTCGTAGCGAGCGTATCGGCAAGAGTGCGTCCTTCGCTACCGTCGTGTTGGAGCGGCTCTTTGATGGCCTTACCGTACTAGGTCTGCTTGCCGTGGTCCTCGCCTTCGTCGAACTTCCCCCGGGAAACATCCCTTTTAAAAAGGGGCTTATGCTCGGGGGATACATAACCATGGCCATCTGCGGTTTTGCCTTTGCGATACTCGTAATCATCAAAACCCGGACGCGGTGGTTTCTCAAGATCGTCCTATTCTTCACCCGCCCCTTTTCTTCGAAACTGGCGACCCGTGGCATCTCCAGCGTCCAATCGTTTAGGAATGGCCTCCTCTCCGTGGAGAACACCGCTACTATGATAATCGCCTTTCTCTACTCCCTCGTTATCTGGGCAATCTTCGCTTATTCTATCTATCTTATCGGGCTTGCCTTCGGACTCAAGCTCTCTCTCGCCGCCTCGGTAATGGTCTTGCTGGCCATCTGCCTGGCCATGATGATACCCTCAACCCCGGGCACTATCGGCCCCTATCACGCCGCAGTAGCCTATGCCCTCGTCCTCTACAACATCCCCCTGGAAAAGGCCTTGAGCCTGGCCATCGTCTTCCACGCCGTCAACTATATCCCCATCACCCTCGCCGGCTTTCTGTATCTGGGAAGACATCACCTCACCCTGAGCAAGATACAGGAAGCAGAGGAAAAGGCCGCGGGGAAATAGGGGGACCGCAACCGCCTACCTAGACGATCGTTGCTGAGCTAACGCTTCTTAGCGTTAGGCCTCCGCCCTATTGCCGGGCTTTCGGAGGGCGTAACGGATACCCCTTTAAATCGAACAAATTGATATTTATTGATGTGGATAACCTTGAAAATACCCTGATGGATGCACATATTACTATACCGAAAGATTGGAGGTTTACCTTATTTCTATGAAGAGGATTCGGGTGAGACGGAAAGAAGGTAGATATGGCAAGGACAAAGACAAATCCGCCTGCAAAGGCGGACAAAAGATATCTAATCTGCCCCTGGTGCGGGGAAAAGGTACAGTATTTGCGCAGGAGAGGGCATAGCTGTTTTAAATTCCATCTGAGCGAAATCGAGCGCAATGCCCAGCAGATGAGCAGGGACTGACAAAAAAGCGTCAGCAGCTTTTTGGAGCCGTCTGTTTCGCGCGTTAGTGATCCTTTGAACCGTGAGAGGGGATTGTATATATAGTTTGGACCTTTCTCTTGTAAAGGACTATTTGGTATCGAGATTCTGAAATTGCTTGACAAGCAGGTAACCTCCCCACGCAAAGGTGCCGAGCATGAGTCCGATGCCGATGAAGTACGAGAGAGAAGCGAGGGTGTGGTCTAACTGCAGCAACCCCAGTTTCCCCAGGATATATTCCCAATCATGGTAGTCAACGACGCCTTTCCCCGTCACGCCGCCTAACAGGGGGAGCTCCAGCGCCCGGGCATCGTTGATGTACGGAGCGATGTCCATGAAGTTTTCACTGAACCACCACAGAGCTGCCGAAGCCCCAAAGGTATCCCTGGTCTTGAGCAGAAGGACCGCACAGCAGACCAGGGGCATGAGCAGCTGTCCCAAAGTCCCGCCCAGGGTCTGAATGAACTTCCCGAAGGGGCTAAAGATGATGTGCCCGGCCTCATGGAAGGGGAGGTTGACGAGGTGCATGAACGATTGGGCGGTATAGGTGCTCTCCGGAGAACTAAGGATGAATCGCCATCCCCAGATGAAGATGATTAAAAAGACAACCACCCTGCCGCCAAATGAAAAGGGGTTAATGAGGGGTTTAACGAAAAAGAAAAGCTCCTTCAGGTAGCTGCCGGAATATGGTTCCTCCCCTGCTGAGGCTGGTGCCTCGCGCGGCACATGCTTTTCCCCTTCACGCGCCAACGCATCCTGCGGCGCGCGATATTTCTTAAAGACAATACCACACTTCCGGCACTCGG
This sequence comes from Deltaproteobacteria bacterium RBG_16_54_11, assembly GCA_001797905.1. Taxonomy (GTDB): domain Bacteria; phylum Desulfobacterota; class B13-G15; order B13-G15; family RBG-16-54-18; genus RBG-16-54-11. The sequence goes on along the minus strand of MGQS01000090.1, from coordinate 26,639 downwards.
CATTCTCGTCAGGCTGCTCGAATCTGCATTGAGGGCATATCATCCTTTTACCCTTTGCCACAGAGAAAGTAGGTTTCAATCCCCCCCATCCCCCCTGACCAAAGGGTCACCTTCGGTTTCCTAAAGGGGGGTAAGGGGGGATTTCCAGGCCTCATGGGTGATGAATACGTCATGCGGAATGCCTCCCTATTTTTTATCCCTCAACCGCTTTTCCACCACGCAGTAAACCCCCTTTCCGGCCAGGGCGGGTCTGAGGCACTTAGAGTCGGAGAGGCAGGTTGCTTTTCCCCGATCACCTGATAGCCACCGGTTTATCAGGCCGGGCTCCCTGATAAAGGGCCGGCACATGGAGATGTAGTCCACGATCTTATCAATCACAATCCTTTCGGCAATATGAAAAGATCTGATCCCGCCTACCAGGATAATAGGAAGATCGATCTGCTCCTTAAAGGCGCGGGCCTCGGTCTTGAAGTACGCCTCATCACCTTCCGTCACAATCCCCGTGCGCACTGGCATGAGGTCACCGGATGCAAAGGTGCCGCCGCTGACCTCGATGGCGTCAACCCCTG
>MGQS01000090.1:20621-26064 GCA_001797905.1 Deltaproteobacteria bacterium RBG_16_54_11 | reverse complement strand
TCAACATGGCGCCTGCTTGCACGGAATCCTCAAGCTCGATGCCTCCTTCCAGGTAATCACGGGCATTCATCTTGATCAAGACGGGATAATCCTGTCCAACCCTCTTTCGTATGCCCTGCAAAACCTCCAGCAGCATCTTGACCCTGTTCTCTATACTGCCTCCGTAGGCATCCGTTCGATGATTAAAGGCAGGGGAGAGGAATTGGCTCAGCAGATAGCTGTGCGCCGCGTGGATCTGGACGCCGTCAAATCCGGCCTCGCAAGCGCGCCCGGCAGCCTGGCCAAAGGCCTCAACAGTCTCATTAATATCCTCAAGGGTCATCTCCTGAAGGGGGACCTGTGCTAACCCTTCAATGGCTGACGGGGCCAGGGGTGGCTTGCCGATGAGCTTGGGAATGGCAAGCATGCCTGAGTGGGCAAGCTGGGCAACTATCTTTCCATTCCTTTCATGCACCGCCTCCGTCATGGCGCGCAGGCCGGGGATGAGGCGGTCATCGTATATGCCGAGCTGTGCAGGGGTCGCCTGCCCCCTTTTGTCGACATAGGCATGGCCGGTGATGATAAGCCCCACACCCCCGTCGGCCAACGCGGTCATGAGGTCGACCAAGCGTGGTGTGCTCTCCCCATCCTCTGTTGCCATCCCCTCAGCCGTGGCAGACCTGACAAACCGGTTCTTCAGAGTCATCCCATTTAACTTTGTGACGTCAAAGAGTTTTGCCATGCGATCCTCCTGCTAACACAGTATTTTCCAAGCAGCCCCTCGTGTCACTTCTAATCTGCTGATAGCTTTTTAAGCGCCTCCTCGTAGGCCACCAGTGTCTTCCCATCAAAGAGCACAAAGCGGACCAGCTCGATCTCCGGATGCTTCTTGAGAAAGTCCGCCACCGTCTTGAGGGCGATGGGGGCTGCCTCATCCAAAGGATAGCCGTATGCCCCGGTGCTGATGGAGGGGAAGGCGATGCTCTTGAGATGATGCTCGCCGGCAACCTCTAAACTCCGGCGATAGGCGCTGGCCAAAAGCTCAGCTGCTTGCGGCCCTTCCCGGCGATAGACAGGTCCCACGGTATGTATCACCTGTCTGGCCTTGAGCCGATACCCTTTGGTGATCTTGGCATCTCCGGTCTCGCACCCACCCAGGGTCCTGCTTTCCGCCAGCAGCTCCGGCCCTGCTGCCCTATGGATGGCCCCATCCACCCCGCCCCCTCCGAGAAGGGTAGTGTTGGCGGCATTGACGATGGCATCGGTCCCCTGCCGCGTGATGTCCCCCTGGGCCAATTCTATGATCGCCTTATTGATCTTGATCTGCATTGCTCCTCCTTTCATCTAAATACTGATTTACCACGGAATTACACGGAAATACACGGAATCGTCATAAGATTTTTTTATTCTATCGATGTCGCTCCACGTCCTTCCGTGGTAGATTATTCTCGATTCACCGCGAATATTCACGGAGCTACACTGAATTGTTATTAAAATTTATCATGATAATTCTATCCGTGATAATCTGTCGCTTTGCGACATCCCGTCATTCATATTTTTATAAAAGCAGTGCGGGACGTGTCCTTCCGTGGTAAACAATTCTTAATTCACCACGGATATCCACGAAAATTGCACGGAAATATTATTCATCTTTATTATTCTATCGGTGATGTTCTGTGTCCCTCCGTGGTAAACAATTCTTAATTCACCACGGATTTTCACGGATTCACACGGAATTTTCATGAGTTTTTTTCTGTCGGTGAGATTCCGTGTCGTTCCGTGGTAAGTTATTGTGTAAATGCTCCCAGACCTGTTGGGCAAGGGCAATGTTCATCCTTGGCACCTGCGCCAGCTCGTCGGGTGTGGCGTTGAAGACGCCTTCCAACCCCTTGAAGTGTTCGAGGAGCGCTTGTTTTCTGGTCTTCCCAATGCCGGGTATCTGGTCGATGATAGAGGACAACGCCGCCTTGCTTCTCAGGCGCGTATGGAAGGTGATGGCGAAGCGGTGGGCCTCATCCCTGACCCGCTGCAGGAGCAACGAGGCAGGGGACGAAGTGCGCAGGGGGATGGGCTCCTTCTTGTTGGGGAGGAAGACCTTTTCCGCCTCCTCCGGTTTTCGTTTCTTGGCGAGGCTCAGGGCATCTATCCCCTCGATCCCCAATTCCTTGAGCACCTCCAGGGCCACGTTGAGTTGTCCCTTTCCGCCGTCGATAAGGATGAGATCGGGCAGGTCACCCTCGTCCTTTCCGCGGCGCAGTCTCCTTAAGAGGACCTCATAGGTCATGGCGTAGTCGTCTATCCCCTCCACGGTCTTGATCCGGTATCTGCGATAGCAAGCCCTGGCCGGTTCCCCCTGCTCGAAGACCACCTGCGAGCCGACAGCCAGGCCACCCCCCAGGTTGGAGATGTCGAACCCCTCGATCCTGACGGGGACATGCGCCAGGTTAAAGCGCTCCTTCATCTCCTGCAGGGCATCCTCCCCCTTAAGTTGTCCGAGGAGTTTACCCTGGGCATTCTCCTCAGCCATCTGGAGCAGGTCATACCCTGCTTTTCCTTTGCGGGGGTGGCGGACCCGAACCTTTCCCTTCCTTTGCTCCCCCCATACCTCCTCCAGGACAGGGGCGTCCTCCAGGGGTACGGGAACGAGGATCTCCTGCGGGATAAACCGCCCTTGTCCGTAGAACTGTCGCACAAAGGAGGATATGATCTCCCGATCAGGGAGCCCTGAATCCGTGATGGTGAAGAACCGTCCTCCCAGGAGCTTCCCACCGCGAACGAAGAGGATTTGTATCCCGACCTTACCCCCTTGCCTTGCAATGCCGACGGCATCTCTATGAGAGCTATCCTGGGAAACGACCTTTTGACCCTCGATGATCCGCTCCAGGGCGGCGAGGCGATCCCTGGTCCTGGCCGCCTCTTCGAAACGGAGGGCCTGGGCCTCGTCCTCCATCCTTCGGCGTAACTCCTCGACGAGGTAATCGCTCTTCCCTTCCAGAAAGAGACGAACCTCCTGCACGATCCGGTTGTATGCCTCCTCGCTCACTTCATTGCAGCACGGGGCCAGGCAACGATTCATCTGGAAGTTGAGGCAGGGGCGCGAGCGGTGGGCGAACTGCGCCGCGCTGCAGCGGCGCAGGGGAAATGCCTTATGGATTACCTTCAGGGTCTCACGCATGGAGGTTGCCGAGGGAAAGGGGCCGAAGTAGAGGGCGTTGTCCTGCCTGAACCGTCTGACCACGGAGAGGCGGGGGAAGCGCTCTCCCATGCCGAGCCGGATCAAGGGGTAGCGCTTGTCGTCCCTGAGCTGGATATTGTAACGGGGGTGGTGTTCTTTGATCAGGGTATCTTCCAGGATCAAGGCTTCCTTCTCCGTCCGGGTGGCGATGTGGTCAACCTGACCAACCTTGGAGAGCATGATGGAGGTCTTCGTGTCCTGCTCCCGCCCCTGAAAGTAGGACCGCACCCGCTTGCGCAGGTCCTTGGCCTTGCCGATATAGAGGATTCCCCCTTTCGGGTCCTTGAAGAGATAGACCCCCGGGGCCTGGGGCAATGCCTCTACTTGGGTCTGAAGATCCGTCTCTTTCATCTATTATTATTGTCCTCTTATGGGATACAATCTAAGATCTTAATTTCAAAAAATTACTCTCCCCTCCCCTGGGGGGAGGGGATTGAGGGGAGGGGATTGAGGGGAGGGGGATCACCCACCCTTCCGTACCCTCCCCCATCAAGGGGGAGGGAAATTATTGTGAAAATTTAACCGCTCGACCCCTGCCGCTTACGGCATCCCGCTGTCGTAAATTCACATTGCGGAGTGGGATTGAATCCTCCCGCTTTGCGGCCCCCTACCATTCGGATATTTTTATTGATGGGGTGTCGCAAAGCGACAGATCTGGCCAAAGGGCCACCTTCGGCCGCACTCCATAAAATCTAAATCAGGGAGCGGGATTGACCCCTTGAATCCTCGACCCCTCAATCGCCTCCAGGCGATTGAATTTTACTCATCCAACGGTATATCCCGGGTAATGGCGGCCTCCTGCAGGCGCTGGATGCGGTCCCTGAGCTCGGCTGCATGCTCAAACTCCAATTGCTCGGCTGCCCTGCGCATCTCCTTTTTGAGCTGCCTGATGGCCTTGGGCACCTCCCGGGGGGAGAGGTATCCCTCCGCGTCCTCCCGCACCACGGGGACGGTATAATAATCGGCCTCATACACGGAGCCGAGGACGTCGTGGATCGTCTTCTTGATGGTCTCAGGGGTGATGTCGTGGACGCGATTGTATTCCTCTTGGATACGCCGCCGCCTGGCGCTCTCCTCGATGGCCCGGGCCATGGAGGGGGTGATGGCCTCGGCGTACATCAAAACCTTGCCTGCCACGTTTCTGGCTGCCCTGCCGCAGGTCTGAATCAAGGCCCGCTGCGAGCGCAGAAACCCCTCGCGATCGGCGTCGAGGATGGCCACGAGCGAAACCTCGGGGATGTCGAGCCCCTCCCGCAAGAGGTTGATTCCGATCAGCACATCGAACTTTCCGAGGCGCAGGTCCCTGATGATCTCCACCCGTTCCAGGGTGTCGATGTCCGAGTGGAGGTACTTTACCCGGACACCGAGGTCGGCGTAGTATTCCGTCAGGTCCTCGGCCATCCGCTTGGTCAGGGTGGTGACCAGGACCCGGTCGCCCTTCTCAACTCTTTCCTTGATTTCCCCGAGGAGGTCGTCCACCTGGTTGCGCGCCGGCTTTACCTCAATGGCCGGGTCCATCAGCCCCGTGGGCCTGATGATCTGCTCCGCCACCCTTCCATCGCTCCGGGCCAATTCATACTCACCCGGCGTGGCGGAGACGTAGATGATCTGCTTGGCCCGCTCCTCGAACTCCTCAAAGGTGAGGGGACGGTTGTCCAGGGCCGAGGGGAGGCGAAAACCGTACTCCACCAGAGTCTCCTTGCGGGAACGGTCCCCGTAGTACATCCCGCCGAGCTGGGGTATGGTGACATGGGACTCGTCGATCATGATGAGGGCGTCTTTGGGCAGGTAGTCGATGAGCGTGGGCGGCGGCTCCCCTGGTTGGCGGCCGGTGAGATGGCGGGAGTAGTTCTCGATCCCTTTGCAGTAGCCGATCTCCTGAAACATCTCCAGATCGAACATGGTGCGCTGCTCCAGGCGCTGGGCCTCCAGGAGCTTGTTCTGTGATTTGAACTCCGCGAGCCGCTCCTGCAGCTCTGTTTTTATGCCTGCCATGGCCAGCCGTGTCCGCTCAGAGGTGGTGACGTAGTGGCTGCTGGGGTAGATGGCGACCTTTTCCAGCGATGAGATCACCTTGCCCCGCAAGGGGTCGATCTCGTAGAGCCCCTCGATGACGTCATCGAAGAGCTCGCAGCGAATGGCCTTGGCCTCCTCATACGGCGGGAAGATCTCTACCACATCCCCCCGGACGCGAAAAGTCCCGCGGTGGAAGTCGATGTCGTTGCGCTC
>MGQS01000090.1:19138-20408 GCA_001797905.1 Deltaproteobacteria bacterium RBG_16_54_11 | reverse complement strand
GGAGGTATCCTTCTCAATATAGATATCGCCGCTGGGGATATAGGCCTCGGGCTGGTAGTAGTCATAGTAGCTGACGAAAAACTCCACGGCGTTCTCGGGGAAGAGGTCGCGAAACTCGCTGTAGAGCTGGGCTGCCAGGGTCTTGTTGTGGGAGATGACGAGGGTGGGTCTTTGAACCTGCTCGATGCAGTTAGCCATGGTAAAGGTCTTGCCCGAGCCGGTGACGCCGAGCAGGACCTGATCCCGCGCCCCCTCCCTGAGCCCCGCCACCAGCTGCTCGATGGCCTGGGGCTGATCCCCTGTGGGGTTAAAGGGAGATACGAGTTTAAAACGAGCCATGATTATTCCGATTTTCCCTGGTGCACTGGTATTCGTATTATAAGCATGGGGCATTTTTATTGTAACACAGAAACGCCTGTATATATAAAAAATGCATATCCTTGGTTTTTGATGCAAGGTCCTGTAAGGATTTTTTCAGGAGTGGTTCATCGAGGGGGGCAGTTCATATAGCTCTCTAACCTTGAATAACCTGCCATGCCTAGGGCAAGGGCAACCCCGCCCTTTTTTATTGCGAAATCAAATCTACTGTACCCGCCAGGTTGTCCCTTGCGGGCCATCTTCGAGGATGATCCCCTGGGAGGCGAGGTGATCCCTGATCTCGTCGGCCCGGGCCCAGTTTTTCTTGCTGCGGGCCTCATTCCGCTCCCTGATCAACCCCTCGATCTCCTCTGGGGTGATGGTGAGCGTCTGGGCCTTTCGCTGCCGCTCCTTTTCGAGAAATAACCGGGGGTCCTCCTGAAAGATTCCTAATACTCCTCCTGCCAAGGCAAAGGCCTCTTTCCCCTTGCGCAGGATCTTTGTTCTATGGGCAGAAGGGCTTTGCACGATCCGGTTGAGGTCATGGCTCAGCTCAAAAAGCGGGGCGAGGGCAGCGGCGGTGTTGAAGTCGTCATCCATGGCCTTTTCAAATTCGCTGGTGAGCTCCTCCACCTTTTGAAAAGCCGTTTTTTCTTTTGGAGAGAGCCCCTTCTTTTCAGCAATCTCTTCCCTTTCCGCATGGAGTAGCTCGTCGATCCCCCCTAAGACCTGATAGAACCGTTCCAGATTTTGGCGCGCCTCCTCCATGCCCTGGCTGGAAAAGTCGACAGGGCTGCGGTAGTGCCGGGAGAGGAGAAAGAGACGCACCACCTCCGGGTGATATTCTTTGAGGATATCCTTGATCGTCAAGAAATTCCCCAGGGACTTGGACATCTTCTCCTTGGCGATGTTG
>MGQS01000090.1:11177-18957 GCA_001797905.1 Deltaproteobacteria bacterium RBG_16_54_11 | reverse complement strand
CCCTTGCCCCAGGGTGCAGGCCACGAGGGCTCTCCGGGCTTGGCCGCCTTCCAGAGGGCGAAGTCGAGGGGGTTGCGCTTCCGCTCATCCACCTCCACCCGCGCGCCGGCCTGCATCTCATCGAGGCTCCTCTTGGAGAGCTTGCCGTACTCAGGGAATTTCTCTACCGCATAGTAGACATCCCCTTCTACCTGGTAGGCAAGGCCTTTCTCTACAAGCTGCTCAACCTGGGCGATCATCTCCGGGATGTGCTCGGTGGCCTTGGGCTCCATGGTCGGCTTCAACATCCCCAAGGCCCCCATGTCAATATAGAACTCCCGGATGTATCGTGCGGCGATCTCCTCGGTGCTGACGCCTTCCTCCTGGGCCCGCTTGATGATTTTGTCGTCCACATCGGTGAAGTTGCGTACATAGGTCACCTCGTACCCCTTGTGCCGGAGATACCGGTAGATCACATCGAAGACCACGGCGCTGCGGGCGTGGCCGATGTGGCAGAGGTCATAGACCGTGACCCCGCAGGCATACATGCCGATACGCCCCTTTTGCAGGGGGATCAATTCCTCCTTTTTCTGAGTCATGGTGTTATAGACGCGCAACGCCATCGCTGCTTCCTCTTCTTACCTTATTCTGCGGGTACAACTTTTCGCCTTTCGAGAAGGTTTTAATTCAAATTTTTAACCCGAAAGGGTTCGGGGGGTCGATCCCACTCCTTAATTTAGATTTTATTGGATGCGGGATCCCGCTGCCTTAAATCTATAGTGCGGGGCGGGATTGACCCCTTTCCCGCGAAACGCGGGATTGAACCCTTAAGTCCCGCCCTCAGCGGGATAGTTTACTTTAACGCCTGAGCCAACCTCTCCAGGATCACTCTCTTGCCCAAGAGGGGCAGCACCTTTTTCAGCTCCGGTCCCTCGGCCCTGCCGGTGAGGGCCGCCCGGATGGGGGCGAAGAGCTCTTTCCCTTTGAGTCCGGTCCGCTCTTTGAGCGCGGCGACTATCCCGGGGAAATCCCCCTCGTTTATCTCCTCCATCCCTTCCACTACCTCCTCCATGGCCTTAATTGCCGCCAGGGCCCCATCCACTGCGAGGACTGAGCGGGCTTCATCGTCCATGGAAAACTCCCCAGGCAGAAAGATGGAGATATTCCCCCTGAGCTCGGCAAGGGTCTCGACATTTTCTTTGATTGCGTCCAGGATCTGCACCAGCCATTTTTCCGTCACACCCTCGAGAGGGAGATCCTGGAGAAAGGGGCGGGCATGGGGAAGGATCTCCTCGCCGCGCATGGCGCGCAAATGGCCACGGTTTAGCCAGCGCAGCTTCCCGAGGTCGAATGCCGCCGGGCTCCTGGCGATCCGCTCCAGGGAGAATCGCCGGACCATCTCCGCCAAGGCGATGATCTCATCGCCAGCCGGGAACCCTCCCCCGAGCAGGGCGAGGTAATTTGCCACGGCCTCGGGGAGAAACCCCTGCTCCCGGTAGGCCCGCACTGAGACCGCACCATGCCTCTTGCTCAGCCTCTCCCCATCAGAGGCCACCAACAGCGGATGATGCGCAAAGCTGGGGGGGATCGATCCGAGGGCCTCGTAGAGGATGATCTGGCGCGGGGTGTTGGGGAGGTGATCCTCGCCTCTGATGATGTGGGTGATCCCCATCGAGGCATCATCGACAACGGCGGCGAAGTTGTAGGCCGGGCTGCCATCGGAGCGCATGATGACGAAATCCCCTATGGTTTTATTCTCGAATACCTTTTTCCCATGGATGATATCCCGTATCACGGTAACCCCGTCAGGCACCTTGAAGCGCAGCGAGGGCTTCCTCCCCTCGCGCTCCAGTTCCTTGACCTGCTGAGGTGAGAGCCCCCGGCACCTGCCGCCATAACGAGGCGTCTGACCCCCGGCCAGCAACTGCTCGCGCATCTCGGCCAGCTCTTCGGGCGTGCAAAAGCATGGATAGACCCTTTCTTCCCGAAGGAGCCGCTGGGCGTACTCCTGATAGATCTTCGTGCGTTCGGACTGGCGGTAGGGACCGTGCCCTCCTCCCGCAGCCGGGCCCTCGTCCCAGGACAACCCCATCCAGCGCAGGTCCTCCATGATGGCGGCCTCGGCAGCCGGATCGCGTCGGGCAACATCGGTGTCCTCAATCCTGAGGATGAAGACCCCGTTATGTTGCAGGGCAAAGAGTTTATTATACAGGGCTGTCCGTGCATTCCCGATGTGCAACAACCCTGTCGGGCTCGGGGCAAACCGGACCCTCACCCCCTGCTTCATCTCCCCTCCAGCAGGGCTATGGCATACGCGGCAATCCCCTCGCCCCTGCCAATAAAGCCCAACCCCTCGGTCGTGGTTGCCTTGACATTCACCCGCGCATGTTCAACCTTTACGGCAGTCGCGATCGCTTCTTCCATCTGAGCGCGATGAGGTGCCAGCTGAGGGGCCTGGGCCACGATGGTGGCATCGATGTTGGTTATCCGAAAGCCCTTCCGCTCTACCATTGCAGCCACCTTTTTCAAAAGCAGCAGGCTCTCCGCATCCTTATACCGGGGATCAGAGTCGGGGAAGTGCTTGCCGAGATCCCCTTCGGAGATGGCTCCCAAGAGGGCGTCGCAGATTGCATGCGCAAGGCAATCGGCGTCCGAGTGCCCGGCAAGCCCTTGATGGTACGGGATCGTTATTCCCCCCAGGATTAAGGGGCGATTCTCGGCAAAGGGGTGTACATCATAACCCATCCCTATCCGGTATTCTGGTTGCGCCTTCTCAACCATGCGCCTTCCTTGCCCGCACCGAGGGTTCCTCGGTGACGGGCTCCTCGTCCTTGGGTCGAGCGAAGATCATCCTGCCCGCCGTGGTCTGCAGTACGCTGGTGACCACGACATCGAGCTCCTTGCCGATGATCTTTTTCCCCTCCTCCACCACGACCATGGTGCCGTCATCCAAATAGGCTACCCCTTGGCCCGGCTCTTTCCCCTCCTTGAGGATCTGGATATGGATGGTCTCTCCGGGGAGGACGACGGGCTTCAAGGCGTTGGTCAGCTGGTTGATGTTCAGGACCGTCAACCCCAGAAGCTCGGCAACCTTATTCAGGTTGAAATCGTTGGTAATGATCCTCCCGTTGATTCTCTTGGCCAATTCGATCAGCTTGGCATCCACCTCTTGCAATTTCGGAAAGTCCTGGTCCGATATCCTCACCTCCAGGTCGCTTTGCTTTTGTATCCGGTTGAGGATGTCCAGCCCCCGCCTGCCCCGGTTCCTCTTGAGGGGGTCGGCGGAGTCGGCGATATGCTGTAACTCGTGCAGGATAAACTGGGGGATGATGAAGGGACCCTCGAGAAATCCCGTTTCGCAGACGTCGGCAATCCTTCCGTCGATGATGACGCTGGTATCGAGGATCTTGGGTATCTCACCCTGAGGGCCTGTCTTGCTGAGAATCTTCCAGTTGGCCGGGTTGAATTCCTTTCCCTTCCAGACTCCGATCATGATTCCCAGATATCCGGTCAAGATATAGATAAGAGGGTAGAGATTCGTTTGCCTCCAAGCGGAAGGGATGGAGATCGTGGTGGTCAGATAGGTAACGAAGAACGCAACCACCAGTCCGATGAGCGCACCGACAATGCCTTTGCCCGAGGCCCGTTTGATGCCGATCTCTAAAAGGACGACCGCAGCGGCGATCAGACCCCCACTGATCCCTCCCCAGAGAGAGGCGTAAGGGGAATTCATGAACTCCGGACCCACGTATATCCCCGCGAGGAAGCAAAAGGCAAACAAGGATATGCGCACGATGTTTAGACCTATCCGCCCCATATGACACCTCCTGATCGTACCGTATGGTGATTAATGTGAACGTTTCACTCAGGCGGGATGAAGGGAAAGGAAATTAACCCACGTATCAGCTCGGATAAGATGAGCGGATAAAAATTTAAAAGGAAAAAAGTATGATAAGGCCTTTCTGTACTTAAGGCAAGATGCCTTGGATTTCCTTCCCGACGTCCGCCTCTTCAGCATCCTTCGAGACGGCCAACTCCTTGATGAGGAGCCTCTTGGCCGTATCCATTAGCTTTCTCTCTCCGAAGGAAAGCCCTTTCTCGCCTTTGAGAGAGTAGAGTTCGCGGAATACCTTGGCCACCTCAAATATAGAACCACTCTGAATCCTTTCCATATAGCCGCGATATCTCTGATTCCACGGCTGATGATTGTTGGGGGTCTTCGTGCACTTCAGAATCTCATAGACCTCTGGGATCTTTTCCGGGTCAATCACTTCCCTCATGCCGGCGATACAAGCGCTCTCCTTCGGGATCTTGATGGTCATCTTTGTGTCAAGGATGCTGAGCACATAGAAGTCTTGCACCTTTCCCCCCATATCCATGCTCTCGATGCCTTCAATGGCCCCCACGCCATGGCCGGGATAAACGGCGAAGTCCCCTTTTTCAAACATCTGCTCCACCCCTCCCTTTCTTTGTTACTCTATCACCCTCCTAAACCTTTCGTTAACCCTGGGGAGGTGGTTTCACTACTGCGTCCACCTGAACCCTCCCCTGTATTACCTGAGCTACTGCAGCATCGACACCGAACAGCTTGGAGACCTGTATCTTGCCAATGGGATTCGTTCCGCTGGGGTCTCCCGCGGGATATACCTCCAGGAGGTCGCCCTTTTTGAGACCTGTCTGATAACCCGCATTGAGGTAGACCGTATTCCCCTCAACCAAAGCGATTCGCGTCAGCCAATCCATGCCATTTATTTCATCGACGACCTGAGCCATGATCTGATCTATGACCATATCTATGGCCCGGTATTTGGCCTTTTCATCACACAACACCCCAAATTCTTCACTGCCGGCCGCGGGATTGGTGGCGACAAATTTCCTTGCAATGCGCCCCTGCGCGGCATCGATGAAATTCGCATCTATTCGTACAATGGCCATAGAAACCTTTTCATCTTCGGCTTCAGTTGTTGTGCTGACAAAGGGACCATAGACCGTTCCCACAATGATCCCCTGCACTCCCAACGCCTTGTTAAGCAATTTTGCCTTTGCAGGGTCTTTGAGATCCGCAGGGGTGAGGCCCGATTTTGCGAGAGTAAGCCTGACCATCTCCCGATCCATCACCAGGCAGGTGAAGACCTTGGCCTCCATCCGCTTGGCCAATCTATCAGCTATGGCCTCCCCGAATTTCTCAAAGGTAAACGTGGTGCGGTCTTCAAAGGGGAGGACCGCTATCTTGCGTTTGAGGTAAGGGTGTTTAAGAAGTTTTGAGGTAGCGGGATGGGTTTCCCGCTTTGCCGGCTCGCGTACCGCCACTGTTGCCGTCCCTTCTTCAGTCTCTCGCTCTACCCCTTTAACTTCCTCCTTCTTTATCTGCTCCTTTTCAAGAGATACAGGCTCGACCTCTCCTGCCAAGTAGCGGTCAACCTTTACATAGGCATATTGAACATTCCCTTTTTCATCTCTTCCTGTCTGGACCTTGACGTACTTTTCCCCGTCGATGACATAGATATCCTTGTCCGATAAGCGGGCTAATTCCGCCTTTGTGTAGGGCGACGGGGATTTCTTCCAGGGCAAAAGAGCACATCCTACCGCTGAGGTCACAAAGAGGGGGAGCAGCAATCCCATGATTGCTCTGAGGCATACCACTCGATTGTATGGCATGACATATCTTATAGCAGGAAGTCGGGAGAAAAGCAAGGCAAATCTTCATCCCGTCCTTTATGCAAAGGTTACAGGTCAATTTGTCCCCCTTTAGTGCCGCAGGCTTTTCTGTTGACAGGGAGATTACTTCCTGGGTACAATTTGATAAATCGATGAAAGCTTGTAAGGGGCCGATGTTAAAAAAGGTTTTTTTGTCCTTATTCATTGTTTCGGCATGGATCTCCATCATTTCTGCCCAGAATAATGTTATCTATCTCCTCAAGATCGATGGGATCATAAACCCCGCCACGGCGGGATATATCACCAAGGGGATTGACAAGGCAGAAAAGGAGGGGGCCTCGTGTCTGGTGCTCCAGATGGATACCCCCGGTGGGCTCATGGAGTCGATGCGTTCTATCGTCAAGCGCATGCTCACTGCTCAGATCCCCATCATCGTCTATGTGGCGCCCAGCGGCTCCCGGGCAGGCTCGGCCGGGGTTTTTATCACCATGGCCGCCCATATTGCGGCTATGGCGCCGGGGACCAATATCGGTGCGGCCCACCCCGTGCAGATGGGTGAGAAGATGGACGATAAGATGGAGGCCAAGGTCCTCAACGACAGTGTTGCCTATATCAAGACCATCGCCAAGCAGAGGGGGAGAAACGAACAATGGGGCGAACAGGCGGTAAGAGAAAGCGTGTCGGTGAAAGAGGATGAGGCCCTGAAGCTGGGCGTCATTGATCTGGTATCCCCCAGTTTAGAAGACCTCCTCAGAAGCATCGACGGCAGGCAGGTAGAGATCTCCCCAGGCAATGTGATTACACTCAAGGTCAAAGGCGCCGAGACGAAGAACCTAAAGATGTCCTTTCGTGACCAGCTCCTCTCCATTATATCGAATCCCAATATCGCCTATATCCTCCTCATGCTCGGCATCTACGGGCTCTTCTTCGAGCTCGCCAATCCCGGCGTTATCCTCCCCGGTGTCATCGGGGGGATCTGCCTCATCCTGGCCTTCTTTGCCTTGCAGATGCTCCCGATCAACTACGCCGGGGTCGCCCTGATACTTTTGGGGATCATCCTTTTTATCGCGGAGATCAAGATCACCAGCTATGGAATGCTCTCCGTCGCAGGGGTGATATCCCTGCTTTTGGGTTCTGTTATGCTCATCGACAGCCCGGCGGAATTTCTCCAGATCTCCTTTGTCCGATTTATCCTGCCCGTGGTGGTGGTAAGCGCCGCGTTCTTCCTCTTTGCCCTGATCATGGTCGTCAGGGCCCACCGCCGTCGCCCCACCACCGGCAAAGAGGGGCTGATCGGTAGGATCGGGGTCGCCACGGTTGATCTGAAGCCGGAAGGTGTCGTGGAGATCCGCGGCGAACTCTGGAATGCGGTAGCGGAGGAAGAGATCAAGGCCGGTGAGAAGGTGCAGGTAAAGGAAATGGACGGAATGAAGGTAAGAGTGATAAAAATATAAGACGAGAGAAGGAGGGAAACAATGGCAACGTTTATAGTTATAGGTGTTATTTTTATTTTTATCATCTTGAGCTCAGCCGTCAAGGTCTGCAAGGAGTACGAGCGGGGCGTTATCTTCAGGCTGGGCAGGCTCGTCGGGGCCAGGGGGCCGGGGCTCTTTCTCATCATCCCGGGGATCGAGAAGATGGTGAGGATCACCCTGAGGACGGTGGTCCTGGATGTCCCGACTCAGGATGTCATCACCAAGGATAACGTCTCCATTAAGGTAAACGCGGTGATCTACTTCAGGGTGATATCTCCGCAGGACGCCGTGGTCCAGGTGGAGGATTATCTCTATGCGACCAGCCAGTTGGCCCAGACCACCCTGCGCAGCATCGTAGGTCAGGTGGAGTTGGATGAGATCCTGGCGGAGCGGGAGAAGATCAATCACAAGCTCCAGAGCATCCTCGATAAGCAGACCGATATCTGGGGGATCAAGATATCCCTGGTGGAGATCAAACACATCGACCTGCCCCAGGAGATGCAGCGGGCCATGGCGAAGCAGGCCGAGGCAGAGCGTGAGCGCAGGGCCAAGGTCATCAACGCCGAGGGTGAGTACCAAGCAGCCCAGCGGCTCGCCGACGCCGCTACCATCATAGAGAAGCATCCCATGGCCCTGCAGCTGCGGTTTCTGCAGACCTTGCGGGAGGT
>MGQS01000090.1:10989-11167 GCA_001797905.1 Deltaproteobacteria bacterium RBG_16_54_11 | reverse complement strand
AACAATTCGACTACCCTCTTCCCGATACCCATCGACCTCTTTGAGCCCTTTCTCAAGAAGGTCGTCGGCGGGAAGGAAAAGTAAGGCTGCTCATTTCCCCTGTCGCTTCAGTGCAACTTACGGGGGATAGCATCGTCGCTTTGATCACAAGCTTGTGCTCGGACCTCAAACCATAAGG
>MGQS01000090.1:7822-10907 GCA_001797905.1 Deltaproteobacteria bacterium RBG_16_54_11 | reverse complement strand
GAGGTAAGTGCCATCCTGGAGGAGATCGGCTTCCTGCTGGAGCTCAAAGGGGAGAATCCTTTCAAGGTAAGGGCCTATCACAACGCGGCGCGCGCTCTTAAGGGCTTGGAAGGAAGCTTAGACGAGGTGGTACAGCGGGGGGAGTTGAGGCAGATAAAAGGGATCGGGGAGGCTCTGAACAAAAAGATCTCCGAGCTCGTCACCACCGGCAGCCTCCCCTATTACGAAGAGTTGAAGGCGGCTGTCCCGGCAGGCCTGGGGGAGTTGGTGCGCATACCGCAACTGGGGCCCAAGAAGGTCAAGGCCCTCTATGAGAAGTTGGGGATTACTACCGTCGGGGAGCTGGAGTACGCCTGTCAGGAGAACCGCTTGGTGGACCTCCCCGGTTTTGGGGCCAAGACCCAGGAGAATATCTTGCAGGGGATAGAGATCCTCAAGCGGTATCGAGGGCGGTTTCTCTACGGGGATGTGGCCTCTCTGGCGGAGGAATTCACCCGCTCGGTGGAGAAGGTGAAGGGCGTCCTCAAGGCAAGCCTTGCCGGCAGCATGAGGAGAAAGAACGAGGTTGTGAAGGATGTCGACCTCGTCGTCGCTGTCCGGGATGGAAAGGCGATCGGTAAGGGGCTTATTGCACTGCCCCAGATCGAGGAGGTCCTTGCCCAAGGGGAAACGGAGATACGGGTCCGCCTCGCTTCCGGCATCCCCGCCGATCTCCGGATGGTCTCCCTGAAAGAGTTCCCCTTTGCCCTGCACCACCTCACCGGCAGCAAAGAGCACAACATCGCCCTGCGGGGAAGGGCCAAAAAGATGGGGATGAAGATCAACGAATATGGCCTTTTTGCCGGGAAGAAATCCATTCCGTGTCAGGGGGAAGAGGAGATCTACCGTGCCCTGGGCTTATCCTTTATCCCCCCGGAGCTCCGCGAGGGCAGGGGGGAGGTAGAGGCGGCAGGCCAGGGAGGGTTGCCCGATCTGATTGATGCAGGGGAGATCAGGGGGGCCTTCCATGTCCACACGGCATCAAGCGATGGTTCGAATAGCATCTCGAGCCTGATTAAGGAGGCCCGAAGGCTCGGACTCAGCTATCTGGGGATCACCGATCATAGTCGCTCGGCACCATATGCCGGCGGCCTGAGCGAGGAAGCAATCAGAAGACAGCTTAAGGAGATAGACGAAATAAATCGCACCTATAAAGGCTTTCGCATCTTCAAAGGCATCGAGGCGGAGATCCTCGCCGACGGCAGCCTGGACTATAGCGATGCAGTACTGGCCGGTTTTGACTTTGTCATCGGGGCGATCCACTCCCACTTCCGCCTGGGTGAGAAGGAGATGACGCAAAGGATCATCCGTGCCATGGAGACCCGTCATCTAACCATGCTGGCGCACCCTACGGGCAGGCTGCTGCTGGCCCGGGAGCCCTACCAGCTGGATATAGAAGAGGTGATCAAGGCGGCCTCCCGGCTTGGTGTTGTGTTGGAGCTCAATGCCAACCCCCATCGCCTGGACCTCGATTGGCGCTGGTTGAAATATGCCAAGGACCATGGGGCAAAGATCACCATCAACCCCGATGCCCACAACCTGCAAGGGTTACAGGACCTCTTTATAGGGGTGGGGATCGCCAGGAAGGGGGGGTTGGAATCCCACGATATCATCAATACTATGGAGCTGGGCGAGGTCGCAAGATTTCTTACCGCCGCTCAAGGTTGACCTTGCCGACCCGCCTCCTGTGTAATAGTTCACCACGGATTTTCACGTCCCGCACTGCTTTTATAATGATGCTCCTTTTAAATCTTTCAAGGACATCATGCCGCAAGGCGGCAAAATATGAATGACGGGATGTCGCAAAGCGACAGAATTACACGGAATTATTAGAATTCATCTTTTTTATTATTCTAACCGTGATAATCTGTGTCTTTCCGTGGTAGACAATTATTCTTCACACCATGTAAAGGCTCCCAGACCTGTCTCCATTCCTTGTCTAGCGGGGGCCGGAGATATGTTTCTCAGCTGCCGACCTATCTAACAACACACCCTTGAGCTTCTTCCTATACCGTGCTATCTTTACGCCAAGATATCTAAAAAAATTCGGCATGGGCATTAGCGGCCGTCAGGGGCAAACGTAAGGAGGGCCCTTGCTGAGGGAAAGAGGGTCAAAGGGTATGGAGGCAGGGCGCAGGAGAAGATAGCAGGCATGACAATTGCAGCGTGAGGGGAAGGGAAGAAAAACAGTATAAGGAGGAGGTACAAGAGAGCGGATGAAGGATTATAAAAAGGCCTACCGAACCATCATGGATGATCACTTCCCCAAGGATATGGTCATCCAGTTTGGAGATCAGACCCTCGTCTATCGGAAGCGCGCATGGAAGATCCCCGATGAAGGGACCGGTGAGGTCATCGAGAAGGGGCTCAGGTATGGCGAGAACCCCGGCCAGGAAGCGGCCCTGTATGAGCTGGTGAACGGGCATCTGGTCCTGGGCGACTGCCGATTCATTGACCCGGGCAACGGTCTGGTCAGCGCCATCACGGAGGATGATATGGTGCAGTCGGGCAAACATCCGGGCAAGACCAATCTGACCGATGTCGACAATGCCCTCAATATCTTAAAGTTCCTCACCGAGAAACCGGCTGTCTCCATTATGAAGCACAACAACCCCTGTGGCGTGGCGCACGGGGAGACACTCGCCGAGGCCTATGAAAGGGCCACTATGGCCGACAGGATCGCCGCCTTTGGTGGGTGTGCAGCCTGCAATCGACCGATTGATAAGACCACTGCCGAATTAATGGACAAGAACTACCTGGAGGTGGTGGTGGCCCCGGACTATGAGGAAGGGGCCCTGGCGATTTTAAAGAAGAAAAAAAACCTCAGGATCATAAAGCTGGGACACATGGAGGGCCTCAAGCGGTATCGGACCCTCAGGTTTGTCGACTTCAAATCCCTCATCGATGGAGGTATCATCGTCCAGCAGTCACCCCTCAACGCCATTGCATCGCCCGATGCATTTAAGCCGGCTGTCGCCTTTTATCAAGGCAAGGAGTACCGGATAGCCAGGACCCCCACCGACGCCGAATACGATGATATGCTCTT
>MGQS01000090.1:7682-7769 GCA_001797905.1 Deltaproteobacteria bacterium RBG_16_54_11 | reverse complement strand
ATGGGGCCACCGTGGGCATCGGGACTGGCGAACAGGATCGGGTGGGGGTGGCGGAGATCGCCGTCTTCAAGGCATATACCAAGTATG
>MGQS01000090.1:1128-7609 GCA_001797905.1 Deltaproteobacteria bacterium RBG_16_54_11 | reverse complement strand
AGATAGATAACCGGGTAAAGCAGGAACGGGGAGGGATCAAGGGGGCCGTCATGGTCTCCGATGCCTTCTTCCCCTTCCGCGACGGGGTTGAAGTTGGGATCAAAGAAGGGGTGACAGGGATAGTGCACCCCGGGGGATCGGAGCGGGACTTCGAGTCCATTGAGGCCTGCAATGAGGCCGATCCTCAGGTCACCATGGTCTTCACCGGCCAAAGGGCCTTTAAGCACTGATCATGCCGAGAGAACAGGACAGACAAAAACTGCAGAGGCTGATGGATGAGATCGACGCCCTGAAGCATGAGGGGATCGATCACCAGCATCCCAAATTCCAAGAATGGAAGAAAGAGGCGAGGTCTACCCTCAAGGCAATCTATGGTGAAAGTTCCCCCATCCTCACGAAATTCAAAGAGCTGAATTCCCGCCGCAGAGAAGATCGGATGTGGGAGGAGGAGCATGATATCAGGGGGAAGGGGAAGGCCGTTTTTAAGATGGATCTGGAGCGGGCACGGACCCTCCTCGATGAGGCCTTGAAGGTATCGCACTTCCTCGGGGAGGAGGGGAAGGGGATAGATGAAGAGGAATTCATCAGCACCGTAAGCAAGGGGGCCTTGCAGGAAGAGGCTATCCCGGCGGCTGAACAGGCGCCTTCGGATGTGCCCTTGCCACCTTCGCCGATACCACCAGCAGCACCACCGAAGGCGCCGGCCAAGGAGATGCCTGAACGGAGGCGAAAAAAGGCGCCGGCGGCGGAGGTGAGCGAGCAGAAGCGCGAAAAGGATATCGCGGAGCTGCTTCACGAATTGGAGAAGGATACGCAAGGCTTGGAAAGGGTGCAGGCCACCCTCGAAGAAGCCTTGGAAGGGGTGACCAGCATCCGCAGCGAGGAGGCAAGGGTGGAGGAGCTTCTCATGGAGCTGGAGGAGCAGATAAAGGACCCCGCTGTGGAGATGCGCAAGGTTCAGAAGACCATGGAGGAGCTGCTGAGGGTGAAGGGGAAGAAGGCCCTGCTGCAGCGCTTGACCCAGGAGATAAAGGATCCCGCTGTCCCGTGGGGCAAGGTCAGGGGATTGATGAAGGGGGTCTGGGAGATCGACAGAAAGTTCCTCATCGCTATCCTTCCCGATCTCCTGGAAGACTGAAAAATAGTTTTGGGTGGATTATTAAAAGCTCTGGGGCGGTTGTTCCATTATCTGCTGGCCTTGCGAGAAAATGAGAGGGATAATGATAGCAAAGACTAATAGGCCGATGAAGAACGACACAATAATCATGGGGAGTAACACGGCGATGAATGCCCTTCCGGTGGTGGTGCGGTGGCTTTCCCTGAAGCCGATAGTCCACAGAACAAGATTGTAAATGACGATAATGAATCCTCCCAAGAAAGGCACGAGCGCGAAGGCCTGGCTGCTGCTGGTATAGGAGACCACCCTGAAGGTGGCCTCGAACCCCCGTTTGCCTGCTCCGACTATCATGAGGCAGATGTGGAATATCCCACTGCCTATAAAGAGGCCGATGGCGATCATGAGAGGAAGAATGAAGGCATACATGAGAAGAAAAACGGTTTGAAAGAAGTTCACACCCTGCATACCTTCTACCTGGGAAAAAGTCCCGATAAAACCCGAGATGGCATATTGCTCTAAGAGGCCGACCGTCGTCCCCAAGAAACTTATAATCACCCCATACAAGAGGGGGCTCCCCATCCCCTTGTTCACAGGCATACCTCTAAAAAAAGCAGTGGGGGAGAAGAGGACCTCCTTCATGGTCCTGAAAAAGGCGGTGAAAAACCCGAGGCTGGCCATATCCTCCCAGGGGGTGGAACCTGACGGTTCATCGATCGGGATGCCGATGATTCTTTGAGGCTGGGGTCCCTCTGCAGGGGTTCCGGCAGCAGGCACGGGGCTCACACCCTCAACCCCCGCGGGCTTGACCTCCCCTTGATATTTCAGAAATTTAGAGATGATTATGCCGCACTTGAAACACTCATCCGTCTTATCCTGTACACACCCGCACTGAGGACAGGTAGTCATCGACGAGTCCGCCTTCCCCTCAGTTGCAGCCGTCTTAGGGGAAGGGGGAGGAGTTTTTGCCCTCACGGGGATGATCTGAGGCTCTCGATCGAGAGAAGAGGCGTCTTCCTCCGTTAGTTGCAATTGCTCGATTGCCTCCTCGATAGGCTCTAGTTGAACCTTTGCCCCGATGGCCTCCAGGGCCCCTTTGTATTGCTGGGCTTCTGCCAGGGTGGCATCTTTCTTGATCACGACCGGGGCCATCCTCATCACCTTGGTGACGGCCTCGTCGGAGAGCTTAAAGCGATCCTTGAGCCCTTCTGCCAATTTGTTCACGTGCTCCAGGTCGTTGCGGGCCGGCCCTAAAAAGGTGACCTTATACCGGGCCCCTTGCTCGTCGCTCAAGGCTATCTCCTTGTACCGGGTTTTCCCAGTTCTTTAAAGCATTTTGGGTGCCAATTTTCAAGAAAAAGGACAATAAAGGAAAGGGTCATACATATCCTTTAAAAAACAAGTAGTTAGAAAAAGGGAACAAGAGAGGGGAAGGTGCTTCGTGTTCGGGGTGCCCTATTGCGTCCCTGTTATGGACAAAAATCGTCACCTTACCACCACAAAGGCCCACGTAGCCGAGGCGGCCTCGCCCTTTATCTTATCGTGCAAGATCGCCTTGAAGATATACCTCCCCGGTGGAATATCCGTTAATGTCAGTTGATTAACGCCATAGATGTCGAGACGGGGTGAGCGGGTTTGGTAATGTATCTCGACGGCATTTTCTTTTTTGAACACCTCCTGTTGCTGTTCGGTGAGGACGACCATATCCTGGGTGAGCCAGATCTCGTAGCTTCCCGCGGTCTTTTTGGTAGAGGGATTTTGGGGTTCAAAATAGAAAAAAATCACATCTCCGGCCTTCACCTTGTTGTCGGGAAGGGGTTCATAGAAGCCATAATCGGTCACCTTAGAACAGGCGATAAGGGTGCGAATGCCGAGAGGATATATGTTTTGGAGATTGATGATCCTCTCCTTCAGCAGCGAGACGTCGCTGTCCTGGGCGAAGACCACGGGGGCCAACATGAGTCCAATCACCAACAGACAAAACAGTTGTATCTTTCGCTTCACGGCCTTCCCAAGATATCCTTTTTTTACCGGGGCGCTCCCAAAGGGGACGCGCACTTTTTTTTCGGCGTAAGAGGCCGCCATCCTCGGCCGCTAGACGGTGGGACCGTGTTCCATTACCCTTACCCTTCGGCAGGGGTCACCGAGCAATAGCAACTCTAGCAAACACGCGAAAAAATATCTAGAACTTTTTTGGAGCTATTCCTCATGCCCATATCGGGAGAATTCGACATCTCTCTCTACCCTTACAATGTTGTAATCCCCCTATCGACTGTTTTTCAGGGTATTGAGGTCCCAGTTGTAATCGAGATACCTGATCTTGTAGTTTCCGGTATGAACGTATTCGCGATCCTCGTTGTCATCGATAAAGCGTACGATAAGGGGGACAGCATCTTTGGCCCCGTTGGCAAAGCTCTTTTCGTCAAACCTAAAGATCTGGGAGAAAAATACCTCGTCCTGCTCTTTGCGTATCCGGAGACCTTTCTTGCGATTCAATAGAAAGTGGCGTGCCCGCCTCTCCAGTTGCCGCTGCAACCGGTCCCCTCGGTATACCTGAGGATTGAGGTCCGGGCAGCTTACCGAGGCGCATACAATGGCAAAATGGATCAGGGGGTCTTGATAATTCCCTATCAGGATCTCATGCTCGATTTGGCCGAGGCTGTACGTCTCGTTCCCGATGGTCAGTATTTTTAATGCCCAGGGGTTTCTGAACCAGTTGATCTTTCTGCTGCGGATGCTATCGACAGGGTAGTAATCTACGATCATCTTGATGGCCCCGATATTATAGGTATTGATCCAGAAGGCCTTCTGTTCTTGTGTATTTCGAAGCGTGCGTGGATCAAATGTGGCCAGTTGTTTCAGGATGCGCTCGTAGAGAGAATTAGGCTTTTTACGATCCCGTTGGATTGACTCATAATCGATTACCGAGAGCTTGATGCCGCCAATGGACTTACCCTGTACCACATACCGGTCAAGAAACTGTTGATAGCTCGAATAGTCAAACTGCGCGGGACTAGCAGAAAGAGCCCTTGTCGGACACAGGCTCAACAGCAGTGCCGCAAACAACACGATGGATAGTGCACTTGTTATCTGCGGCTTCCTCTTGTAGAAGACCTTCATCGGGGAACCTTCGTGGATGGGGTGCACGCCCTGCCCTTGAGGTGGAAGAGATGACGAAGTATACTCTTGGTCCTTTCACTGAAGAGCTTTTCGGCAAAGTAGTGCCCGGCGGCCCGCTTTGAGATCTCCGAGAGGGTGGGATATACATGGATGCCCCCGGCCATCGTTGAGAGCTTGACCCCGCCGGCGATGGCCACCACCCATTCATGGATGAGCTCTCCTGCATGAGCACCGATGATCTGGCATCCGAGAGGTTTTCCTTTGGGGCTTATCAGTATCTTGATCTTTCCCCTGGATTCCCCTTCGGCAAGGGCCCGGTCATTCTCCCGGAAGTGTTCTGTAAGGACCCGATATTCGATATTGGCTGCCTTGGCCCGCTTTTCATTAAGACCGATACTCGCCACCTCGGGATCGGTGTACGTACACCAGCCGACCTTGGCATAGTCGGCCCTGCGAGGCAGGTGCAGGATTATATTGGTAAGGGCAACACTGGCCTCATAGCCTGCCACATGCGTAAAGGGGAACTGACCGTTCACATCTCCGCAGGCATACATATGATGCATAGTAGTCTGCATGCGGGCGTTCGTCGGGATGCCGCGAGGGGTGAATTCCACTCCAGCCTGCTCAAGCCCGAGGTCCATCACATTGGGTTTTCTTCCCGTGGCAACGAGGAGGGCGTCTGCTTTAAGTACGCGGGTTGCTCCTTTCCCGCTTGCCGGGGCTACGGTGAGAAGGATCTCCGCGCCATGTGATTCCGCCTTCACTGCCTTGGTACCGGTGAGCATCGCCATGCCCTCGGCCTCGAGGCGATTTCTCAGGATATCGGCAACGTCGGCATCCTCAGGACCGAGGATCTGATCCATGAACTCGACGATGGTGACTCGGGAGCCCAGCCGCTGAAAGGCCTGTGCCATTTCAAGGCCAATGGGACCGCCTCCCAAGACCAGAAGCCGTGGTGGAAGTATTCTTTGGGAAAAGACCGTCTCATTGGTCCAATACGGCACGTTGAGCAGCCCCTCCACCGGGGGGAGCGCCGGGCTTGAACCCGTCGATATGATCCATGCCTTCGCAGAAAGGCGATCACCGTCCACCTCTACCGTATGGTCGTCGAGAAATCTCGGTTGCCCAAAACGCACCTGCGCACCCAGGCTGCAAAACCGTTCGGTGGAATCATGCCCTTGTATTTGCGCAATGACCGATTGGACGCGGTCCATGACTGCCCCCAGGTCTACCGGCGGCAGCGTCACCTCGGGAAGGCCGAATTCCGGTGATCGTCGAGCAAGGGCCCAGACCCCTGCGCTTCTGATCAGCGTCTTCGACGGCACGCAGCCGAAGTGCAGGCAGTCCCCTCCCAACTCCTTGTATTTTTCTATAATAATGCTCTTGGCCCCAAACTGGGCTGCCCCGGCCGCGGCGGTAAGCCCGGCAGCCCCGCCCCCGATAATACCAAGGTCATAGTCAAACGTAGCCATACGGCCTCCTTTCTCCCCTGATCTTTTTTAATTGCGTGGATAAATGCCGCTGATAGACTCAGCCTCATTATCTTAACGACGGACCCTGACAGGGGCATCTTCGTGCGTTTCGCCTTTCTTCTCCTCATGCAGCCGCTTGCGAGCGAATCGTACCAGTGCCACAAGGAGGATGCTCGTGCCTATCACGATCCCGACGAGGATCCATGGCACCTTTTTATCCACGATAGCCTGAATGGCGGCATCGGTCCCCACCACATACAGGACCGTCCCCGGCAACATGCACAGCCATGACCACAACACGTATGTCCAAAATCGCACATTCGTCAATCCGAATCCATAGTTGACAAGATTGAAGGGGAACAGGGGCACCAGACGAACAATGGCGACCATGATAGCGCCGTGTTTTTTGGTAAGGTCATCAAGCTTTTTGAAGGTTTCTCGCGAGGAGAGCCATTTAGCCGTGGCGTCGCGGGCAAAGTAGCGGGAAACCAGGAAAGCCAAGCTTGCTCCAATGGTTGATCCGATGCTCACGACGATGACGCCGGCAACGGATCCGAATATTGCCCCCGCAGCAATGGTCATCGCCAGGCCTGGGAGGGCAGCAACCGTCGCCCCTGCATAGAGCAAAACAAAGACAACCGGTCCCAGGGCTCCCAAAGAATGAATCCAATCCCTGAGAGCCGCGAGCCTTTCGCCTATGCCGAAAACATAGGAGAGGACTATCACGGCGGCAACGAGACACATGAGTAACAGAGGACGCCACATATCATTCCTT
>MGQS01000090.1:0-1035 GCA_001797905.1 Deltaproteobacteria bacterium RBG_16_54_11 | reverse complement strand
TAGATAGAGGATGAGCAACAGGGTATTTCTTAGATTGACGTAGATAAACCCCTCCTCTTCCCATCTACGGGGAGATGTCATAACGCGATCGGGGAGCAGGTAAATCTTATCCCCGCGTTTTTTGATCCTCCCCATCAATTCTACATCTTCCATCACAGGAATCTCGCGATAACCACCTACTCTGTTGAAATAGTCCTTCGTAATGAATATAGCCTGATCACCGTACGGGATTCCGGTGATGCGGCATCTGAGGGAAACCCACCAGGTCAATGCCTTGTAGGTGAGCTTCTCCGACTGAATGCCGAGTTTAAAAGCGCCTCCTACATAGCGGCCCTGGCCCATAACAGACTCAATCCGTATGAAGGCAGCGAGAGGCAATTCTGTATCGGCATGAAGAAAGATCAGGATATCGCCTTTGGCAACAGAAGCCCCGGCATTCATCTGTCGTGCGCGGCCCGTTTCAGCCTTAATCTTTACTACCCGTTTGTTGCGAATGGCATCTATAGTATCTCTTTCGGAACTGCCGTCCACGACGATTATCTCGCAGGCCTCCTGAGGCTCCAAACGGCATAGGTGACTAATGAGTCTATTAATCCTTTCTGATTCATGCAGGACAGGCACGATGATGGAGTATCTTAACATTCCCTTATGGTTACCCTACATCCCTGGTCACGATGATCTGTGCGGCGCTCACCCTCTCTTGTTATTATAGACAGTAATACCATAAATTCAACAAAGAGGTTAACCCTTGATTTATCGCTTTTTAAACGTATAATTTCGTGAGGGTGATGCTCGCGTTCGGTTGAACGTACGGCCTTGCCCTTGTTCGATGGGCGCGTTGAGATCGGCGCAGGGGAGATGAACAGTTGGATGATAGGTGTCTGCTTTTCTTCGTAAAGAACCCGGAACGGGGGGCGGTCAAGTCCCGCCTGGCAAGGGCCTTGGGTGAAGAGGCGGCCGGCGGCCTCTATAAAAACTTTATTCTCGATATGCTCGCCACCTTAGAAAAAAAGGATTTCCCCTCCTTAATTTGTT
>MGQS01000089.1:4415-10530 GCA_001797905.1 Deltaproteobacteria bacterium RBG_16_54_11 | reverse complement strand
ACTAATAAGATGTTTCGTATCATGCTACCCGTTTTCATAAAAATACCTCCTTCTTCTTTGAGATTAGTTTTTAATCGGGACCCTGTCCCCGCACTGCAGGGTTGCTCCACAGTGGTCACCGGCATGGCAAGACAATACCTCCTTTCTTCCCCTTGATAGACAGCATTGAGAAAAAAGACACTTCGCCTTATAGGCGACATAGTACTTGATGCTGGGTCAGGTCATGAATCATGAATTCAAGCTAAAAATTTACAGGTAACTTATATTTAAGACACGACCCCCATCATGTTTCGAAGTCTGGTTTATGACATCATGTTTAAACCGCCACATCCTTGATGACAATATCGTTTAAAGAAACAGCTCCTAAACCGAGACGGGCAGCATGATCAAGGTGCGGTTTGGCCATGTCGGTAATAAAACCCGCATAGCATTCGGCGAGAACCTCCGCGGCTACCCGATCAGCCGCTAACGGGTCTCCGCTGATGATCAACCGGTCCGCTTTAAGTGATATGCCACCCCACACAATATGATGGGACTTGCCCAGGCAATAACGGGCGTCAATGATGGTCAAATCAGGGTTAATGGCGGATGCGATTTCGGCAATGGCATAATGAGACATACGTATCTTACGATCATAGCGCTCATCGAAGAATGCCTCCCCTTGCCGATGCATGTCCATCCGTGTTTGATAGTCGACCTGCCCCATGGTGTTTTTTAATGCACAGGTAAAGTGCATTTCAGCATGCTGTTTCAGCGTGGGCATGTTGATGATCAAGGGGGTTTCGTAAACGCACTTAAAGGCAGAGACGCGCGGCATGGCGATCCAACGGGAATCCTTGATCGACACCACCTCGTCGTCGTTATACAGATCCTTTATCTTAAATCCCCCTACTTTCGCTTTCTTATCCAGACCGTAAAATTGAAAAGCCGTTGCCTGTGCACCACTACCTGCATGTTCAGCAATAGTGATATCGTGCAATCCTTCCTTTTGGAGCAATTCGATGGTGGCTAGCAGAGAAAGACCGTCCGTGGTTACGGGATAAGGGCTCGTTGCCACAAAATTGGGTTTCAGATGGATCCCGCTTTTTACACCGAAACGGGAAAAACCACCCAGTAAAGACATCCCCTTGGCCAACATGGGTCTAAATTCGGTTCCGCGAACCACCATCACGATGGGTTTGCCATGCTCCATATACGGATTGGGACGGCGTTGCCTGCATGGTAAGGATAAAGTTTTTTGCTGTTGAGCAATAAGATTTTTGGCGAATAAGCCATGGGCAAAAAAAGCGCACATACCGCCCAAAAAAGCCCGTCGCGTTATTCTCGTTTCCATCCTACATTCCTAACCAGGATAAACCGGAATCGATAAGATTTCTTTTGGGTAAGGTGCTATGCTAGCCATCTCATGTTAAGGCAAAAATATGATAACGAGGCTACACAAAAGGTATTAATCGAGACTTAATTTTTTCTTAGAAAAACGTGTTGAATAGAAAAAAATGGATTACTGGAGGCCTAATTGGTTGGATAATTCTATTGTTTCACTGCTCAGAGGGCAATTAAGGTCGGTGACAATATTCTCTTTACACTTGTTAAAGGTTTTGGCAACCATGGCTCTGCGACCAAGATATGAGTGACAGCGCATCAATACCCGGTAAATCTCCTCGGCGTATTTATCTGTCTTCAGGTAAGCTTCGGCATAATCGATACATTTTTGAAATTCTTTCTGCATCTCGTAGTATCTGATGACCTCTGTTAGTGCAGATAGATAGTTCTCCTTGTATCTCTCTCTTACATCATTGCACCAATCTGTATAGAGGTCTTCTTCTAAAAAATCTCCTTCATAGAGGTCAAGGGCCTTCAAATAGTGATGGATAGATTCCTCGGGACTTTTCTCCTTCTTTGCATTCTTCAATTCCTGGGAGAACTCTTCAATATCTACCCATCCCTGGTCTCCCATAGTAAGCTTATAGGCTCCACCATTGCTGAGGATATATGACGAGGCGATACCCTTGACCAGGTTTGGCTCAAGGGCCTTACGTAAAAAGTTCAGAGCAACATGAAAGCGGTTAGCAGACTTTTGCGGATCCTCACCGGGCCATAAAAATTCCATGATCATTTCCTTGTTTATGTAACCGCGACTACGATACAAGACAAGGAATTTAAATAGGTTAAGGGCCTTTTTGCTCTGCCATGTTTCGATAGGCAGTTCCTTCTCACCGATGAATACACGAAATTTTCCAAAGAAACGAATCTTCAACCCCGGGGATGATTCTTGACGCAGGCTATTGAACAGATCGATGGCAGCCTTTCGCACTGGAGGAGTAGGACTGTTTGTTAGTATTCCTGAAAGTTCGGCAACGGCCTCCGACCCGATCAGGGAGAGGATTTTGTGTATATAGTCCTTTTTTTCATTCCGGGAAAAAAACATGACCAACAGGGAAACGATCCAGCCTTTTTGTTTCACCAGCAAATAATCATATCCGTTTGCCTCGCACATTGAGAGTCCCTGTCTTATGGTTTTTATGGCCTGATTTATTTGATCTCGCTTCAGGTAACAGCGACTATATTCGAGAAAAATCATGGCCTGGTGATATTTCCCATGCGGTGATCTTGTTTCAGCCGTTTTTAAAAGCCTCATGGCTTTGTCACATTCCCCTTTTTCAATCATAATCGAGGCCAGGCATATTTCAAGCATGCTCTGATACAGAGGTAATCGAATGTCCCGAATTGCTTTCATCCCAAGGCGGACATGTTCTTCAGCCGCAAGCAAATCTCCGCTATCGAAATAGATAGAGAAAAGCACCTTATGAGCTAAAACCTGTGTTTCAAACATACCTATTTCCTGAAAACGTGCCAGACTCCGTCGTGCGTGACTGAGAGCCTCTTCCTTCCGCCCCATCCCCAGGTAATTACAGGCGAGAAGAAGAAGTCCTCCCGGAAAAAACGTGCCGTCATTGAGCCCTTTTTCCTGAGCAATAGTAAGCAATGTCTTAGCTGCATCCAGACCTTTTTTAAATAGACCGAGATTGTAATAGATCTCTGAAAGCAACAGATGGCAGTAAACAAGCATCTGGTACTGGCCTGTGGGTTCGAGGATCTCCAGGGCCTGTTTCAGGATCTCCAGGGCCTGTTTAAAATCACCGGCTATAATAAATCTTCTTCCTATGGATATATTTAACCAGCCATGCATTTCTCTCCCGTATTCTTCCTTTATTATTTCGGGAAGCATAGATCTGGCTTTTTCCATAAACCAATCGGAATTGGATGTTTTCCCAAGGGCATATGAAAGACTGATCAGGTACCCCAGACATGCAAATTTGAGGGAAGAGGGAGGGGTGTTACGGGAGAGGAGTTCTTTGTACAGGAATTCGCATTTTTCATAATCACCGATGGTATAATAGCACGTCGCCAGGTCTGCGAGGCATATGTCTATACCTGCATCGGACGGTTGGGTCTGAAATATCTCCAGTGATCTGGCATAACCAGTGGCTGCCTCTTGCAGCCTGCCTGAAAGCTCCATTAACCCGGCCTGAAGATACGATATCCAAGGATCCTGTTGTACATAATGGGCAGGTAGTTGCTCGAGGTAGAACCTGATTCGAAGCACCTGCCCCTGTTTGATCCACATCCTTGCGAACATACTGATTAACCTGCTGGCGTCTTCCATCCGTTCTGCTTTTAGGTAGTGATCAAGGGCCAGCCTATATTCCCTATTTTTTTCGTAAAGATCGGCGGCGGTTTCATGAATTTTTCGGCACTCTTTTCCATCGGTTTCGGCGACCAGTTTTGTCCTTAAAAAATCCCTGAAAAGATCATGATAGATATAGCCTTCGTTTTCCCCTTCAAGAGAGAAGGTAAAGAGATGGTTGGCTTGGAGTTGTTTAAGTATTTCTCCTGAATCGGTGATGTTTAAGAGACCATTACATAAATCGGGGGTCAACTTTGAAAGAATGGATGTCTTTACCAGGAACTCTTTTTCATGTGGCGTTAAGGGTTGAAATACATTCTCATCCAGATAACGATAAAATTCTTCCATCGATCCCCGAAGACCTGCAAGAAGATTTCCCTTCTCTTCTTCAGATCTTCTTTTCAACATATGAGATAAAAGGATAAGGCCGGAGATCCATCCTTTGGTCTTCTCAAAGATTATCTCTATATGGGCTTCAGGTATTGCAAGGTCAAATATTTCTGTAAAAAGCTGCTTGATTTCAGAAGGGCTAAACAGAAGATCTCCCCAGCTGATATCCAGCACCTTGCGCATAGCCCTGAGTCGTGAAAGCGGTAGATCGATACCCTTGCGACTGATAAGGATCAGATGAATCCTGTCCGGTAGATGCTTAAGTAGAAATGTGAGGGCGTTATTTATTTCCTGGCTGTCTCCTATACTCTGATAATCGTCCAGGACAAGATACAGATCTTCATTGGGGAGACTCTCAAGATCATTGATGAAAAGGGTGAGCAATGCTTCATGTTTGCGGTGCGAACCCCGCGGGTCTCCCAGTATGGATAAAATCTCGACCCCGAATTTCGGGTAGATCTTATTGACACCTGTGGCTAGATAGTGAAGAAAAGTAATGAAATCCTCATCCGACCTGTCGAGTCTGTACCATACGGTTTGAAGATCGAGCTCATGGATGGCATGAGCGATCAGGGTCGTTTTCCCGTAACCTGCGCCGGCGGTGACAATGATCAACTGTTTCTGCTTACATTGGGACAAAAGAGGGGTTAATCTTTCCCTGTGGATGATGTCCGATATGCTGGGGGGCAGTAGTTTGGTGTTCAATATGGGGGAGGCCTGCAACATAACCAATCCTTTTTCAGGATTTCCTGTCAGTTATGGTTGGCAATAAATAAAAGAGGCAAGAAAGAAACATTATCTCATTTTAATCAAGCCATTTCAAGCTGAAAAGGGGCATCGAATTGCCTCATAATAAATGTTACCCGGATAGTGATTAACATGGGATCGTTGACTCATAAGGGGGGTTACCGCCATGAGGAGGGACATTGTTCAAAATTAGCAACTTTATAAAGTGAGAAGCCTAACTGCTTACAGGTTCAAGGTTGGCAAATAATCTTCACGACAACGGCGGCAGGGATTCCACTTTGACCACCCTGAGCAGATCGGCCTCCTCCGGCGTCAGTCCGAGGATCAGCTGGAGGATGGCAGCAGGCCGCACCCCGCCTGCTTTTTTAATACCCATCTCTATCAAAAAATCCGCCTTAAAAAGGTCCTTAATGGAAGGGACATCGTCTTGGATGGTGGCAGAGGGAGCATAGGCAGCCTTCTTCACCACCTGGAGTTTTTCAATAAAAGGCAGAGCATTCACCCTCTTTTGCCCTTGCTTCTTCTCCTGGATTATGGTCAGCTCTCCCTGCTGAAGGGCTTGTTGCAACTTATTAAGCACTTCCTCCTCAGAGAATGCTCTGCCGATATCCTCCAGCGATATAAGAAAGCAATCAACGGCGAACACGGTGGGCAACGCTCTCCCCTTTGAGGCCATCTCAGTGCAGTGGATGATCCGCAATCCAGGGGGAAGCTCTCTGTTAAACCGCTCCTGAAATTCACCTGCCTTCATATACCGGCAGAGATCAAGATCCATAAATTCCGCTAAACTCTCCGTGCCGACGGGGAGCGGATTGGTAAAGGATATCTTGGGCAGGGGGTGAAACCCCTCGGAGAATTGCATGGGGATTGAGGCGCGGCGGGCTGCCCGGACGAAGACATCGATCATCTCCAGGTGCCCGAGGAATCTGGCCGCCCCCACCTTCATGAATCGGGAACGGATCTTCCGCACCCATGGCCTCTTCCGCACTGCCTCTCGCGATGATGAGAGAGAAGGCGAAAAGGCGGCATCTGATAAGATCATCTTAACCTGCCCTTCGCAGGCGCCACACTGCAGACAAGCTCCCCCACGGCAGTCAGGGGTGATTTGTCCCTCCTTGGCCCTCTCCCCTTCTGCCTTAAGGAATGCATCGTCTACCCCGCAGTGGAGATGCCCCCAGGGCAGGCCCTCCGATGGTCCGCGCCCTCGAGAGGCGTACAAGGCGGGATCGAAGCCGCTCGCGGCAAAGGCCTCCTCCCACTCATGCCACTTGAGATGCTCGGTCCAGCCGT
>MGQS01000089.1:4049-4343 GCA_001797905.1 Deltaproteobacteria bacterium RBG_16_54_11 | reverse complement strand
CTTCCAAGAGGCTCATCCTGGCATCATGCCACTTCAGTCGCAGACCCCTTCCCCTCAGCTCCTCCTTGAGGTATCGTTGCCTCTCCTCAACCTCCTCCAGCGGCAGCTGCGGCTCCCATTGAAAAGGGGTGTGGGGTTTGGGGATAAACGTGGAGATACTGACGTTCACATTCCCTCGTCTCCCTCCCCTGCCCCCCAGACGGGCGATCCGCTGCGAGACGGAGACGATCCCTTGAAGATCCTCCTTTCTTTCGGAAGGGAGTCCCACCATAAAGTAGAGCTTGATCAGGTTCC
>MGQS01000089.1:2577-3963 GCA_001797905.1 Deltaproteobacteria bacterium RBG_16_54_11 | reverse complement strand
GGTGGCCGCCTCCGGAGCCAAGGTAAAACCGGTCTTGCGCACCCGCTTGATCTCATCAATCAGTCCCCTCGTCAGGGTGCCCACCCGCAGGGAGGGCAGGGAGATGGCCACCCGCTCCCCTTCATATCGCCTCATCAGGGCCTGCAACAGGGGGGAGATGCAGCTATGGTCGCCCGTGCTCAGGGAGAGCAGGGATATCTCCTCGTAACCGGTGCGCTTCATAGATTCATCGATGATCTTCAAAAGGAGCTGCGGATCCCGCTCCCTCACCGGACGGTGGACATATCCCGCTTGGCAAAACCTGCACCCCCTGGTGCATCCCCTCGTTATCTCCACCCCCAATCGATCATGGATCACCTTCATAAAGGGGACCACCAAGGCCAGGGGATAGTAACAATCATTGAGGTCGGAGACGACCCTCTTGTGCACCCCCTGGTAATGCGCGACCAGCGGGTTTATTCCCTCGATGGTGCCATCGGGGAGGTAGCTGACCTGAAAAAGGGAGGGGACGTAGACCCCCTCGATAAAGGCCAGTTCCTTTAGTAGCGCGTCTTTGTCGCCTCCGCCCTCCTTCCATGTGCGGATGCGATCAGCCACCTCTAAGGCAACCTCCTCGCCGTCCCCCAGGCAAAAGGCATCGAAGAATGCCGCCAGCGGCTCAGGGTTGAAGGCGCACGGCCCTCCTCCGATGATCAAGGGCATATCAGCTCCTCTCTCCCGCGCCAGCAGGGGTATCCGGGCGAGGGAGAGGCAATTGAGGACATTCGTATAACAGAGCTCGTATTGCAGAGAAAAGCCGATGACGTCGAATGCGCGCAACGGTGTGCCGGACTCCAGCGTGCCGAGGGGGATGCCCCGGGAGCGGAGTAAGGCCTCCATATCAAACCACGGGCTGAAGGCCCGCTCGCACACGATCCCTTCCCGGGCGTTGAGCAAACCATACAGGATCTGCATGCCGAGATGCGACATGCCGATCTCGTAGGCGTCGGGGAAGACCAGGGCGAAGCGCAGCTTGGCTTGATTGAGCGCCTTGCGGCAGGCATTTATCTCCCCCCCCAGATATCGAGTGGGCCTGCTCACCAGAGGCAAAAGATCCTTTACCATTTCTGCTCCCTCACCAAGCATGATATATGCCGCCAGAACCATTGTCAACGAAGCCCCCTCTGTAAGCGAAATATCCCCTTGAAAAGAAGCGGATTGATATATATGCTTTTAAGAAATAAAGAAAGGGAGGGTGCCATGGCTGAAGGAATACCCGCACAGATCAGTGACACCGACTTCGCGCAAGAGGTCATCAAATCGGATATCCCCGTCCTGGTGGATTTCTGGGCGCCGTGGTGCGGTCCATGCCAGATGATCGCCCCCATAGTGGAGGAATTGGCCCAG
>MGQS01000089.1:0-2569 GCA_001797905.1 Deltaproteobacteria bacterium RBG_16_54_11 | reverse complement strand
CGGAAGGGTGAAGTTCGCCAAGATTAACGTGGATGAAAACCCCGCAACACCCCCTCTCTATGGCATCCGTGCCATACCCACCCTCATCCTTTTCAAGGGAGGAGAGGTGGTGGAAAAAATCACCGGGGTGATCCCGAAAGACCAGCTGAAGTCAAAGTTGGAAAAGGTGGCTTAAATAAGGGGCAGGCTGCTTTTTAGAGGCGTTACGAGAATAGGCTTTTGCCTAACCCATTGCTGAGCTTGACTAGTTCCGTCGCTCTGCCCTCTGCTCAATCGCTCGCGGGTGTGCTGCATCATTGCAGCGCAGGCATCTATCAGTCACCATATAATCACAACTAACCCAAGGAGGTCTGGAATGACGCAAGCTGCTTCGCAAGCCCTGAACATACTGCGCGATGGAAGTCTGTTCCAGTGGTACATCATCCCCCTGTTCGCCCTAACGGTCTACGTCTATGCGGTGGAGGTGGAGCGGCAAAACTGGAGCCTGGTCTTCGCCGGACTGGCTTTTTGGGGGATGGATTGGTTCAACGAGATTTGGAACGGCCTGGTCTTCCACTTCACCCAGTACGCACCCGTATGGGGCGCACCCGGCAAGACCGCCTTCCTGATCCTGATCGGGCTCAACATCGAGATCTGTTTCATGTTCGCCATCGCCGGCATCACCTTCGCAAAGATGCTCCCCGCCGACCAGCGCATGAAAATCCTGGGGCTGCCGAACCGTCTCTTCTTCGCTCTTACCGGTTCGGTCTTTTGCGTGTTCGTGGAGATCCTGTTGAACCTCGTCGGCGCGCTTACCTGGGATTATTCGTGGTGGAGCGCAGGAGCGCCGTGGTTAATATTTCTGATCGGCTACCTGCCTTTCTTCCTGGTCTCGTTCTGGGTATTTGACATGGATAGCCTCCGGCGCAAGATCACTGCGGTGGGGGTCATCTATGCCGTCGACAGTATCTGTCTCGTCCTGTTCGCCGTGGTGTTGAAGTGGATCTGATGGCTTAAGCAGCCTCTGGCCTGCGCGGCAGTTGACTTTTTATGTACTGTTGTTGTATCTTCCCACAACTGAGCCTTGAGACCGGCCGCATGCGCCGTCGTTTCTTTCGGGGGTGGAGGGCATTTTTTTCTTGATAATAGATACTTAATTGTATATATTTGCGAGCTAAATTTTGAGGCCAAATAGCAAGAGGACGAGAGCTGCACTTCATCAAACAATGTATAATAATTTTGAGTAAAGCATTATGAGCAAAAAAATCTATTCTATTGTTGTTGGCACCGGCAGTTATATCCCTACAGAACGGGTGCCGAATGAATATTTTCTGGGAAGCACATTTTATGGTCCAGATGGAAAACTATTGGATAAAACAAATGCCGAGATTATCGACAAGTTTGAGAAGATAACGGGGATTAAAGAGAGAAGATATGTTACCGATGACCTGGTTGCGTCGGATATCGCCTCTTTTGCGGCAAAGGATGCGCTGGAATCATCAAAAATCGACCCGGAAACACTTGACTATATCATCGTCGCTCACAACTTCGCAGATATAAAAGTTGATAACAGACGGTCTGATTTTGTTCCCAGCCTTGCCGCCAGGGTAAAACATAAGTTACAGATCGTAAACCCCTACACCATAGCTCATGATACCCCTTTCGGCTGCCCCGGCTGGGTGCAGGGGATGACTCAGGCCGACTATTATATAAGGTCGGGAGATGCAAAGAGGGCCCTCGTTATAGGTGCGGAAACACTCTCCAGGATTTCAGATCCCCACGACAGGGATGGCATGATCTATGCGGACGGCGCTGGAGCGACAATTCTTGAGGCAATGACAAGCGAGGAACCTGTTGGGATATTGTCACATGCAGCTCGGTCTGATACGCATGATCATGCCTACATGCTATGGATGGATAGATCAAACAATCCACATCATGAAGGCAATGAACTGTACCTCAAGATGCAAGGCCATAAGTTGTATGAGTATGCGCTCAAGACGGTCCCGCAGGTCGTCAAGCAGAGTCTCGAAATGGCAGGCTTATCCATCAATGACGTAAACAAGGTTCTCATACACCAGGCAAATGGAAAGATGGACGACGCCATACTAGAGCGTTTGTTCGGTTTATATGGAGTAAAGGAGATCCCACCTGATGTCATGCCCATGAGCATTGCCTGGCTGGGCAATAGCTCGGTGGCAACCATACCCACCTTACTTGACCTCGTGTGTAAAGATAAACTTGACAAACATGAATGGATAAAAGGACATATTGTCGTGTTGACCTCGGTAGGGGCAGGCATGAATATCAACTCTATGGTATATAAGATTCCTTGATATTGCCTAGAAAATAGCTTTATTAAATCCCTCCCCACCTCTGTATCGCATAGCGATACATCCCGACCTTACTGATCTATCTATAGCAGTGCGGGACCTTTACTAAAGCCGAAGGTGGCTCTGACCAAAGGGTCACCTTCGGTTTAGCCACAGGGATAACTTCCCCCTTCAGCAAAGGGGGAGTCAGGGGGATTTTTTTAGTTCCCGGAGGTAACCCTTTGGTCAGTGAGTTGACGCTCCATCATCGTAGATGG
>MGQS01000088.1:35840-37210 GCA_001797905.1 Deltaproteobacteria bacterium RBG_16_54_11 | reverse complement strand
TATTGACAAAGCCTGCCTTTTGACCTAAGTTTTGCGTATATTGCTCAAGGCTCCCAAGTAACCCAACAACCCAACCTCAAACCTTCTGCAGGGACTATGAAACAGGAGTTCTGCAAGAGGGAAAGGAGATCCGATCATGAAGTGGATGCCGCATAAAAAGACGATGCTGGTCTTCATGGTGATCTTCTTCGTGCTCGTGGGCATGGGCGGCGTCTTTTCTTCCAACACCACCGCCAAAGACAACAAAGAGATAGGCCCCAACGAGATACAGGGGAAGGTCCTCTCCATCCGGACCCATCCCTTTGGCCGGGGGATCATTGAGGTCAAGAGTGATCAAACAGACGAGGTCTATACGTTCTACGCGGGGCTGGACACTGTCTATGAACCTTACCGCTATCCAGCTCTTGGCGAGACGATTAAGGTCCACTATTTCAATGACCGGGGAAGGCTGCAGGCCATGCTGGTGGAGATCCTCAAGAGCCTACATTAAGGCGAGAAGTTACATAAGCTATTTTTTTTGATTTTCTATTTCAACTTCTATCATTTCATTGTTTGCATCAAAGCCTGAATCCTTCAGTTGGAGAGAAAAAGACAAATTCATAATACGCCCGTTCTCCCTGAACAGCTCGGGATGAAAATAAGTAAAATAGACAAGCTCCACTTTTTTATTTTGTCTGTATTCAGGCACCAGAATCCTGGCAACGGGTTTGCCCCATTTTTCGTATGGTTTATCTGCCGTATACAACCGTATCTCAAGGGGATTAGAAAAATCACTTGAGGACGCGAGTATATATTTCCCAAGATATTCATTCCATACAATTGAAACCTGGCCGTAAATATTCTCAAGAAATAGAGCCTGCTTATTTTTATCGGAACAAAACCTCGTATCCGAACCGCAATAGTACTCATAAGAGTCTGGATTTTCAATTTCAGCAGGCCGCACGCGGGAAAGCCAAATGCCCTGCTTGCCGCCTTTCTTAGAGACCTCATATAGATAGAGCCAATCATCAACCAAAACTATCTCGGTGGGGCTAACGGGGAATTCCCAGTGCTGCTTACTTTGAATGCGTTTATACCGGCTGAGGGGCTTATCGGAAAAGGCCAATCCTGCTCCCAAAATTTTGAAATCCCATGCCCCCGTCCCAAAGATTTCTATTACCGTATAATACATATAATATTTATCGTGTATATAAATTCCGCTGAGCGGCCACATGCGTTTGTGCTCCCTGGACTCTCCGGGCAAAAAATCTAGCGGTGCGGCAACCGTTCCGTCTTTGCCTGAGAAAAATTTTAACACAGGGGGGGCATGAGCATTTCTATGAGATAAGAGCGCTATAGAACAAGAAACAGCCCCGCCTGCAAAATGGGGC
>MGQS01000088.1:31515-35822 GCA_001797905.1 Deltaproteobacteria bacterium RBG_16_54_11 | reverse complement strand
GACCCTTTGAAGGTGTCTCCGAACAACCAAAGCGTCCCTTCAGGGGTAGGATAGGAGTATCCGCCGTCTTGCGAAATGATTGAAGCCTTTCTATGTCCCTCATTCCAAACGGACCCGAGAAAACGCGTCTGAATTATCTTGAAACAAGGCGCGTTATACGAAAACTTTTCCGAACAGCCGTAGAAAGAAGTCAGTAAGAATGAGAGGCTAAAAAACAATAAAAAATATTTTTTAACCCATTGCCTTCTTACAACCTTTCTACTTCTCATTATGAAGCTCTCCATTCTTCATATAATTTTCCAAGTGATTTTCTTGATCTTTACGTATGCGCATAACATCTATTTTTAAGCTTATTTACTGATGAATAAATTCTATTGAGCAAAGGGGTGCCAGTCAAGAACAAAAAAGGTGCCGGCCGCAAAGATTAGTAAGGAAGGCAAGGTAGCGGAAGTAACCGGGATGCAGGGGAGAACCGGAAAGAAGGATTAGCTAAAAAATAGAACCGACCCTCTTTTTTTCTTGCTTGGCAAAGACCTTTTTGTTGACAAATCTCAGCTTTTGACCTAAGGTTTTTGCATATTTCTCCAGGCCCTGAGTAATCCAACAACCTAACCTCAAACCGTCTGAAGGGACTCTGAAAAGGGGTTCTGCAAGAGGGAAAGGAGGTCCGATCATGAAGTGGAAGCCGCATAAAAAGACGATGCTGGTCTTCATGGTGATCTTCTTTCTGCTCGTGGGCATGGGCGGCGTCTTTTCTCCCATCGCCTTCGCTAAAGAGAACAGGGAGCTAGGCCCCAACGACGTACAAGGGAAAATCCTTTCCATTCGTACAAATCTCCTTGGCCGCGGGGTGATTGAGGTCAAGAGTGATCTAACAGAGAAAGTCTATATGTTCTACGTAGGGCTGGACACTGTGTATAGTTCCAATTACCATCCCGCTGTTGGCGAGACGATTAAGGTCACCTATTTCAATGACCGGGGAAAACTGAAGGCCGCCCGAGTGCAGATCGTCAAGTTCCTAAAGTGATCTTTGGGTAAGGCAGCGGCACGCGCCGGTTAGCGTTAGGTCTTGAGGATGTTGGTGCTAAGGAAGTATTTTTACGGGGAAGGACTGAAGTAAGCTCACAACCTGATTTCTAATCATCCGGGGGGATTGATGGGAGAGAGTTTGGTAAAGCGTCGTAAGCTCAGCCTCTGAGGGTTTTTAAACCTTTTGGGGCTTTTGTGCTTAAGCAACGAAGAAAGCAAAAATCACAACTCAGGGAGGGGCAAGATGAAGAAATTAGGCTTACTTTTAATTTTTCTTATTACCCTTGTTGCGGCGTGCGGGTATGGAATGTACTACACCAAGAGTATCCACCCTGTGCCCAGTATGATCACGGCAGTTAATGTGATGCCAGGTGACGCGGGTTCTGGCAAAAACGAGTTTGTAACAAATATCTTCATAAATGAGCTCTTGCAGACAAAAAGGTTTAAGATAACTAATGATACTGAATATGTTCTTTATTTGAAAATTGATGAATATAAGGCGGGTTATAGAAAATATATAGCGTTATCTTCGAAGATAGTTAATACTAAGACCAATGAGATTGTGTGGAATTCATCTATTTCTGGCTTAAGCAAAAGTTACATTGATAAAGTAATTAAGAATACCGTTAAAGAATTGGTGATGGAAATGACTAAATAAAAATTTAATCTCTCTATGGTTAACAAGGAATGGCCGAACCCCTTAACCCCAAAGGTATCAGCATTGAGGAACTAGCAATCTGAATATGTACGAGATAGAGGCATTGATTGAGGTTTTTACCAGGAAGGAGGATAGTGACTTATGAAATTGCGTATGGCAGCAAAAATGCTAATCATTTTTGGCTTTTTTATCCCGTGCGTTCTGTTTCCCTTTGCGGATTCTCCGTTGGGGCCGCTTGATGGTTATATGGGGATAAAAGCTAAATTAACCGACTATATTGTTGTGCTTAAGGTAGGTAAATTTGTCCGAGGATATGGTGATGCTTATCAACAAATTAGTACAGGACATTGGGAAAACAGAATTTCAATTGAATATAAATATTTTATAGCTACTGGGATTGTATTTATTTTTGCGGGTATTGCTGGTTTAGCTTTCTCTAAGAAAAAAATAATTTAGTATTTATTTCCCACTGATGATTTTTATAATTTTATTGATTATTTCATCTTGTTTGTCTTTTTTTAGCTTACCATGAACGGTTTTAATCATATTTTTAGATAATGTAGTAAGGCTATTGGGGTAAACCTTACTTTGTAGGGGTAGACTACCAAATTCAAAGTCGTCACTATTAATCAATATAGAATGCTTGTCGTATTTACTTATTGGTTGACTTGATACTCGGCAGGCAATAAAATCATCCCCTTCTAGTTCAACTATAACAAATACTGGCCGGCTTTTTGATTGAGTCTGATCAGAAAATGGGAAAATACACTGAACTACTGCCCCCCGCAAATTTTTTAATCTTTCGCCATGACTCAAACATCACCCGTTCTTTCCGCCGGCAAGGCTTCCTCAAAAGATAATTCACCTAATATCATCATGGCTTGTTTTTCATCGGTCTCTTCTCTTTGTGCTTCTTTTTTAAAGAAGTCTTCCATTACCGCATTTGAAATTATGTTCGTACTCTCATCAGTTGGTTTTAACCCTTGGCGGGCATCTAACCAAGGTGGCTCTTGATGAGTCTTTTTCTCAAGTTCGATTGCAGTGTAACATCCATATTTATCGAGAATATAGTCAACGAGTGGCTTAACGCGCGAATCATCAAAATTTGGGCAGGCAGGGTCTTCGTCGATAGGGTGATATTGATAAGTCTTAAATCTTTTATAAAGTTTTGATTGTACTGGTCCTCGCTTCCATGCTTCAAGCGAGTCATAAAACAATGGTTCTCTATGAAGACCAAGAAACCAACCTTGACAATAATAAATAAGTTTTTGGAGTTTTAAATTACTGATTTCATCACCCCGCTCATGGAAATAACAAAGAATATAGTCGGCAACCTTGGCGGCGGTTGTAATCATATTATGATTACCTCCCCATTTTTTCTAGAACAGGTTATCGTGGATTTTTGTTTTGTCAATCAAAGGATGGCCTCATGGTTTTATTGTAGCTAATATGCGTGACATTTTTAGCACAACAATACCAACCATGTGTATTAAAATATACACCATTAGATCGAACTGTCAATAGCAACTTAAACAACAAAATTCACTGCCTCAATCTGGGACATTCCGTATTATTTGACCATTGATCACCAATCCCCCAAAATTGTGCCCGACCTACCGCAAAAACCCTGATATAACCTAACATTTTTCAGGATTAGACCCTAAACGCCTTCATCGGCCCTCTGAGCACGGCCTTTTTGTTGCCCGTCTCAGATTAATATGATATAGAGAAATCCAGGGCAAAGGAGATGCGGAAGCTGCTTGCCGGTGATGTCGGCGCGACCAAGACCATTCTGGGGATCTATGCGGCTGACAAGGGGCCGCAAGAGCCGCTGGTGGAGGCCACCTTTTCCAGCAGCCGGTATCCCGGTCTCGCCGCGCTGGTAAGCGCCTTTCTCTCTGAGGCCAAGCTGGCAGTGGCGGATGCCTGCTTCGGCGTGGCCGGCCCGGTAATCGATGGCCAGGCCACCATCTCCAATTTATCATGGCGCATTGATCAGGAGGGGCTCAAGAAAGAGCTGGGGCTCAATGCGGTGGTCCTGATCAACGACGTGGAGGCCACTGCGCTCGGCGTGCCCCTGCTCAAGCCGGCGGAGCTGCATTGCCTCAACAAGGGAGATGAGATCAAAGGCGGCACCAGGGCGGTTATCGCTGCGGGCACCGGTTTAGGAGAGGCGTTTCTCTTCTGGGATGGCGCGCGCTTTCGGGCCCATGCGTCGGAGGGGGGGCATGTGGATTTTGCGCCTGCCAATCCCCTCGAGGATGATCTCTTGCAGCATCTCCGTGATCTATGGGGACACGTGAGCTATGAGCGTGTCTGCACAGGTATGGGGCTGCCTCATATCTATGGCTATCTTAAAGAGAGCGGCTATGCCGAGGAGCCGGCCTGGCTGGCCCAGCAACTGGCGGAAACGGATGATCCGGCTGCGCTCATTGTGGATGCGGCCGTTGGAAAAAAGGCCAAGCTCTGTACGGATACCGTAAGCCTTTTTTGCTCTGTTCTCGGGGCGGAGGCGGGCAATCTGGCGCTCACGGTGATGGCCTTGGGCGGTGTCTATTTGGGAGGCGGCATCCCGCTGCGCATCATCACCCTCTTGGAGAAGGGCCCCTTTATGGAGGCG
>MGQS01000088.1:26509-31420 GCA_001797905.1 Deltaproteobacteria bacterium RBG_16_54_11 | reverse complement strand
AGGATTAGAATTATTTCAGGATAGTTAACCATGACGCGAGTTTCACCCCTGAAAGACAAAATCCCCCTGAATCCCCCTGACCAAAGGGTCACCTTTGGCTTCGGCGGTTTGCTAAAGGGTCCCGTACTGCTGTGCATAAATCAGAGAGGTCGGGATGTATCGCTATGCGATACAGGGCAAGGGGGGATTTGACTCCTATGTTCAAAGCAGCGTATGAATAGTGTATGAATTAAGGAGAGAACCTAATGGCAGATCAGACCAAGCTCGATGAGAGGTGCATCAATACTATTCGATTTCTGTCCGCGGATGCCATACAGAAGGCAAAATCAGGCCACCCCGGTATGCCCATGGGTGCGGCGGCGATGGCCTATTGCCTGTGGCAGCGGCACCTGAAGCACAACCCCGCCCATCCCGGCTGGCCTGATCGCGACCGATTTATCCTCTCAGCCGGGCACGGTTCCATGCTCTTGTATGCGATGCTCCACCTGACGGGCTATGATCTCCCCCTGACGGAATTGCAGTCATTCAGGCAGTGGGGAAGCAAGACGGCCGGCCATCCCGAGTGCCACCTTACCCCCGGTGTCGAGGTCTGCGCCGGGCCGCTCGGGCAGGGTCTCAGCAATGCGGTGGGCATAGCTATGGCCGAGGCCCACCTCGCGGCCCGCTTCAATCGCCCGGATCATACGATCGTCGATCACCGTACGTACGTCATCGCCGGAGACGGTGATTTCATGGAAGGGGTTGCGGCCGAGGCGTGTTCCCTGGCCGGGCACCTCTGCCTCGGCAAATTGATCTGCCTGTACGACGACAACTGTATCTCGCTGGCCGGCTCCACCGCCCTCACCTTTACCGAGGATGTGGCCAAGCGTTTCGAGGCGTATGGCTGGCACGTTCAGTGCGTTGCGGACGGCAATGACCTTGCTGCCATTGATGCGGCCTTGCATGCCGCGGAAAAAGAGCATGTCCGCCCCTCGCTTATCTGCGTGCGCACGATCATCGGTTATGGAGCGCCGCATAAGCAGGGCACGTTTCAGACGCATGGCTCCCCCCTGGGGCCGGAAGAATTGCGCGCTGCCAAAGAGAATCTCGGCTGGCCTGTCGAACCGGCGTTTTTCGTCCCAGACGACGTAGCGGAGCATTTCCGTACGGTCTTGACTGCCGGAGAGGCGAAAGAGGCCGAATGGGAAAAGGCCTTCGCGCGTTACGCAGAGACCTTTCCGGATGAGGCGGCTGAATTCCTGCGCCGGATGGACGGCGAGCTTCCCGAGGGATGGGCAGCCGGGCTGCCGGTCTTTCCGGCAGACCCCAAGGGCATCTCCACGAGAAAGGCCTCCGAATCGGTGATGCAGGTCCTTGCTCAACATATCCCGGAGCTCATGGGAGGATCCGCCGATCTCAACCCCTCTACGATTTCGTGGCTCAAAGGCTTCGGCGATTTTCAATCGCCGACGAGGTCACCCGAGGGCATTCAAGGCGCCGTGGGCGGCGAGTGGGGTTATGGAGGGCGCAATGTGCACTTCGGCGTGCGGGAGCATGCCATGGGCGCCATCACCGCCGGCATGGCCTTACACGGCGGCTTTATCCCCTACACCGCCACCTTTCTGATATTCTCCGAATATATGCGCCCGCCCATGCGTCTCGCAGCCATGGCAAGGGCGCGGGTGATCTACATCTTCACCCACGACAGCATCGGCGTGGGCGAGGATGGTCCGACGCACCAGCCTATCGAGCAGCTGATGAACCTCCGTGCCGTCCCCGACCTCACCGTTATCCGGCCAAGCGACGCCGCGGAGACCGTGGAGGCGTGGCGCATGGCCCTGCAGAACAACGGCCCCACTGCCCTGGCATTCACGCGGCAGGAGCTGCCGATGCTGGACCGGACCCAATGCGCTTCTGCCGAGATGCTGCAGCGCGGCGGCTACATCCTGTGGGAATCAGTCAGCGGTATTCCCGCAGTGATCCTCATCGGCACCGGTTCCGAGACGCACCTTGTGCTCGAGGCGGGCAAACAATTGGCTGCCGAGGGGATCAGGGTGAGGGTGGTTGCCCTGCCCAGCTGGGAGCTCTTCGATGCTCAGCCGGTAAAATACCGTGAAACCGTGTTGCCGCCGGATGTTAAGGCCCGGATTGCGGTGGAGGCGGGGATCAAGCTGGGGTGGGAGCATTACGTCGGGCTGGAGGGGGAGATCATCGGCATGGCGGGTTTCGGCGCCAGCGCCCCGGCGCCGGTGCTCTACGAAAAGTTCGGCATCACCGTTG
Source organism: Deltaproteobacteria bacterium RBG_16_54_11 (assembly GCA_001797905.1). Lineage (GTDB taxonomy): Bacteria > Desulfobacterota > B13-G15 > B13-G15 > RBG-16-54-18 > RBG-16-54-11. Next base: position 29,161 of record MGQS01000088.1, on the reverse strand, counting down.
CGGCAATCGTTCAGAGCGCCAAGGCGTTGCTGCGGCGACGGCAGGGCGGATGAGAGAAGCTAGGTTGTCAGGATCAGTTTTTTGTCTCAATGACAAATTCGGGAGAGGGCGACCGTGACCTTCCAGAATGACATAACCTTCACGCTCGGCCAATATCAGGGCCTGGTTGATCAGGCCCTGGCCGAGATCAGAGACGAGCAGGTAATCGCGCGCATCTGGGCCCATGACCATACGGTGTGGAAGCCGGAGCCGGCGGAGATCACCAACCGCCTGGGCTGGCTTCAGAGCCCCCAGGTCATGGCCGATAGTGTGCAGCGCCTCCGGCCCTTTGCCGATACCGTGCGTGCGGAGGGCTACACCCACGCCTTGCTTTTAGGAATGGGTGGCTCCTCGCTGGCCCCGGAGGTCTTTCGCAAGGCCTTCGGGGTGAAGGAGGGGTATCCGGATCTCGCGGTGCTCGACAGCACCATGCCCGGGGCGGTCTTGGCGCTTGCTGATGGACTCGATCCCAAGCGGACCATCGTTATCGTCTCCACGAAATCCGGCACCACGGTTGAGACCCTCTCCCTTTTCAAATTCTTCTATAATTGGATGGCCGATGCGGTGGGGGCAGAAGAGGCCGGCAAACGCTTCATCGCCATCACCGATCCAGGGTCGCCGCTCCTTGATATCGGCACGCGCTATCACTTCCGCCTGGGCTTTCTCAACGCGCCGGCGATGGGCGGCCGCTATGCAGCCCTCTCTTCCGTGGGGTTGGCGCCGGCGGCGCTGATCGGGGTGGATATAGGGCAGCTGCTTGATCACGCGCTGGCCATGGCCCGCCGATGCAAGCCCGCCGGCACTACGAAGGAGGCGGTAAATCCCGGGGCCCTGCTCGGCGCCGTCGTGGGGGAGCTGGCCAAGGCAGGTCGGGACAAGGTAACCTTTGTCATGTCATCTCAGATCGCGAGTTTTGGTGTGTGGCTCGAGCAGCTTATTGCCGAGAGCACGGGCAAGGAGGGCAAAGGCATCCTGCCGGTTATTGGGGAGGATATCGGTGCGCCGGGTGAGTATGGAGAGGACCGCCTCTTTATACACCTCTCGCTGGAGGGGGATACAACTGCCGATGCGGCACTGGCTGCGCTGGAAGAGGCAGGGCACCCCATAGTGCGGGTATCGCTGCGTGATCCTTATGATTTGGGAGAGCAGGTATTTCTGTGGGAGATGGCAATCGCCGTGGCCGGCCACAGGCTGGGCATTAACCCCTTTGACCAGCCGGATGTCGAGGCGGCCAAGAGCATCGCCCGCCAGGCAGTCGATAAGTACAAGAAAAAAGGGGCGCTTCCCCTAGAAACCCCCAACCTGATCAAAGACGGCATCGAGGTCTATGGCAGGGTTGCGGCAGCTCAGCCTGCCGAAGCGCTCATGGCCTTCCTCGCGCAGGCCGAGCCGGGCAGCTACGCGGCGCTCCAGGCCTTTCTTGAGCCCACGCCTGCAATCGATGCGGCGCTGCAGGCGCTGCGTATGGGGCTGCGCAACCGGTTCCGGCTGGCAACGACGATCGGCTACGGCCCGCGCTTTCTGCACTCCACCGGCCAGCTGCACAAGGGTGATGCCGGCAAAGGGCTCTTTATCCAATTCACCTGCGACGACCCGCGCGACGCCTCGATCCCGGATGAGGCCGGTTCCGCTGCCTCATCCATCACCTTCGGCATCCTCAAGGCCGCCCAGGCCCTTGGCGATCGCAGGGCCCTGAAGGCCGCGGGCAGGAGGGTGATACACTTTCACCTGGGCAAGGACGCCGTGCGAGGGCTCAAGATTTTGAGCCAGGCAGTTTTGTGACAAGAGGGGCTTCTTAGGGAGATAGACGTGGCGAGGCAGGATCCCCTTCCATACAAACAGCAGGCGGCCGAGCAGGCGGTTGAATCCATTCAGTCGGGGATGGTGCTCGGCCTCGGCCACGGCAGCACCGCCATCTTCGCGGTGCGCCGCATCGCCGAGTTGTTGAAAACCGGCGGATTGAAGACGATCCTGGGGGTGCCCTGTTCGCATCAGGTTGAACAAGAGGCCAGGCAGCTCGGGATACCCTTGACCACTTTGGACGAACACCCCACCATCGATGTGACGATCGACGGGGCGGATGAGGTAGATCCGAACCTCGATCTGATCAAGGGCGCCGGCGGCGCGCTCTTGCGTGAGAAGATCGTGGCCCAGGCCAGCCGCCGGGAGATCATTGTCATAGATGAATCGAAGCTGTCACCCGCGCTGGGCGCGCGCCGTGCTTTGCCGGTTGAGGTCTGCACCTTTGGGTGGCGCACGCAGCAAGAGTATCTCCAGTCCATCGGCGCCCGTGTGGACGTGCGCACGAAGGACGACGGGACCTTGTTCAAGACCGACCAAGGAAATCTGATCCTGGATTGCGCCTTCGGCCCCATAGACCAGCCCGCCTCATTGGCCATGAAGCTGAGCGCACGCGCCGGCATCGTGGGGCATGGGCTCTTCCTCGGGCTCGCCACCGACGTGATCGTCGGCGGCGCCGAGGGGGTTCGCCATCTTACACGTCATCACGGGATGTGATCACAGGCTATTCCGTACCCGAGAAAGCGCTTTGTGGAAAACATAGGATCCATACTGCCGTTCTGGACCGTTGCGTTTTTTGTCATCCTCTTACTG
>MGQS01000088.1:14482-26467 GCA_001797905.1 Deltaproteobacteria bacterium RBG_16_54_11 | reverse complement strand
ATCTCCACCTTGCACAGGTTAGGTCACCGAGACCTTGAATCTCTGGAGCTTGAGTTAAAGAGGCACCAGAGACTCAGACCTGTAGCGCTTATCCTTCCCGCGGTCTACGCGGAGTTTGAAGGGAAGGCCTTACCCCGGATACTTCGGCAGTTGAAAGACGTCGGCTATCTGAATGAGATCGTGCTGGTGATGAATAGAACCGATGCCATGGAGTTCAGGAGCGCTAAAAAGACCCTGACAGACCTTGGTCTAAATATTGATATCGTCTGGAGCTCTGGTTCTCGTATCGGCGACCTCTATAAGCTGCTGGAAGAAAACAACCTCCCTTTAGGAGAGGATGGCAAGGGAAGATCGGTATGGATCGCCTTTGGCTATGTTATCGCCAACGAGAAGAGCGATGTCATCGTCTTGCACGATTGTGATATCGTCAACTACAACCGTGATTTTTTAGCTCGTCTCTGCTACCCCATGGCAAATCCAAACTTGGGGTATGAGTTCTGCAAGGGTTTTTATTCCAGGGTAACCGATCGGATGTATGGGAGGGTCACGCGACTCTACTTTACCCCCCTTATCCGCGCCTTACAGAAGATTGTCGGTTACCATACTTTTCTGGTGTATTTGGATAGTTTTCGCTACCCCTTAGCCGGTGAGTTCAGCCTGGATTTGGATTTAGCTCGGGTTACCCGTATACCGAGTGACTGGGGCTTGGAGATGGGAATTTTGGCGGAAGTGTATAGGAACTGTGTGCCCAAGAGGATCTGCCAGGTTGACTTAATAGAGAGCTATGAACACAAACACCAGGACCTTTCCCCCGCTGATCCGACCTCGGGGCTTTTGAAGATGTGTATCGATATTACGAAATCCTTGTTCAGAACCATCTCCCAGGAAGGGGTGATCATCTCAGACGGTCTTCTCAGGACCTTGGCTGGAACCTATCTGAGGACTGCTCAGGATACAATAAAAAAATATGAAGACGATGCCGCGATCAACAAACTATTTTTCGACCGCCATGCTGAGGGGACAGCGGTTGAGACCTTCCTACAGGGAATCAGGATCGCGGGGGATGATTTTTTAAAGGACCCCCTCGGCTCCCCTGAGATACCTAATTGGAACAGGGTTACCTCGGCCATTCCAGATTTTTTAGAAAAGCTCAAGGAAGCGGTGGCAGAGGATAACAAGTAATCTAAACCAGAAAATAGAAGATGACTCAATGGAAGCTGTTCTGAGGGGGAAAGCCTTGTCAATTTTTCAAGCCTCTTTGAAAGGGGCAGATCCAAAGGGATGTGTCAAAAGATTTTTGAAGGTAGAAGAAGGCGTTTTCTCAGCTGGAGATTTTAGAAAAAAAATAAAGGATATCGGCAAGATCGTAGTCGTGGGCGCAGGGAAGGCCTCTGCCTTGATGGCTCAAGCTACGGAGGAGGTTCTCAAGGGCAGGATCGACCACGGGGTGATAATTATAAAAAAAGGTCCAAAGGTCTCGCTCGAAAGGATAAAGCTTTATCGCGGCGGGCATCCTCTTCCCGATGCAGAAGGGGCTAAGGGCACCGAACGGATCATGGAAACCATTGCTCAGGCAGGGGAAGATGATCTTGTGCTCTGCCTGATATCAGGTGGCGGGTCCGCTCTCTTGGTTTCTCCCTACGAAGGGATAAGTTTAGAAGATAAGAAAAACATGACTCAGCTACTTTTAGAGTGCGGGGCTACCATAGATGAGATAAATACCATCCGGAAACACGTATCACGGGTTAAAGGCGGAAGGCTGGCAAAAGCAGCCTTTCCCGCCCAGACGGTTTCTTTGATAGTATCAGACGTCATCGGTGATCGGATTGATTCAATCGCCTCAGGTCCCACGGCACCGGACCCCACTACTTTCGAGGACTGTTTTGAGATCCTCAATAGATATAACCTGATGGAGAGGATCCCTAACCCGATAAAACTTTTTCTGCAAACAAACAGGGGTCGAGGGGAAAATGAAACTGTAAAACCGGGTGATCCTGTTTTGGCAAGGGTCGAGAATGTAATTATAGGCTCGAATTTCTTGGCCTTGAAAGAGGCGGAAACCAAGGCAAAGGCGTTGGGGTTTAATACGCTCCTTTTGTCTTCCGCCATATCCGGTGATACGAGGAAGGCCGCAGAAGAACACGCCCTTCTGGCCAAGGAAATAAGGCAGGGAAAAAGCAAGCCTCCTCCTCCGGCCTGTGTCGTCTCCGGCGGCGAGACCACCGTTGTAGTCAAAGGGGAAGGAAAAGGGGGGAGGAATCAGGAGTTCGTCCTGGCTGCTTCCATTCAAATCGAGGGGTTAAAAGATGTGGTTATTTCCAGTATGAACACCGACGGGATAGACGGGCCCACAGACGCCTGCGGCGCCATGGGCGATGGCTTTACAGTCTCCCGCGCAAAAAAGATGCATCTTGACCCTGAAGATTATCTGGGAAGAAACGATTCTTATCGCTTCTTTGAGAAATTGGGTGATCTGGTAAAGATAGGACCAACGAATACCAATGTTATGGATATCCATATAATGCTCGTCGGATAACGCTTATGCCCAGAAGCATATTAAGTAAAGAAACAAAAAAAAGGGTAAAAGAATACAAGAATGCCGATATCGTTGTCGGCATACCCAGTTACAACAACTCCCGCACCATAGCGCATGTTATCAAGGCGGTATCAGCCGGCCTGGCAAAACATTTCGCTCAGTATCGGTGCGTCATTGTCAATTCCGATGGGGGATCAAACGATGGGACCTTGGATATTGTCAAGGATACCGTAGTGGAGGATTTTAGCGCTATCTTAATCGAGCATCCCCGCTATCCGGTGCATAAGATAGTCACACCGTACCATGGTATCCCCGGGAAGGGCAGCGCTTTTCACACCATATTTGAGATCGCCTCTCGTCTTGAGGCTAAGGCCTGTGCGGTTGTGGACTCAGATTTGAGGAGCATCACCCCGGAATGGGTGGAAGGACTCCTTGAGCCGGTCGTATCACATGGGTTCGATTTTGTCGCCCCCTTATATCAGCGACATAAATATGATGGGACTATCACCAACTCCATTGTCTATCCGCTTACGCGTGCCCTCTATGGGAAAAGGATACGGCAGCCGATCGGCGGCGAATTCGGCATCTCCAAAAATCTAGTATCTCATTTTTTGAAAGATAAGGAAATCTACACCACCGACGTTGCCAGATTCGGCATAGATATCTGGATGACTACTACCGCAGTGGCCAGCGGTTTTAAGGTTTGCCAATCTTTTTTGGGAGCAAAGATACACGACCATAAGGATCCGGGAGCAGACCTCTCCTCCATGATGGTACAGGTGGCGGGATCGGTTTTCAACCTTATGGAAAGATACTATGCTATTTGGGCGCGGGTTACCCATTCCGACGCCGTGCCTGAATTCGGGTTCAAATTCGAGGTTAGCACGGATCCGGTAAAGGTCAACTTAGAGAGGATGGTAGAGGGTTTCAACCAGGGGATCTCGGACCTGAGCACCGTCTGGGAGAAGTTCCTCTCTCCCGATGTTCTTACTCAATTGAGAAAACTCGCAAAGTCCAATATACTTGAATTCAGATTTCCCAAAAAGCTCTGGGTGAGAATAATATATGAATTCGCCTTAGCCTATCACAAAAGCGTTATATCCAGGCATCACATCTTAGGCTCTCTTACCCCGCTCTATCTCGGACGCACCGCTGCATTCGTAAACGAGAATCTCGAGAGCACTTCTGTAGAGGTGGAAAATGAGATTGAAAGGCTATGCCTGGAGTTCGAAAAGCAAAAACCATATTTTTTATCTCATTTCGAAAAGGAGCGACTATGATGACACTATCATTATCATTGTCCGGCCCATTTATCCTTTTTTGGGAAAGGCTTGAGGGTATAGCCCCCAAGATACTTGAGGTTATTTTGATCCTGGTCCTTGGCTTTATCTTCGCCTGGGTTGCAAAATTTCTTTTGGGCAGACTCCTGAAGATCATCCGCTTCGAAGACCTGTGCGATCGCATAGGATTGTCTACGGCCCTTGCGAGGGCAAATGTGCGGCGGTCCCCTTCGGATATATTCAAATTAATCGTTTACTGGCTCGTGATCTTCCTGGTCATCATTCTGAGCTTGAGCGCCTTGAATGTTCAGGTGGTAAATGAGCTTACATCGTCGTTTGTACTCTATCTTCCACGTTTTTTCATAGCGGTTTTAGTACTGATCTTTGGATACTTTCTTGCAAAGTTTACGGCACGGGCACTATTGATCGCATTGGTGAATGCGCAGGTAAAATCAGCCAAGCCCATTTCCTTAGCGGTTCACTTCATGATCCTTATATTATTTGTAACCATGGGAATCGAGCAGCTCGGCATCGCGAAAGGGGTTATGATGATTACCTATGCCATACTGCTCGGAGGCGTGGTCCTGGCTTTAGCCCTTGCCTTCGGCCTTGGTGGAAGGGATATGGCAAAGGATTTTCTGGAGAAGAAGGCTAAGACCGCTGAGAAGTCGAAGAAAAAGCCGGATGAATTTACCCATATCTAACAAGGGATGAAAAAAAGGGTATTGATATTCACGGACTTAGATGGGACATTACTCGATTACCACACATACTCTTACGGAAAAGCGCTGCCTGCCTTGCGGCAGATAAGAAAGAGGGAAATCCCACTGATAATCTGCACCAGCAAGACCAGGGCGGAGATAGAGGTTTATCAAAAGAAAATAAGAAACCGCCACCCTTTCATATCAGAGAACGGCGGGGCAATCTTCATCCCTAAAAATTATTTTAAAACGATGATCACCGGCCTGAAGGAGAGAAATGGCTATTTTATTAAGGAGCTGGGGACACCGTATCCAATCCTGAGGGAAAAGCTCACGGAGATCGCCGGAAGATTCAATCAAGAAATCAAAGGGTTCGGAGATATGAGCGCACAAGAGATACATAAAAAGTACGGCTTGCATTTGAAGGAAGCACGTCTATCAAAGAAAAGGGAATATGACGAGCCCTTTTATTTTGTGACTTCACCTGATGGGAAGATTTTAAGAGGTATGGAAAAAGAATTTTCCAAGGCCGCGCTGCATATGGTTAAAGGTGGAAGGCTTTTCCATCTTACGGGGGAGAACGATAAGGGGAAGGCTGCGAGGCTGCTGAAAAAGATGTATGAAAAGGAATGGAAGAAAAAAACAATCTCTATAGGCATTGGAGATAGTTTGAATGATTTGCCTCTGCTCTTGGAGGTCGATCTCCCGGTTGTGGTGAAGTTACCAACTGGAAGATATGAGGAGAGGGTTTTAAGACAGCTTAAAGAGCCATTTCCAACCAGAGGGATTGGCCCCGAGGGATGGAATGAGGCTGTATTGCAGATACTGCGAAAGGTGGGGGAAGATTAAATAAGATATTTCTCTTATGGAGACCTTAGGATCAATGCTGCCGTTCTGGACCGTTGCGTTTTTTGTCATCCTCTTACTGTGCATTGCCATCTTGCCCCTTACCCATGGCCGTTTTTGGGAGAGCAACCGCAATAAAGCAATCATCGCTGGTGTTCTCTCCCTCCCCGTGCTTGTCCTTTTTTATCACTACGGCAATCTTCAACCCTTGCTTCATGAGATCAAGGAATATTTCTCCTTTATTATCTTGCTCGCTTCTCTCTATATTATCTCAGGGGGGATATTCTTAAGCGGCGATATCGAGGCGACACCGCGCAACAACACCCTCTTCCTCGCGCTGGGGGGGATCCTCGCCAATATATTCGGGACCACGGGGGCGAGCATGCTCTTGATCAGACCGGTCCTGAAAACGAACAGCGAGAGGCGGCTTATCGCCCATATCCCCATCTTCTTTATCTTTATCGTCGCGAATATCGGCGGCCTGCTCACCCCTATCGCTGATCCCCCTTTGTTCATGGGCTATTTGCGGGGGGTGCCCTTTTTTTGGACCCTGAGGCTTTTCCCGCACTGGCTATTCATGATGACCATCATCCTCGTCGTCTTCTATCTTGTTGATCTTCATTTCTGGAAGCGGGAATCACCAAAGGCACTGAGAAGGGACGAGGAAATGATTCAACCTCTCGCCCTTCACGGAAAAATAAACATCCTGTTTATTATCGGCGTCACCTTGAGCGTGATATTATTTAAAACCCCTGCCAGGGAAGGTGTGATGATCGGCTTATCCATTCTCTCCCTTGTCTTTACACCCAAAGGGGTTCACAAACGCAACGAGTTTCACTACGCCCCGATCATAGAAGTGGCCATCCTCTTTGCAGGCATATTTATAACGATGGTCCCTGCGCTTCTCATCTTAGAGGCGCGAGGCGCTGAATTCGGGGTCCGCCTGCCCTGGCACTTTTTTTGGACGGCGGGAGGACTCTCGTCCTTCCTCGACAATACCCCCACCTACCTGACGTTCCTGAGCTTGGCTGAGGGGGTTGCGCGCACAACAGGCCTGCCGCAAGAGATAATCGGGATCCCGGTGAAATATTTGGAGGCGATTTCGGTGGGGGCGGTCTTTATGGGGGCTAACACCTATATCGGCAACGGCCCGAACTTCATGGTCAAGGTCGTCTGTGAACACCGGAAGGTCAAGATGCCTTCCTTCTTCGGCTACATGCTCTGGTCATGCGGCATCCTCGTGCCCCTGTTTGTTATTGTTACCTTCATCTTCTTTTTATAATACCAGTTGCCAGTGTCAGATCTAGCAAATTTGTTTAATAAGCGTCGAGGTTTTTTTGTGTCATGTGAGGGGAATATGGATGGAGTTTATTTTTGAGATATGATACTAGCTCGCTGACTTGGCTTCAGTGAAACGCTGGCGCCATAGACGGCAGCCTTCTCACATGCCCTTCGTCTTTTTCTCTATGGCATCCAGCAGAGAGACGAATGAGCGCTCAAAGGCGATAACGCCGTCCGTGAGCAATTGCGCGCAGATATCATTGATGTCGATGCCGAGCTTTTGGAGAGAATCGATAACCTCTTGAGCTTCATCGGCGGCATCGGCGGTGCAGGTTTTCTCGATCACGCCGTGGTCAAGGAATGCCTGCAACGTCTTTTCCGGCACCGTATTCACCGTATCTTTGCCTACTAATTCGGCTACATATTTGATATCGCTGTAGGCCGGATTTTTGGTGCCGGTAGAGCCCCAGAGGACCCTCTGAACGGATGCCCCCTGTTTTTTCAACCCTTTGAATTCATCCCCGGCGCATATCTGGGCATACGCGCAATAGATTAAGTTTGCGTTGGCCTTTGCCGCTTTTCCCGTAAGGTATAGAGCCTCCTTGTTTTCCGGAAGCTTGTCAAGGAGCGCATCGACAGTAGTATCGATGCGGCTGACAAAGACGCTGGCCACGGAACGGACAGGACGTGCATCGCCCTTGTTCTGCAGGAGTTTTTTGATACCCGCCAGGTACGCAGCAGCCGTCTTCCGGTATTGTTCCAGGGAGAATATCAGGGTAATATTTACGTTGATCCCCTCAGCCAGCAATGCCTGTATCGCTTTATATCCCGCATCGGTTGCCGGAACCTTAAACATGACGTTGGGGCGGTCTACCTTTTTTGCCAATCGCTTCCCTTCCTCGATGGTCTCTTGTGTCTTGTAAGCCAGCTGCGGATTGATCTCCAGGCTGACATACCCATCGAGGCCTTTGGTCCGCTCATATATGGGTTTAAAGATATCCGCAGCCGCCTGGATATCCTTGATCGTGATATCGTCATAGATCTCAAATACGGATTTCCCCGCTTTCTTGAGCCCCCGTATCTGTTCATCATATGCACTGCCCGAGCTTATGGCTTGGTCGAAGATGGTAGGATTGGAGGTCATGCCCGTCACACCCGCGCCTATCAATTCTTTGAGCCTTCCGCTCGTGATTAACGGGCGGCTGATATAATCCAGCCAGATGCTCTGCCCTAATTCCCCGAGTCGCTCAATGGTCGTCTTGGCCACGTTCGCCTCCTCCGTGCTGATGGATATTTTTTTACCCTTCATCTATCGGCACTGCATGGTATGGGAACGATCCTATCTTACCATATGGCGCATAAACGATGCCACCATATTGTCTCCGTTTCCGATAAAGAGAGATTGAGTTTTTTTCGTTGGCTATCTACTTCACCAAGGCGAGGCTCAGCCAGGGGAAGTAGGTGATGATCGCTAAACCCAGCAAGAGGATGGCGATAAAAGGGAGTGAGGCCAGATAAAGTCTCAATACCGGTTTTTCGAAACGGATGCTGGAGATGAAGAGGTTAATCCCCAACGGAGGGATCGATGCGCCGATCTCCAGATTAGTAAGGAAGATAATGCCGAGGTGAATAGGATGGATCCCGTAGGCAAGGGCGATAGGGGTGATGAGCGGGACGACGACGGTCAGCGCAGAGAATATACCCATGGTGCAGCCCACGGCAAGGAGGAAGAAGTTCAGCACCACCAAGAACAAGATGGGGCTGGCGATATGGGTTTGGAAAAAATTCAGCATCTTCATCGGGACTTCCGCATCGATCAGATAATTGGTCAGGCCGAGGGCAGCGCCAAGGATGATCAAGAGCCCGCCCACCAGAACCATGCTTTTGCGCATGATCTGGGGGAGTTTGCGCCATTTGATATCCCGGTAGATGACTACTTCGACCAGCAGGACATAGGCCACCGTGATGGCGGCAGCCTCACTGATGGCAAAGTATCCACTGTAGATGCCACCCAATACGATGATAGGAAGGGGGATCTCCCAGATCGTTCCCCTTAATGCCTTGAGTAACTCGCCCAGATGAAACCGCGCCCGGGGGACTTCAGCGGAAACGGCTTTCTGAACGCTGAATGCGGAGAGCAAGACTACCAGCAGGATGCCGGGCAGGAGGCCTGCCAGAAAGAGCTGATCGATCCTCACCTTCGCTACTATTGCGTAAATGATGAGGGGCAGGCTGGGCGGGAAGAGAAGGCCCAGCGTCCCTGAGGTGGTGAGAAGCCCGAGGGAGAACTTTTCCGGGTATTTCCCCTTGAGCAAGGCCGGGAAGAGGATTCCTCCCAAGGCGATGATCGTAAGACCTGTGGCGCCGGTTAAGGCAGTAAAGATGGCACAGGTGATAAGGGCGATGATAGCTAGCCCGCCCGGCACCCGGCCCAGGATTGCATCGGAGGCCCTGATCAATCTTTTGGGCGCCCCGCTCTCCGAAAGGAGATATCCGGCAAAGGTGAAGAGAGGAATGGCGACAAGGACGGGAGTGGTGGCCATCCGGTGCATCTCGATAATCATAGCTGAGGAGTCGATCTGGCCGGAGAATAATAAAAAGAGGGCCAGGCCGGAGATGACGACGAAGATGGGCGCTCCCAGGAGCATCAACAAAAGAAGGATAATGCTGAAGAGAATGATCACTCGTTTCCTTTTTCTGTTACGTCAATAGTTATGACCATAGAAAGGTTTTAAGGAATCGGAAGCCAAAGCGGAGGGTCATTAATCCAAAGGTTACGGGAAGGATGATCTCCGGAACCCAGGCGCGAATTCCCAGGAAGGTGATACTGCCCATCAAGGCCTCGTTTCTGATGAATTTCACTGCGGCAAAGGTCAATAGCCCGCAGATGATACAGGAGAACAATTGGATTATGACCTCGATGAAGATCTTCCCCCGGGCCGGCAGCCATTGCGATACTACATCGATGCTGATGTGTTTCCCCTCTCTCGTGGCAATCGCGGCCCCGATAAAACCGACCCAAAGGACCAGATTTCTTACCAGCGGGTCCCCCCAGGTGAAACCGGATGCAAAAAGATTCCGGAGGACGATCTGTAAAAAGGCGATGAGGATCATGACGCTCAACAGGATAGAGATAAGGGTCTGCTCTACCCGGTCGATAATCGCATCTACCCGCTCCCAGTGATTCATTATCTCCTTCCCTTTCGATAGGCTTCGAGGTTGGCGGTGGCGTCTTCCCAGGCCTTTTTAGAGAAGGTTTGGTTGGTGAAATGGGATAGTGCCGCCTCCGACAGCCTCTTGAATTCAGCAACTTCGTCATTCGGTGGGGCCACGATCTTCACCCCGTTGTTCTGCATAACCCTGATTGCCTCTTGATTCTCCCGCCGGGTTATTGTCTTTAATTGATTCAGGTTTCGTTGGCAGCTCTCGAGGATGATATTCTGAGAGGCCTGAGGCAGTTTTTTAAATATGTCCTTTCTGACAACGAGCCCGCCGCCCATATACGACAGCGGGACATCGGTGAGATACTTCACCTTTGTAAACCACTGAAGGGCAATGGCCCCTGTCGGCGGGGCATAGACCACATCCACCAGTCCGGTTTGGAGGCCGACCATGACGTCGGGGACGGAGAGGGGTATAGCTGTTACGCCGGCTTCTTTGAAGATGGCCTTGGCCATCGGCGATTCTTGCCAGATCCAAACCTTCGCCTTTTTGAGGTCGCCGACACTGGAGGTATAGATGGTGGACATCAGGTAGTTGAACCCTGCCTCCGACCACCCCAAGAGGATGTACCCATTGTCCTCAAGTCCCTTCGTAAAGTAGGGACTCATCTTTTTCAAGACGTAATCCACCTCTTCATAATTTTGGAAAAAGAAGGGAATGTGGATCACATCGATCTCCTTATAGAGTGCGGCGAGCCCTCCTGAAGTCACGGCTGCACCCTGTATTTGCCCGATCTGCATCTTGCGCATCGTGTCTTTCTCATCCCCTAACACCCCCCCGGGATAGATCTTAAACCTGACCGTGCCCTTAGTCTTTTCCATCACCTCCGCGTTGATGGTATTCAATGTCTTCATCCATGAGCTACCATCGGGGGCCAGGGTGGCAATTTTAATCACCATGTTCTCCTCGGCACTTTGTGCTGCCGGGATGGAGAGCAGGAGGGCTACGATGCCAAAGACCACGCTCTTGATCAGGGTATGTCCATGCATTGCTTTTCTCCTATTCAAAGTATTCATCCACACGGCTTAACAATTCCTTCGCCTTGTTTTTTGCTATGGTATTGACCAGGGTCAATTCCGGGGAGATATCCGCAGGGGTCTCCAAGACCTTGTTCAGGGTGGATACGAAGAGGTCTTTGTCCAGGGCACGCCGGGCGTAGTTGTCTGCATAATAGACATAGGCCATCAAGAATTTCCCTTTACCGAGATCCAGGGCGCGCAGAAAATATTGCCGGGCCTTTTGGAGGTCTCCGCCGGCGATGGCCGGCCTGGAGGCGAGCCATATCCCCATGAAGAGATCCGGACCGCCGTAGTAGAATCCTTCGTCGAGCTCCTGGGCCCGGCGTATCATCAGCTCCACCCTAGGGAGTTCGGCCATGGCCTCTACGGAATCCAGATTGAGTATGATCCAGCTTGCCCAGCAGCCCGCAGCCCAGAAGATATAGGGGACGTCTTTTTTACCGGTGGCCTGCACATCCTTTTTGAAATCATCAAAGGAGCTCTTTATAGGATCTTTGAACCCCCGTTGGACCAGGGATCGCAGGGCGTATGCACGCGCCTTCCCAGTGAGCAGGAGCGTATATTCCTTGTCCTGATCTCTTCCCAAGACCGAGGCAAAGGACGAATAGGCCTGGGCCGCGGCGATGAGCAACCGCTCATTATCCGGCCATGCCTCGATCATGCCGTCCAGCAGCATGAGATAGGCAGGCATGCCTTCTCTGATTAGCCTGAGGTCGGATTGCTTGTAGGCGGCCTTGGCGACATCTTCCACCAACAATGCCGCCGTGCCCACCCTTGCCTTTTTACTGTAAAGGCAGGCAGGTTGAGAGGATATGAGCAAAAAAAGAAGGGAGATGCCGATCCAACAACGAAAAGAACCCATGTTTACCCTCCAAGGGCTTTAAGGGGCTTTTCTTACACGCTTCCAGGCGCATATAATATATCTATGAAAACAGGGATATTGTCAACCCCCTAAAGCAAGATTATTATTTCTTTTTTTTGATAGGTCCATAAAGAATCTTGCTTGCTTCGGGAGTAGCGTTATATTATCAGATAGATAGTGGCTGCTGCCATCTTTTTCAGTCAGTGATTGACCGGCCCTATTTTGCCAGGACGCAAGG
>MGQS01000088.1:13899-14447 GCA_001797905.1 Deltaproteobacteria bacterium RBG_16_54_11 | reverse complement strand
GGCCAACGCGATGAGACGCATCTATTCTCCACCAGAGGTGATAAGAAAAAGGTGTACGGGCTGCGGCCAGTGCGTTGCGGCCTGTCCGGCCTTTGTCTTCGAGATGACGGACGACAAGGCGTCGGTTGTGAGAGGTGATTGGTGCATCGGCTGCGGGCACTGCGGGGCTGTCTGCCCGGAGGAGGCGATTCTGCATGAGGCGTCTGTTGTCGGGAAAGGCCCGCGGCCGGGATCGAGGCCAGCCGTCTCCGCCGAGAAGCTCATGTTACTGCTTCGCGAAAGGCGATCCGTGAGGAACTATCGCAACAAATCCTTGTCCAAAAACGCACTGGAGCGGATCATCGACGCCGGCAGGTATGCCCCAACCGGAAGCAATAGCCAGAACGTGCGCTACATGATGTTGACTACTCCCGCGAAGATCGACCAGCTACGGACCATGACCATCTCCTTTTACGAACGGATCTTTAAACTGGTACGGGGGAGGTTCGGCGCCTTCTTGTTAAGGGTGTTCGCCGGCAGCAGGCTCGTCGAGCAGCTGCAAGAATCCA
>MGQS01000088.1:5112-13786 GCA_001797905.1 Deltaproteobacteria bacterium RBG_16_54_11 | reverse complement strand
TTTAACTGCGCGCTGGCCCTCTATAACTGCTCACTGATGGCCCACGCGCTGGGGGTGGGGTGCTGCTTCAATGGGTACCTTCAGAACGCCGTAAACAGCAGCCGCCGGATCAGGCAATGGCTGGGCATCCCCCGGGATCACCGGTGCTTCGGGGCAATGACCCTCGGGTACCAGAAGATCAGGTATCAGCGGCTTGTGGAGCGCGATTCCGCAAAGGTAGCGTGGCAATAGGTTTGGTTTTTTGCTGGATTTCTATATTTCTTGATAAAGGTGATAGCTGCAAAATGTAACGTGCTATAAGAGTCGTATCAAGCAAATTTTTTCGTATAGTAACAAGTGAGGCGGTGACATATGACTGTCAGAGAAATATTAGGATCGGAGTTGGACGAACTTCTCAGGCTATACAAGCATCTGCATATATCAGATGACCCGCTGCCTGAACGGGCGCGGGTGGAAGCGCTGTGGCATCAGATCCAACAAAACCCGGATCTCAAGTACTTCGGGGTGTTTTTGGATGGCAGACTAGTCTCTTCTTGTACACTGGCGATAATTCCGAATCTGACTCGCGGGTGCCGGCCCTACGGCATTATCGAGAACGTGGTAACGCACGCCGAGTTTCGCAGAAAAGGATATGGGCGACAGGTGCTTAACCATGCATTGGTTTTTGCCTGGAGGAAGGGATGCTATAAGGTGATGCTGCTCACCGGGCGTAAAGATGAAGGAACGTACCGATTCTATGAGTCAATCGGATTCGACCGACATGCCAAACAGGCATTCTTGGCAAAGCCGGGCAAGTCTGCACGTAAAACCTCTCCAAGCAACTCGCCCTGATTATTTGCATCTTCATATTTATATCACTTCTTTTTTAACGAGCCGCTTATACCGCTACTTTATAATACGTCTTTCCATAGATATCCCTATGTACCTTTTCGTATAACAATTCTTCCTTGCCATGCGGGGGCTGCATCTCATCGGGATATCCGACGGCGATGATGGACTCCACCTGCATCTTGGCCGGGATATTAAGGGTCTCAATCAGATACTCCTGAGCGCTCTTCTTCCCATCATGCATCCTTTCTCTTATCTGTATCCAGCAACTCCCGAGCCCCAGAGACTCAGCAGCCAAATGGATAAATATCGAAGCGATGGAGGCATCCTCGATCCATACGTCGCACTTTTCCGGATCCGCGCAGACGACGATGCCCAGGGGCGCATTCTGTAAAAAGGCCGACCCGTGCTGCTTGCTCCGCGAAAGCTTTTCCAACAGATCCTTATCAGTCACCACGATAAATTCCCAGGGGTTAAGCCCCCTGGACGAAGGGGAGCGGAGCGCCGCTTCTATCAGCAGGTCGATCTTTCCGGCATCGACCGGTTTTGGAAAAAACCGTCTGATGCTCCTCCTCTTTTGGATGAGAGAAATAACCATGGCAGATCCTCCTCTTTTGTATCGAGTTGAGCTACGTTACTAGAATTATATTATACGCTCCTTGCTCGTATAATAAAAAAGAATCCTCGATGGCAAAAGAATTCCTGTCACACCGCACCCAAAAGCACGATGCGTTTTAAGGCCGGGGATATTACCCCGCCTGCAGGAACTTTTTATACATCTTCTCCACCTTCTTTCTCGTGACGTAGGGGCGGTGGCTTCGGAATCCCCCGCCAAAGGAGTGGGGGATATGCATCAGCTCGTGAATAAGCACCTTTGTCTGCTCCTCTTTGCCGAGCTTATCGAATTGTTCGGAGATGATCTCTATTATGTAATGGGGCTTCATCTGGAGGGCAAGCTGCATGATTTTCGGGAATCCGTGACAGCGGGCCAGCGTCCGTCTGCTCGCAGATCCCCTGCTCCTGACGCAGGCGACCCGTGTTCCGTCTATGTGTGCCAGCTCGAGCTTATGGATAATCTCTTTGATCTCTGAGCCGATATCCTCGGCCAGCTCATATCGTATCATAAGTAGCTGCTATCGAGAATTTGACACGCATGAGCGAGAAAGATGTATATCGGAAAATGCGCGACTCAATACGCTCCTTCATCCATCACGCTCCTGCTGCAGACCTTGCTTGAAGATGAGCATTAAGCTCACGAAACATTGCCTGAACTTCCATCGTAATCACTCATCTCCCTGATGAGGTCGGCGCCATGGAGCCTTCCTCTGTCCATCCCCGGGCATCTCTCTGTCCCCCGCTTCCATCGTTCAGGGGAATAGATATTCGAACGCCAGAATGGCCATGTCCGGCATTGTCGGGGGCGATCAACGTACACCGTGCACCCCTGTTCTTTGTCAAAGAAGACGCAGTCCTTGTTCTCCTTCTCGATGAGGCTGATCACCACGCCGCCCACGGCACGCGTGTAGTGCTCCCGAAACTCGGCCTCGGTAAGATTGAGACGTTGAGCCAACCTCGCAATCTCTTCATCGCCGACGCGAACGGTGCCGGAAAATCCGCTACAACACCCCCCGCACCTCAAACACTCAAAGCGCAGACCGCCCTTGAACCAGAGATCATTTCCCATAAGACGCAACACCCGGCTCACCTGCCAGAGGACATCCTGCGTTCAACTCCAGCCGCCTGATAAAACATGAGCTATCCGATATAGCCATGCAGTTTTGATCAAACCCTTCCCTTACATAATCTACCACATCCCCCCTGCCGTGAGCAATACAAAGGCCCCTGCGCCGGGACAAAGAGGGGATAGCTTGGTGAGTGCGGGCTCATATCAGTACGTGTTGAAGACAGAGCTGCTCTTTGGTTAAAATATTTTTATTGCAATTCAATAATCATCAGAGGTACAAAGGCGGGATCGGAAGCTAGTCTTTTGAAAGGACGCGGATCTTGATGTCTCAGGCGGATGGATATGCTGTAGCGGGAAGCAGAGAAACCATAAAGGCCTATGCGGCATGGGGCGCTGTCTGCCTGTTCTGGGGGACCACCTACCTGGCGATCCGCATCGGGGTGCGGACCCTCCCCCCGGCCCTGTTCGCCGGCACCCGGTTCTTCGTTGCCGGATTGGTTTTTCTTGCGTATCTCAAGATACGGGGGGTCTCCCTGCCGGACAGAAGGGACCTGTTGCATATAGCCATTGTCGGTATCTTGCTCCTGGTCATAGCAAACGGGTGCGTTGTGTGGGCCGAGCAGTGGGTGCCGAGCGGCCTGGCCGCCCTCATTGTGGCGACCCTGCCCTTCTGGGTAAGCGGCATTGAGGCGGTCGTGCCCTCGGGGAACAGGTTAAACGTTCTCAAGACCCTGGGCATCATCATCGGATTTTTTGGACTGGTGATCTTATTCGAACCGGAATTGAAAAGCTCCATTGATCAGGCCTATCTCAAGGGGGTTCTGGCACTCCTTTTCGCGCCCTTTTCTTGGGCGATGGGCTCGGTCTATTCCAAATACCATCCCATTCGCACTGCGCCTCTGATGGCGGCGGCGCTGCAAATGGTCATTGCGGGGATCATTCTCATGCTTATTGGGATCATTTTTAATGAAGTCCCTCGCCTTGATTTCAATCTGGAGGGCTTGGCAGCGCTGGTCTATCTCGTCATATTCGGTTCGATCATCGGATACGGCTCATTTATCTACGCCCTGGCGAAACTTCCGGCGGCAAAGGTCTCGATGTTCGCCTATGTGAACCCCGTCATCGCGGTCCTCTTGGGCTGGCTGATCCTCGGCGAGCCATTGGATTGGAGGGTGGCCCTCGCCACCGCCGTCATTCTTTTGGGCGTTGTCCTGGTGCAATCGGCCAGGGCATGAAGGTCTCCCCATTGCTTGCCTGAGAACGCGTATCTATTCTTTCCCCTCGATCATGTGGGTCTTGGTCTCTTCTTCCTCTAGCGGGCCTGGTTGCAGATGCGATTGTGTGTCTTCATAAAAGGTCAACATCTTTTGATAGGCCTCGTCCGGTAACTGCAACGGCTGATCGTTCTTGAGATATCTTGGGATTGGCAAGACATAAAATTGATTTTTATCTGCTGTACGGTGGACATAGACCCAGGTGGGGGTGTAGTGCACCTCCGTGATATTCAGCGTCGTGCCCTTATCAGGGGAGTACTGTTTTTGTAAGGTAAAGTTCAAGATAATGCCGCCGTCACGGTATCGATCCCTCTGATTTGATACAAAATTCCCTAACGAGTATATCACGAGGCGCGGCCTTGTATCTCCGTACTTATCCGTGACAGAGTGCAGTTCGAACGGCTGCAAGACATGGGGGTGACTCCCCAAAACAATATCGACGCCTTCGGAAAAGAGGGTTGCAATCATCGTTTTCTGTGCATCATCCGGATAGCGCTGGTATTCCGTGCCCCAGTGGAGCAGGCAGATGATGAAGTCCGGGTTTTGGGCCCTCGCCAGTTTGACGTCGTCCGTCATCTGCTGTTGATCGATGAGGCCTATATACGTCCCCTCGGGAATAGACATATCATTGACCCCGTACGTGTAACTGAGCACGGCAAGTCTGATATGGTTGCGTTCGACGAGCAGAATGCGCTGGGTTTCATATGCCGTCTTGTCCCGGTAGGTTCCGATATGCAACAGGCCGTACGCATCCAAGACCTTGATTGTACGGACCAACCCCCGCTCACCTTTATCGCACGCGTGGTTGTTGGCCGTGTTGAGTATGTCCACGCCGGCTCCCTTTATGGCTTCAGCAAGGGCATCGGGTGCGCCGAACTGAGGATAACCGGAGTAGAGTTCTTCTCTGCCGGGTAAGGTAGTTTCCAGATTGCCGATGGTCAAATCGGCTGCCGAGAGAAGATCTTTGACCTGAGAGAAGACCGGCTCAAAATCGTAAGCGTAGTTTTCATCATCCCTTGCCGATTTTAATTGAGCACCATGGACCATGATATCGCCGATGGCAGCGATGGTTACACAATCGACAGGGCGCGGTTCCTCAACCGTTTTTTGCGCCCGCTCCGGGACGGGGATCTCGGCGTGAATGCTACAGCCGAGAAGGGTGGATATGATAATGAAAAGGATGCCTATTTTTTTCAGCACGTTAAAAACCTCTCTTTATGTGATGCTAAAGGAATGCATCTGGGTTCTGGATGCAATGAAATTTTCCGACCGCGCTTCCTGCACATGGCAAGAAAGAATCCGATGACGGGTTTTTAAAAAAAGAGGTAACGAGGTAGTAATTGATCCTTGCGTGTTATGGTACCTTCCCAGCTTTTAATGGGACAAAGGGAACCCCTGGGTCTTTTTGCGAGGTACATTCAGCAATTTCTGTATCTTATAGAGGCTGAAATTTAGTAATCGCTTATCAGTCGGGGATGAGGTTTTGAAATTAATCTCGGCACTATTGAATCGAAATCCATCGGATGTCATTTGTACATATTTATTCAGATCAAAATTCTGCCGCAAATCATTGTAGATGCCCGCAAGAGAAGAATCGGCAACAGCTAATTCTTTTATTTTCCACGTTCTCTTTTCCCTCACCACCACAATGAGGTTATCAATTGGATCTTTGCCTTGTTCGTTTGATCGGGCATAAAAGAGCCTGCGAGCATCTTTTCTCTTGAGCAAAACACTGACGTGCACCACATCGCTGCTCATATATGGAACCCAAACATTGCTTCTCTTTAATTCAACCTTATAATCAGAGCTTTCGATGAGATTATAGTGCGTGAGCAGAGATAATTCTAATAGGAAATTAAAATTCATACGCCGCTCGTTACTAGAAAGTTGACCATTTTGAAAGTTTGACGAAAAGCTTTCACATGCCTCAAGATACATTCCATCTTTTAACGTATCGAAATAGGCTACTATTATTCGGTTTATCTGCTGGTTTTCCCCTAGTACGGAGATGTACGCTATGCTGCCGGCAGCAAAGATGCCAAAGATGATAAAGACCACCATCAGGTTTATACTTGGTTTTTTCATGATCGAGCTCATCCTCCCCTTATAACATCGTTGGACGATAAAGGTACTGCCCCCCTATCGCGTCTTCATGGCGTCTGCCGAAAGATCTACAGATTGATATTGGAATACTTTCTCCAGGGCCGTGTTACTTGTTTGTTTTCCAGCACCTCGAGGGCGCTGCAGACGTACTTTCTCGTATCGTGGGGCATGATGACGTCGTCCACATATCCCCTCTCGGCAGGCTGATAGGGGTGCTCGTATCTGGTCCGGTACTCCTCGATCCGCTGCCGCGCGGTCTCTTTGGGGTTGGCTGACTCCTTGATCTCCTTGGCGAAGATGATGCTCGCCGCGGTCTCAGCCCCCACGATGTTGATCTTGGCAGTGGGCCAGGCAAATACGAGATCCGCCCCGATACTCTTGTCAAGCATGGCGTAGTGGGCGCCTGCATAAGACTTGCCGATGATCACGGAGACGAGGGGGACGGTCGCGTCCGCCCAGGCAAAGAGCGTCTTGGCCCCGTGGCGCAAGATCCCCTTCCACTCGTGCGGGGAGCCGATCCAGAAGGCCGGGCAGTCCACGAAGGTGACGAGCGGTATATTGAACAGGTCGCAGAAGCGGACAAACCTCGCCAGCTTGTCCGAAGCGTCGCAATCCAGACCTCCCATCAGCACCAGGGGCTGATTTGCCACGGTCCCGGCCACCCTGCCGTTGAACCGAGCGAATCCGATGATGAGGTTGCGGGCAAAGTACTTGTGTATCTCGTAGAAACTCCCCTTATCAACCACCTTGTCGATGAGGGGATACATATTGTACGGGGTCCGAAGGCTTGGATCGGGGATGAACTCGTCGAGTTCGGGGATCTCCCTGTTCGGATCGTCGCCGCTCTCGACCCGCGGCGGCTTTTCCCTGTTGTTGGAGGGGAGATAGGACAAGAGCTTTTTGGCCAGCTCTATACACTCCTTGTCGTCTTCACCGACCACGTGGGTGCCTCCCGACTTCACCGCATGGGCCTCCCAACCGGCCAGCTTCTCGAGGGTGATCTCCTCGCCGGTCTGGGTCTTGACAAAGGCGGGACCGGCGATCCCCATGAAGCCGGTTGTCTTGCTCTGGATGAGAAAGTCGTTCATGATGGGGTGGTAGGCCTGCCCTCCGAGGCAGGGGCCGAGGAGCAGGGCGATCTGGGGCACGATCCCCGAGGCAAGGATCTGAGAGCGGAAGGTCCATCCGTAGGACTCCAACGTATCCATCCCCTCCTGGAGGCGCGCGCCGCCGGAGTCATTGATCCCGACAAAGGGCCACCCTTTTTCCTTGGCGAATTCGCAGGCCCACACGAACTTCTTCCCATGATACTCACCAAAGGTGCCGGCCATGGCCGTGAAGTCTTCAGAGACCACCACGCAATTCCTGCCCGCTACCGTGCCGTATCCGGTAACGACACCCTCGGCCGGTATGAGCTTATCGGCCATGCCGAATTCGTATTGCCGGTGCTTCATGAAGGTGCCGACTTCCACAAAGGTGCCGGGATCGAGGAGCATGTCGATCCTCTCTCTCGCATTCGTCTGCCCCTTTTCCCGACGCTTTGCCAGGGCCTTTTCACCGCCCATCGCCAGGACGGCCCTGCGTCGCTTCATATAGTCATCATAGAGAGCATCGAATTTGCCCATGGCCGCCTTCTCCTCTTATACAGTTTCTTTTGTTCAAAATATAACAAAATTACTATAGTGTAGGATGCTATCCTTGTCAATCTATGAGGGGCCTTTTGCACACGCGCCTCCACGGAGATTTCTTTTCCATTCCTCGTGAAGATTTCAAAGAAGGGCTTGACAAGGCAGGGAAAACATCCTAAGTTGAGTTCCTCTTATGCAGGCAGGAACTTCCTTTTTTTCAATAAAAATAAGGAGAATTTAATTGATAGTATAAATCCATCCAAAGGAGGTGAGGATTATGGCGGCGAAGCTCATCAAGGGGACAGAGGTAGCGCAGGCGATCAGAGAAGAACTTAAAAAAGAGGTAGAGGAACTTAAGACAAAACACAAGGTAGAACCGGGGCTCGTCACCATCCTGGTGGGAGAGGACCCGGCGTCGGTGAGTTATGTAACGGCGAAGCAGCGGACCTCCAAGGAACTGGGATTTCACTCCATCCAGGACAACCAAGCCCCCGATATCTCCGAAGACGCCCTCCTTGCCCTCATCGCAAAGTACAATAAGGATCCCAAGATCCACGGCATCCTGGTACAGTTGCCCCTGCCCAAGCACATCGACGAGACGAAGGTCCTCTACGCCGTCGATCCTAAGAAAGATGTTGATGCCTTTCACCCCGTGAATGTGGGAAAACTCCTGATCGGGGAGCCTGATTTCCTCCCCTGCACCCCTCACGGGATCTGGCAGCTGCTGATCCGATCAGGGACCCAGATCGAGGGCGCAGAGGTCGTGGTGGTGGGTCGCAGCAACATCGTCGGCAAACCCATCGCCGCCATCCTCATGCAGAAATTGCCCCATGCCAATGCCACCGTGACCGTCTGTCATACCAAAACCAGGGATATGGCCTTTCATACCAAGCGGGCGGATATCCTCATCGTGGCGGCCGGTCGTCCCAAGGCCATAACGGCGGATATGGTCAAAGAGGGCGCCGTGGTCATCGATGTGGGGGTTAACCGCATCGGCAAGACCCCGGAGGGTAAGGCCATCCTGGCCGGGGATGTCGACTTTGAAGAGGTACAGAAGAAGGCCGGCGCCATCACCCCGGTGCCCGGCGGGGTCGGCCCCATGACCATCACCATGCTGATGCTCAATACCGTCAAGGCGGCCAAGCTGGCCGCCGGCG
>MGQS01000088.1:0-5102 GCA_001797905.1 Deltaproteobacteria bacterium RBG_16_54_11 | reverse complement strand
GGTAGAGTGCCCTTTCATATCGCGATCTGCGGCAAAGGTGGGACGGGAAAGACGACCTTGAGCGCCGTGATCCTGCGCCTCTTGATCCGTTCCGGGAAAGGACCCGTCCTTGTCATTGATGCCGACGCCGACGGCAATTTGGCTGATGCCTTGGGGCTGCACGGGGTACAGACCGTGGGCGCTGTCTTGGATGAGATGGAGAAAAAGGCCTCCCAGTTGCCGCCCGGTATGTCCAAGGATAAATGGCTGGAGGCAAAATTGGCGGAGGTAATGGTTGAGGAGAAGGGGTTCGACTTTCTGAGCATGGGCAGAGGCGAGGGCCCCGGGTGTTACTGCTATGTCAACAGTGTTTTGCGCAGGATCATGGATAACCTCGAAAACAATTACCCCTATTCGGTGATGGACAACGCCGCAGGGATGGAGCACCTGAGCAGACGGACCACCAGAGCGGCGGATCTCCTCTTCCTCGTCTCCGATCACTCCCTCAGGGGTGTTGAGAGCGGTGCGAGGATCGCCGAGCTGGCCAAGGAGTTGAAGCTTGATGTCAAAGAGATGGGTTTTGTGATCAATCGGGTGCCCGGTACCATGGACCCCGTGATCCGTCAGAAGGTTAAAGAGAAGGGTTTAAAGATCTTCGGCTCCGTACCCGAGGATGATCAGATCAAAAGGTTTGATTTGGAAGGGCGGTCTTTGCTGGAGCTGCCCGACGATAATCAGGTGACACGGGCAGTCAGGGAGATGGTGGAAAAGATCTTATAATTACTCTAAGGAGGGTGGAACAGATGTTATTAATCGGGGAGAATATACACATCATTGCTAAAGCGGTCTCCGATGCCGTCAATCAAAAGGATAAGAAGACCTTGCAACAGATGGCCAAGGAGCAGGCTTCAGCGGGGGTGGACTATATCGATCTTAACGTAGGGCCGGCGCGCAAGAACCCGGAGGTCATGGGGTGGCTGGTTGAGACCGTCCAAGAGGTGTTGAATGTTCCCCTTGCCTTGGACAGCACCAATCCCCTGGCGGTGGAGGCAGGCCTCAAGGTGGCCAAGCGGCCTCCTCTGATAAACTCCGCCTCGGGCAAACAGGAGAGTAAGGACCGAATGCTCCCCCTGGCAGCCCGGTACGCCTGTGAGGTAATCCTCTCCGTGCTGAGCGATCAGGGGATCCCCTCCGATGCTGAGGCCAGGGCCGAACGCATCATGGACACGGCGGCCTACGCCAACGAGCTCGGGATCGAGAATGAGCGGCTGTGGATTGACCCCATTCTGCTCCCGGTCAGCGTTGCCCAGCAAGGGGTGGTGGCATGCCTGGAGTTCACCCAGATGCTGCCGGACCTCCTCCCCGGGGTAAAGTCGACCATCGGGCTCTCCAATATCTCCAACGGGGCGCCCGAAGAGCTGAGAGGGATCCTCAATAGAACCTATCTGGTGATGTTGCAGCGCTACGGCATGCATTCGGCCATCGTCGACGCCTTTGACGCCGAGTTGCGGGATCTGGTGCGCGGCAAGCTTCCCGGTATCGTGGAGGTGATCCACAAGGTCATGGACGGGCAAGGGGTGGATCCGGCCTCCCTCCCTCCCAAGGAAAGGGATTACGCCAAGACGGCCAAAGTGCTCATGGGGGAGATCCTCTACTCCCATACGTGGCTGGAGCAATAGACAGACAGGAGGTATGGCAATGGCCTTTAAAGCGCCAATCGAGAGCTACAAGGGGAAGGTAGCCGAGGTAACTGTTGGGAAAGGCAAGCGGGCGGTAAAAATAGGCGGGGAGAATGTCCTCGCCTTCAACCAGACCTTTGATGAGGGACAATTCCCCAATCCACCCAAGATCGCCCTGGAGGTCTGGGATATGGAGCCGCAGAATTGGGCACCCTGGGTTTTAGGGCCGTATAAAGATGTGGTCTCTGATCCCGTTGCCTGGGCCAAGCGATGCGAGGAACTGGGGGCTGATCTCATCTTCCTCTCCCTCATCAGCTGCGATCCGAATGAAAAGGATACCCCGCCTGAGCAGGCGGCCGAGCTCGTAAAACGGGTCTATGAGGCCGTTTCTCTCCCCATGATCGTCTACACGACGGGGAATGAGAAGAAAGACCCTGCCGTGCTCGCCGCGGTGGCAAAGGCCCTGAGCGGAGAAAACCTGCTCCTCGGTCCGGTCATCAAGGAGGACTTTGAGCCCATCGCCCTTGCTGCCAAGGAGCATGGCCACTGCGTGGTGACGCAGGCCCCGGTGGATATCAACCTGCAAAAGGAGCTCAACGTCAAGGTGAGCAGGATCTTGCCGAGCGACCGGATCGTCCTCGATCCCCTGGCCTCTGCCCTGGGGTACGGCATCGAGTATTGCTTCTCCGTGATGGAGAGGACCAAGCACGTCGGTATTATGTTCCAGGATGCGATGCTGCAGATGCCGGTCATAGCCAACTTCGGGGGGGAGGTCTGGAAGAATAAAGAGCCCAAGGAGCGGGAGGAGTTGGGGATCGCCTGGGAGGAGGTGACGGCGATCAGCTACCTGTTGGCCGGGGCAGACGTCGTGGTGCTGAGACACCCCGAGGTGTTTAAGATAGTGAAAGGGATGATCAAGTAGGCAGGAGGCCATGCAGTGCGAGAACGTATCGTTTGGGCCCGTAAGACCTTTGCCAGATGCCTTGACAAGGGGTATAATTAGAATTATTCTAAAAGAAGATATATTCTGCCTGATATAAATGGTTTATTTCATTACATTATCAAGGTAATACCGTATGTTGGATCAAAAGACATATTACAAAAATTGGCCGGAAGGCATTCCCAAAGAGGTGGAGATTCCGGCAATTACCCTTGTTGATTCCCTGGAAAACACCGTAAAGGCGTTTCCGGACAACGTCGCTACCTATTATATGGGCTTTGAACTTACCTATAAACAACTGCTTGATATTGTTTATCGGATTGCAACTAAATTAAGCCAGCTCGGCATTAAAAAAGGGGATACCGTAGCCATACAATACTTAAACGATCCTGCGTTTATATGTAATTTCTATGGGATCCTTAAAATGGGGGGAATCGTTACCACCCTCTCTCCCCTCTTTAAGAGCTTAGAAATCAAGAGACAACTCAATGACAGCGACGCCAAGGTCTATCTCGGCTGGGAGGGATTTACGAACCTGGTCGATCCCATCATTGCGGAGACCGGTGTCCGGTATAAATTTTATACCAACGTTGCCCCCTATCTATCACCGGATCCCATGGGACCCCAGGAATTTCAAATTGCGGGAGAGCCGACCTGGGAAGATCTCGTACGGGAAACGGCACCCAATCCCCCTGAGGTCCGCATTAATTCCGATGAACTCGCCCTGCTTCAATATACCGGCGGCACTACCGGCTTTCCCAAGGGGGCCATGCTGACCCATAGAAATATCATTTCGAACTGCTGTCAATTAAGGGCATGGTTTCCAGGCAGCAGGCCTGGAGATGAAGTGGTACTGGCGGCCTTGCCTTTTTTCCATATATACCTCGGCACGGGGCTGCACAATGCCATAAACAACGGTTGGAAGATTGCGTGCGTATTTAATCCCCGAGAAGCCCATGAGGTAATAGAGGTAATAGAAGCCACACGGCCTACCATTTTTCCCGGCATTGCCACGCTCTTTAATAACCTGAACAACTATGAAGAGATCAAAGATCATGATCTATCCGGCATTAAATATTGCATGAGCGGCGCCGCCCCCTTGCCGGAGGATGTAAAGATAAAATTCGAGGAGATAAGCGGCGCCAAGGTGCGTGAGGCATACGGATTAACGGAGATGTCCCCGGGAGTTACCGCCAATCCATTTGTCGGTACGACCAAGGCCGGGACCGTCGGCCTTCCCTTCCCCAGTACAGACGTTAAGATTTGTGATGCCGACGGTAATGCCCTCGGCATTAATGAGGTAGGGGAGCTGGTAGTAAAAGGCCCGCAAATGATGCTGGGGTATTACAAGAGGGAAGAAGAAACGCGTAACACGATCAAAGACGGATGGCTCTGGACAGGAGATCTGGCCTCAATGGACGAGGAAGGATATATTACCATAAGATCAAGGGCTAAAGACTTGATTAAATACAAAGGACATTCCGTGTATCCAGCTGAGGTTGAAGACCTCTTGCATTACCATGAAGCCATTGCCGAGTGCGGCGTCATCGGTATCCTTGATGATCACGGCGAGGAGAATGTAAAGGCGTATATCGAATTAAAAGAAGAATTTGCAGGTAAGCTTTCCGCGCAGGACATTATCGAATGGGCAAAGGCGAACATGGGATTTGAGAAATATCCGCGGTTTGTAGAATTTCTTGACGAGGTTCCAAAAACTATGGTGGGGAAGGTATCCCATCTGGAGCTGAGACAGCTGGAAGAAGAAAAGAAAAAAGAGGGATCATCCGTCTTCTCTAAACATGCAAGGAGCGCGGACGTCCTGTGATGCCCAAGGTGCTACCAGTGCGACGACGGTACGTGATTTTTTAAGGAGGCAAAAAAACGATGAAGGGAAAGAAAAAGAAGGAAGAAAAGGACAGGATCATCAGGGCAGAGGATCAGTGGGAGCCCATCGGGCACACCCCGATGCCCCATGTAACCGACCTGAGGAACTGGGACAGGCGCCTGATGGAGACGTATCCACCCTTTTATGCGCCCTTTTGCGACCTGTGTTGTCTGTGCACCTATGGCAAGTGCGACCTCACGGCGGGCAACCGTGGCGCCTGCGGCATCGATATCGCCGGCCAACAGGGCCGCATCGTGACCATCGCCTGCTGCATGGGTATGAGCGCCCATGCCGGCCACGCCGCGCACATCATCGATTACCTGATCGAGAAGCACGGCGAGGATTTTCCCCTCAACCTCGGGGATCAGGTGGATGTGGAGTGTCCCAATATACGGACGGTATTGGGGTTAAAACCGAAGACCCTGGGGGATCTGAAGAAGGCCGTCCAGTACGCGGCCGAGCAGCTCGTGCATGTCCTCTCCTCGGTGCACACAGGGCAGGAGGGGGATGCGGTGGATTATGAATCCAAGGCCATGCACATCTCCATGCTCGACCATGTGGTGATGGAAGCGGCTGATGTGGCCCAGATCGCCGGCTTCAAGTACCCGACCTCCGTGGC
>MGQS01000087.1:4826-5053 GCA_001797905.1 Deltaproteobacteria bacterium RBG_16_54_11 | reverse complement strand
ACGATGACGGCATCATCCTCTCCTTCGCCATCGCCCCTTTTCACGTTCTGATTTTGCCCGTCAACAACAAAGATGCCGAGGTCATGAAGGCGGCGGAAGGGCTCTATGGCACGCTATCGGAAAAAGGGGCAGAGGTCCTCCTGGACGACAGGGATGAGCGGCCAGGGGTAAAATTTAAGGACGCCGACATCATCGGCATCCCCCTGCGCCTGACCGTAGGAGAGAAG
>MGQS01000087.1:4207-4705 GCA_001797905.1 Deltaproteobacteria bacterium RBG_16_54_11 | reverse complement strand
ATGAAGATATATCCTCTGAGGACAAGCACCTGCGGCAGTGAGGTATGAATAATTTTCAAGCGAGAGGGGAGGGATGAAAGTGGATGCGTTGGGTGATTGGCGGCGCACGCATACCTGCGGTGATCTGAGCAAGGCGGATGTCGGCAGCCGGGTCGTCCTGATGGGCTGGGTGCAAACCCGGCGGGATCACGGCGGGTTGATCTTTGTGGATCTGCGGGACAGGTACGGGGTGACGCAGGTGGTCTTTAATCCCGAGAGAGCCCCCCAGGTCCATGAGAAGGCCCATTCCCTGCGGAGCGAATACGTCATCGCGATTCAGGGAGGGGTGGAAAAGCGGCCGCAGGCAATGGAAAACCCTCGTCTTGCCACCGGGGAGATAGAGGTGGCGGTTGATGGATTGAAGATCCTCAACGAATCCAAGACACCCTATCTGCCCATCGAGGACGAGGCCGAGGTGGCGGAGAACGTCAGGCTCAGATACCGGTATCTGGACCTGCG
>MGQS01000087.1:3883-4117 GCA_001797905.1 Deltaproteobacteria bacterium RBG_16_54_11 | reverse complement strand
CGAAACCCCCATGCTCACCCGCAGCACCCCCGAGGGGGCCAGGGACTATCTCGTCCCGAGCCGCATGAATCCGGGCAGCTTCTATGCCTTGCCCCAGTCACCGCAACTCTTTAAACAACTCTTGATGATCTCCGGGTTCGACCGCTATTTTCAGATCGTCAAGTGCTTCCGCGACGAAGACCTGAGGGCTGATCGCCAGCCCGAGTTCACCCAGATCGATGCGGAGATGTCCTT
>MGQS01000087.1:3276-3790 GCA_001797905.1 Deltaproteobacteria bacterium RBG_16_54_11 | reverse complement strand
ATGGCCAGGTACGGCTCGGATCGTCCTGACCTGCGCTTTGGGATGGAGTTGGTCGATGTGACCGATGCCGTCTCCCAATCGACGTTTCAGGTCTTCACCCAGGCGATAACAGGGGGAGGGATCGTCAAGGGGATCAACCTGCGCGGGGGCGGGGGGCGCTCACGCAAAGAGATCGAGGAGCTGGTCGGGACGGCGCAGTCCTATGGGGCAGGGGGGTTGGCCTGGCTGAAGGTGGAGGCCGGGGGGTTTCAATCACCCATTGCCAAATTCTTCCGCCCCGAAGAACTGCATGAGATAGCCGCCCGGCTGGACGGACGACCCGGCGACCTCCTCCTTTTTGTCGCCGATAAAGCCCGGATTGTCCATGCGGTGTTGGGTCAGATGCGCCTCCACCTGGCTCAGGCAGAGGGATTGATCAAGCAGGGGGCCTATCAGTTCCTGTGGGTGGTTGATTTTCCCTTGCTGGAATATGACGAGGAGCAGAAGAGATATGTAGCCATGCATCATCCCTTTA
>MGQS01000087.1:0-3262 GCA_001797905.1 Deltaproteobacteria bacterium RBG_16_54_11 | reverse complement strand
GAGGATTGGGCAAGACTCAAGGATGCCCCTTTGGAGGTCAGGGCCAAGGCCTATGATTGCGTGCTCAACGGCGCGGAGATCGGAGGAGGGAGCATCAGGAACCATGACGGGGCCATGCAGAGGCAGCTCTTCGAGATCCTGGGTATCGGGAAAGAGGAGGCCGAGGCAAAATTCGGCTTCCTCCTCGAGGCCCTCGACTACGGGGCCCCGCCCCATGGGGGGATTGCCTTCGGGTTCGATAGACTGGTGATGCTGCTGTGCGGCGCCGAGTCCATCAGGGAGGTCATCCCCTTCCCCAAGACCCAGAAGGCCACCTGTCTCCTTACCGGTTCTCCTGCCCCGGTGGATCTACGACAGTTAAAGGAGCTTTTTCTCAAGGTGGATATCTAGCCCTGCTTACTCACTAGCAACAGGAGCTCATCCTTGGGATGGATGGTGTTCCCCCGCAGGTTGTTCCAGCGCCGGATATCCTTGATCCTGAGATTATACATGAGGGCTATGTCCCAGAGGGTGTCCCCTTCCTTGACCACGTAGCGGATCTCTTTGAGCGGACCACGAGCCACTGCGACCGTCTGCGGTGGCGCCTTGGGGGCCCGGGCCCTCTTTTTGGTTATCCTGGTCTCCATCCCACCCCTCTCGTCACGTGCGAGGGCCCTGTCCGCAGGGATGGGGATGATGATGGAGGAACCCGTGCGGAGCTGTCTCGGCGATTTGAGATCATTCAACTGCATGATGGGTTCCTTCTTTATCCCGTATCGTCTGGCGATGGTGGAGAGGGTGTCCCCCGACCGCACCTGATGTTGCCGGAAGGTTATCCGCTCCGAGGGACTGAGCTGGGAGAAGTTCTTTAAAAATAATTCCCGCGTCCCTGCCGGTATCTTTACCTCGTAGTTCGGGCGAAGGGGCGGGGTGCACCACATCTTCAGCTCGGGGTTGAGTGCCTTGATGGTCTCATAATCCACTTCGCAGCAACGGGCAATCACCTTGAGGTCTGTGGCATCGGTTACCGTCACCTTTTCATAGCGGATGGGTTCGTCATACTCGATATCGATAAAGCCGTATTTCTCTGGTTCCTTGGCGATGAGGGCGGCGGCGATCATCTTAGGGACGTAATGCCTGGTTTCCCTCTTCAAGTACCTATGCTTGGTTAGTTCCCAGAAGTCTTCGGTTTGATAACGCTTTATCGCCCGGGAGATCTTGCCTGCCCCGGCGTTGTACCCCGCGGCTGCCAGATACCAGCAGCTGAACTGGTCGTAGAGATCCTTGAGGTGTCTGGCGGCGGCGATGGTGGATTTTTCTGGATCCCTCCTCTCATCGATCCACCAGTCGGCCTCCAGGCCGTATCTCTTTCCTGTCCGCGAGATAAACTGCCACGGTCCTGAGGCCCGGCGGCGGGAGTAGGCCTTGGGGTTGAACCCGCTTTCGATCAAGGCCATATAGACCAGGTCCTCAGGCAATCCGTGTTGCTTGAGAACCTCCTTCATCATGGGGATGTATCTCCCCGAGCGCTGCAGCCAGAGGGCAAAGGGCTTCCGGTGGGTGGTCTGGAAGTATTCGATGAAGCGCTCGACCTGATCATTGATCACGATGGGGATATCAAAGGTAATCTCCTTCCCTTTCCCCTGCTCAGCTATCTCGATAGGCAGGGTCTTTAGTTCTTCGCCTATTTCGAGAAGGGGTGCCTTTTCTTCCTCACCTATCTCGAGCGGGGTCTTTTCCTCTTGAACCGCTGCATTCGCTTGAGGGGCGGGATCTTTTTTCAGGAAGGGGGTAGTGCACGCGGGGATAAAGAAGAGCAAAATGCCGATGAGCGCAAGCGATCTATTCACCATGACCTCCTCTGCCGTTTAGTCGAGCTGGAGATAGCTTAACGGAGATGAAGGTGCTTGTCAAGCATGACAAGCGCCGGCGCGACGAGAGCGGGGATTATCCCTCTTTGAGCTTGTACTTCTTGATCTTGTTGTAGAGGGTGACACGATCGATCCCCAATTGCTCAGCGGATTTTTGAATGTTCCAGTTATTTTCCTTGAGAACTTTTGCTATGTGTTTTTTTTCAATCGATTTTATGGTCTTATCATCTGATGACGGCCCGGCCCCTTTTTCCTTTATGACCTGAGGTGATAGATGCAGATCCTCCGCCTTAATGAGGGTTCCCTTGGTGATGACCGTGGCGCGTTCTATCACATTCTCCAGCTCACGCACATTTCCCGGCCAGTCATATTTCATCAAGAGGCCGAGCGCCTCTTCAGCAATTCGCTCCACCTTACTTCCCATCTCTATGTTAAACTTCTCTATGAAGTGCTGGACCAGGAGGGGGATATCTTCTTTATGCTCCCTGAGCGGGGGCAGCTCTATGGAGATGACGTTCAGGCGGTAGTAAAGGTCATCCCTGAATTTTCCTTCATCCACCGCCTTTTTCAGGTCACGGTTGGTTGCGGCGATGATGCGGACGTCGACCTTGATAGATTTCGTTCCCCCGACCCGAGTGAACTCCTTTTCTTGGAGCACCCGGAGGAGACTGAGTTGCAGCTTGGGGCTGATATCTCCGATCTCGTCGAGGAATATGGTGCCGCGGTCGGCAAGCTCAAATTTCCCTTTTTTCTGTGCGATGGCGTCGGTGAAGGCCCCCTTCTCATGTCCGAACAGCTCGCTCTCGAGCAAGGTCTCGGTGAGGGCAACGCACGAGACGGCGATGAACGGGCCGGCAGCCCGCAGGCTTTCATTGTGGATGGCCCGTGCCAGCAGCTCCTTCCCGGTTCCGCTTTCGCCGAGGATTAAGATGTTGGAGTTGCTCTTGGCGATGATATGGGCGAAGTCGAAGACCTTTTGCATCGCGGCGCTCTTGCTTATCAGATCGTAAAATTGATATTGTTTCTTTAATTCCTTGCGGAGGTGGGATATCTCCTTGATCAGCGATTGGCTCTCAACCAATCTTTTGATGAGCATGGACAACTCCTCGGGGTTGAAGGGTTTGACGAGGTAGTCATAGGCCCCTGTCTTCATGGCTTGCACGGCCGTGTTGACCGTCGCAAAGGCGGTGATGATAACCACCTGGGTCTCAGGCCGGGTCTCTTTGATCTTTGTCAGCAGTTCCAGGCCATCCATCTTGGGCATCTTGAGATCGATGAGGGCGATGTCCCAGGATTGCTCCTTGAACTTCTCCAAGGCCTTGAAGCCATCCTCGGCGGCTTCTACCTGGTACCCGTCCTCCCGCAGCCAATCGAGCAGGGATCCTCTCACAATCTCTTCATCATCGACGACC
>MGQS01000086.1:34353-35405 GCA_001797905.1 Deltaproteobacteria bacterium RBG_16_54_11 | reverse complement strand
AAGCCTTCAATTGCCTTTTAGCTTCACTTTCATTATTAAATTTTAACTTCCAGAAAAATTGTTTCTCATTCAACATCAGCTTTATTGGGTCAGGGATCGTACGATCTCCGCCTACACTGTTTTTGCTACCCAAGAGCGCAAGAAGCAGCACTACGCAAAAGATAAATATTTTCTTATTCGTGATACCCAGCAACATAACCTTAAATTATCCTGTCTCCATGCAGCTTTATTGCGGCACAGGAGAATAGTTGTTGGAAGCATGGAACAAATGAGTCGCGGTTTCAACCCTTCGACAAGCTCAGGGTTTACCCTGATTGGCGCTTGACGCCGCCAAACGGTCCAAGAAAAGATGTTATATGGAAATCGGGATGAAGCACCCCTGCTTCAACCCTCAATCGCCCCTATTTTTTATTACCCCGCCACGTGTCATGGGCGTTTCTTCGGTGATCTTACCCGAACGTGGGTAGGATCAACAATAGCGACACAGGAGGTAAACCTGCTCAGATCCGCGGAACGGATAAAATCGGCAATAAACGTGTTTACAGACAGTGGGCCGAAGGAAGGAGGACGGAACAAGATGATCCCCGGATGAGTGCCCGGAGGGTATTTCCGAAGATCGGCAAATTCTATGTCAAGGGTGAGGAGTATCCGCGCTTCTTTGAAGGCAGCCGCAGCAATCTCCGTATCGGGACGGGAGAGCAGGCTTTCATCCGCTGCTGTCAGCACGTCGTGTCCGAGGCTGGCCAAAACGGGCTTCAGATGACGGGACAGGTTCTCGTCCAGTTTCAGCTTCATGCAGGCACTGCGGTTTTCCAGATACTTTCGTGGGACAGTTCCGCCGCATAGGCTAGGGCGTCGTGTATATCCTCTCTGGTGAGCTGAGGGTAGTGATCGATGATATCCGCTTCAGTCATTCCCTCTGCCAACCCGTCCAGGATTACGGCTATTTCTATGCGCGTGTCCCGGATACACGGCCTTCCGCCACACACTTCAGGCTTCAACGTAACCCGTGACTTTAGCGTTGGTCCCTTCACAATAATACCTCCTTGATG
>MGQS01000086.1:34236-34329 GCA_001797905.1 Deltaproteobacteria bacterium RBG_16_54_11 | reverse complement strand
ATATTATCCTGCTTCTATGCAGCTTTATTGCGGCACAAGAGAATACTTGTTGGAAGTATGGAACAGATGAACGTTGTTTGTCAACCCCTCGAC
>MGQS01000086.1:29555-34177 GCA_001797905.1 Deltaproteobacteria bacterium RBG_16_54_11 | reverse complement strand
GGATGTACCCTTCGGCTTCTCAGTCTATAGGCTAAGGGATAGTTATAGCCCCGAGCTTGTCGAGGGGCTCAGGGCCAAAAAGGGTGGTAATATTGAAATCGGGTTAAAGCACCCCCTGCTCTGTTCCCGATCAAAGATTTAACACTGCCTGGTCTTGTCCGGCAGGCTAATCCGCATCTGCCAGATGACCTCGAATGAACTGCTGTATAGCCGAGACGACCTGTTCTTTGAACTCCGATGGGCTTTGCGCTACCCACACGGTGAAATTGTACAGCTCCTGGGCATCGGCCTTCAGCCATTTGCCGTTGCTAAACAAGAAGGTGAGCACGGTGGTTATGGCAATTCTTTTGTTGCCATTCTGAAAAGGATGGTTTTTGATCATAAGGTAAAAGAGGATACCGGCCTTGGCAACCAACGTCGGGTACAAGGCCTTGCCCGAGAAGCTCTGAAACGGCGTCACGACACAGCTCTCAAGCACATTGGGAAACCGGGTAGAGAAATCCGGGATGGGCTCATCGAAAGAGAGATGCTCCTTCGCGAGCTGGAAGGCGAGGTATTCGACGTCCGCTATGGTGATGATGCTCACTATCCCTTAGCCAGCTGCTTCAGGACTTCTCCATATTCCCGCACTGTTCTGCGAACAGCGGCATCTATCCGTTCCTTCCCCCTGCTCGTTAGCTCCTTGCCGAGGATGTCTGCGATAGTCCGATCCGTGATAACGTAGGTCTTGCCTATCTTCTCGGCAGGGATCTGTCCTTTCTTGACCCGCTTGTAGACGGCAATGCGGCTGACCCCGAGGAGTTTGGCCAGTTCAGGGATAGTGATGTATTTTTCATGAACCATGGCTTTGATCCGTGCTGCTGATGTTAACCAAGTCCTTATAAGTTAACATAAGTTAACGTATAAGGCAAGGGTTAACGCAAGGCGGCTCCCAAATAGTGGGGGAAACTAGGGGACATTGGTGCGCAGACAACCTTCTCCCTACCTCTTATTCACGATGCCTTTCCGAGCCGCTCGGCAATCCAGACCTTGATAATGGATTGCCGGGGCACCCCCAACCGTTTTGCTTCCTTATCCAATAAGGTGATCATCCACCTGGGAAAATCTACGTTGACCCTTTTCTGCTCCTGGTCCGGTCTCCTCGCTTTTGACCTGTCAAGGTATTCAGAAATATCCTTGCCTTCATCAAACGCCTTATCTAATTCATTCGCCTTCATATATGTCAACCTCCTCTTCCCTGGATCGTCGCACCGAAATAATTCGTATCTTTTCACCCCGATACGTGATAACCCCCGACCAATGCTTTCCTGAAATCTTTCCGATTATCAAAAACCTTGGTTCATCGCTGGTTTTGACGGGAATTTCGATTAAGTCAAGGTCGTCCCAGAGTGTCTGCGCTTCGTAAAAATCAATCCCATGCTTTTGCTTGTTACCATCGCTTTTCTGTGAGTCGAATGCAAACTCCATGATATAATTATTATACCTTAAATATACCTTTTGTCAACCAGCAGAAAAGCTGCGATAACGGCAATTTTATATGGAAATAATTGAGTAAGTAAGGTATTCTTATAACAAGGAGGTAAGGAAATATGCTGGCGAAGAAGACCTCTAAAAATCAAATCACTTTGCCCAAGGCCATAGCTAATGCTTTTCCCGACACGCGATACTTCGATGTCAGTATCCAGGACAACAGGATCATCTTATTGCCGGTTAAGATACAGCCAATCAGTGCGACCCTGGAAGATGTGAGGGGGAAGATGCGGAGACTGGGAGTAAACGAGGCGGACGTGGGCGAGGCGATCCGATGGGCGCGCGGCAAAAAGCGGTGATCAGGGTCGTACTGGATACCAATGTTTTAGTATCCGCCCTGCTCTTCGAAACAACCCTATCAAGGGTCATCGACCTATGGCAGGGCGGCGCCATCGTTCCCGTCATTTCCAAAGACACGTTCCAAGAATTACAAACCGTTTTGGCGTATCCCAAATTCTCTCTCACACCGAATGAGACCCGGGCGATCCTCGAACAAGAAATTCTTCCTTTTTTTGAGGTGATTGATGTTAGCGAAGAAGTGAAGGGGATATGCAATGATCCTGCAGACGACAAGTTCCTTGCGTGTGCCCTCTCTGCGTCTGCGGAGTACCTCGTGAGCGGCGACAAGGCGCTAACCGATCTGAAGCAGTATAAATCCGCCAAGATCATCAAGCCCTCTGAATTTTTAAAGCTTTTTGATTAAGGGCAACGAGATCTATACAGGCTAACGCAAGAAAAAGCAGTTATCGCAAGGCCACTCCTAAATAGTACGGCCAAATCAGCAACGTCAAGCCGGAAAGGCAAAACATTCCATCTCACTACTTCCAAGCATAAAAATGATTTGATTTGCCGGCGGATTGCGTGTATGAAACAGTGCGAGCTGCCCAAAACTGGCAGTATCTAAACTGCCGCCCTTTAGGGTATAATGGGCGATTACGGTTACCCATATGATGAAAAATATCCGCAACTTCAGCATCATCGCCCATATCGACCATGGCAAATCAACCCTGGCAGACAGGCTGATCCAGCATGCCGGCGTCATCGACCCCCGCAATTTTCAGGATCAGATCCTGGATACCATGGATATCGAGCGCGAGCGGGGGATCACCATCAAGAGCCAGGCCATTACCCTGCCCTATCAGGCCCGGGACGGAACGGCATATACCCTCAACCTGATCGACACCCCGGGGCACGTCGATTTTTCTTACGAGGTTTCCCGGGCGCTTGCCTCCTGCGAAGGCGTTCTCCTCGTGATCGACGCCGCCCAGGGGGTCGCTGCCCAGACGATCGCCAACCTTTACCTGGCTATGGAGAATAACCTGGAAATCATACCGGTGATTAATAAGATCGATCTCCCCACCGCGGACATAGAACGGGTGCTGCAGCAAATCGACACCGAGCTGGCGCTGGACCCTCTTTCGCACCTTCAGTGCTCGGCGAAAGAAGGGATCGGCATCGAGGAGATCCTGGAAGCTATCGTGCAGAGGATCCCTCCTCCCACGGGCGATCCGGCAGCGCCCCTGGCCGCTTTGATCTTTGATGCCCAGTATGATTCGTTTCGCGGGACCGTGATCCATTGCCGTGTCTTTGACGGTCTGGTAAGGCCCGGGGATCAGATCCGTCTTATGTCCAATCAGGCGGTCTATAAGGTCGAGGAGGTAGGCAATTTCCTCCTCACCCGGGTAAAGGCAGACCAGCTTTCTGCCGGCGAGGTAGGGTATATCATCGCCGGCGTGAAGACGGTCTCGGACACACACATCGGGGATACGATCACCCACGATCACAGACCCCGTGCGAAACCCCTGCCCGGCTTCAGGGAATTCAAACCCGTGGTATTCGCCTCTATCTATCCGATTGCCTCGGATGACTATGAGGACCTGGCCGTCGCCGTCGAGAAATATAAATTGAATGACGCCGCGTTCTCGTATCAAAAAGATTCCTCCATCGCCCTGGGCCATGGCTTTCGCTGCGGGTTTCTGGGGCTGCTGCATCTGGAGATCGTCCAGGCACGGCTCGAGCAGGAGTATGATCTTGCGATCATTATGTCCGTGCCCAGCGTCCGGTACCGGTTCACCTTGCAAGACGGAACGACACAGTATGTGGACAATCCTGCGTATTACCCGAATCCAAGCTCTATCGGAAAGGCGGAGGAACCCTATATCCGCGCCACCATGATCATGCCGGACAAGTATCTCGGTTCCGTCATCAAGTTCTGCACGGAGAAACGGGGCGTCGACTCGAAGATGCATTATTTGGGCCCCAAGCGCGTCGAATTGATCTATGAGCTGCCGCTGGCTGAGGTGCTCTACGACTTTTATGATCGCTTTAAGTCCATGACGCAGGGGTACGGGTCTTTTGATTACGAAGTTATCGACTATCGGGAAAGCAAGCTGGCGCTCCTGGACATCCTGGTGAACGGCGACAAGGTGGATGCCCTATCCCAGATCGTGTTCCGCGACAGCGCCCGTGCGCGCGCCTTGCAGTTCTGCGAAAGACTGAAGGAGGAAATTCCGCGTCAGATGTTCAAGATAGCCATTCAGGGAGCGATCGGCGGGGAAATCATAGCGCGGACGACGGTCTCGCCGTTTCGCAAAGATGTCTTGGCAAAGTGCTACGGAGGGGATATCACCCGCAAGCGCAAGCTCCTGGAGAAGCAGAAGAAAGGGAAAAAGAGGATGAAGATGGTCGGATCCGTCTCGATCCCCCAGAGCGCCTTTTTGTCCGTGTTGAGATCGGACTCGGATAAATAGCGATATTGTGATGAACGCTAAAACTCCCGGCTTGTATATCCATATTCCTTTTTGCCTGAGCAAATGCCCGTACTGTGACTTCTACTCGGTGAGCTCCATCTCGATGCTCCCCGCTTTTCTGGAGGTGCTCTTCAAGGAGATGGAGCTATACCGCGGCATGATCGGGCCTTGCGATACGGTCTATATAGGAGGCGGTACCCCTTCGATCCTTAATCCCCGGCAGCTTGAGGCAATCCTGAAAAGGGTTCGGGAAAACTTCCAATTGCTGCCGAATCCGGAGATCACCCTGGAGACCAATCCCGCGGACCTGGATCAAGCATCCCTGGCGTCGATTCGAGCGCT
>MGQS01000086.1:25737-29480 GCA_001797905.1 Deltaproteobacteria bacterium RBG_16_54_11 | reverse complement strand
CGCAAACCAGGCCGTCAATGCCATAGAGGCTGCTCGCTCTGCCGGATTTACCAATATCGGGCTGGACCTGATCTACGGCATCCCCGGGCAGGGAATCGATGCGTGGATGGACACCTTACGGCGTGCGCTCTCGTTTGCACCGGAGCATCTCTCGTGTTACCAGCTCACCGTGGAGCCGGGGACCTTGCTCGGGATCAGCTATCGACAAGGGGCATTCTCGCTGCCTGATGAGATTCTGCAGCACGAATTTTTTATAAAGACGGCTGCAATGCTCGAAGATGCCGGATATGTCCATTATGAGGTCTCAAATTTCGCCCGGGATATGACCCTCGCCTCCCGGCACAATCAAAAATATTGGGATCATACACCCTATCTTGGCCTGGGCCCGGGCGCCCACTCCTTTTCGGCGAATCGGCGGTGGTGGAATTATCGATCCGTTGACCGATACATCACCGCACTCACATCGGGGAGACCGCCTGTTGAGGCTTCGGAAGGCTTGACGAGGGAACAACTGCAATTGGAAGCCCTCTATCTTGGCCTGCGGACGAAAAAAGGGATTCATCTTCAAGACTACGCAGCCCGCTACCGTTATGACCTGCTCACCCAAAAAGGGGATAGGTTGACCACACTGCAAGATGAAGGCCTCATTGCTATTGAGGACGGTTATCTGTATCCAACCCGTGCCGGCCTTGCCGTGGCTGACAGCCTTGCCCTGATATAGACTGTCACACCTGGGGGATCATGCGTCCCTCTCCTATCTTCAGTGCCCTTGGTGTCTTCCCGAAAGGATGGCTGTGATATCGAAGGCGGGGCCGAATCCAGCGAGTTGTTGAGCAGGGCAGGATGGTTAAGGCTTTTGAATATACCTCACGCCTTCAATGTCCTCGAAGTCCGCGTCTTGCGTCCATAACGTAGCCCCATACGCACGGGCAGTCGCCAACATGATACTGTCCGCCATGGGCAGACCCAGTTCCACCGAGGTCTTGGCAGCATTAAGCGCCAGCACCGCGTCCAAATCCACAACCACCCCCTGGTGCATAACGGCGATCGCTTGCAGGGCTTCGCCTTCCCCTTTCTGCTGGAGGACCCGCTTGAAAACCTCATAGAGGCTGAGGGTCGGTATCAGCAAATCGCCAGCCTTCTCGATCGCAGGCGCAAAGAAATCCGCATTGGGGCCATCGGCGAAGTACTCAAGCCAACCGGAGGAATCAACCACATTCATATACGGTCGGATTCCCTTTCCACCGTCGTGTCGATCCCTTTCAAAAACCCCCTCGTTCGCTTCGTAGGCTTGAGCGGGATGAGCTCAACCCGGTTGTCATAGTGGACTACCTGGACCTTCTGCCCTGGTTTGATGCCCAGCGCCTCACGAACGGCCCGGGGGATGACCACCTGGAATTTTGGAGAGACGGTAACAAGACCCATACGATCCTCCTATCGATCAATATATCGTAATACGCTGTTCAAGCGTAGTCTATTTCCGGCGAATTGGCAAGGAGAGAATTGTGCTTTTTCTGGCCGGGTCTTAGATTACCCTGGCTGACAGCTCCCCGATCCAGTCCCATTCAAAGATTTAGCGGCCGCATGGCCTTGCCGGACAGACGAGTCCGCGAGGATGTTAACCCCATGCCAACAAGTTGACATACGTCAACCGAGGCAAGGGCTACCGCAAGGCTATTCCCAAAAAATACGGCCAGATCAGCAGCGCGAGCACCCCCTGCCAAAAAAAGGGCATGCCGCAATAGCCGATGGTAAAGAGCCAGCCGATTATCCAGACCGGCCCAAAAACCGTGCCTGCATCCGCCCTTCTATTTCCGCGCTCCTTTTTTTTCCTAGCCATAGTGCATCCTCCCTCTTTTAAGTGCGGCTCTCCTTATTATTAATTATTATTGCTTATACGCCATCCAGAGCCCTAGGCCGCGGCCGAGACCGCAGTAATTCGCAGCCTTGTCCCAAATTATTTCTTGGAGATATGGCCGGCGCCCCCTTTTGGTGATGTTCCTTGTTCCGCCTCCAGCCTGGCAATCACGCTCTTTCTGTACTGGATATCCTCGAATGCCTTGATAACCATCAGGACCAGCAACCCGGCAACGACGAGAAGAATTCCTTGTTTTTCCTGGGGACCAAAATGCAGATATATAAACAACGGAATGAGAAGCATATCGATGATAATCAGGGCCTTAGAGACTTTCACCATCGTTCTATACGCATCTATGGTTTGGGTTATATTGTCGGGGGGCGTTCGCAGTATTGCCTCGATTTGCTTCTCCCTGGTCAAGCGACGAACGATCGTCATAACCAGAAGCATTCCCAATCCCACATACACAATAATAGCCAGGGTTGAAGTAGCTACCATATGCTCTTGCTCCAAAGTTTATTTGAGATGGCGAGCCCTGATCACGTCTTTGGTTGACCTTCCGCCGCAGTGCGCCTCCCTATATCCCCTCTCTGGGTGCACGACCCTTGCCGAGCAGTCGTCAGCGACTGTCCAGGGGGCAGCGATCTCGCCGCGCGTCCTTTCTACCCCGCCGTGAAGCCGAGCGGCTGGAGCTTCGTAAAGTAGAATATCAGCATCGCGGAGATGGCGGTGTAAAGCACAACGATCCCGATGATCTTCGAGGCGTTTTTGTACCACTGCTTCTTCTGCTGGTCGGCGAATATCACCTCGAATGCCCTCATGAATATGTAGGCGGATACCGTAAAAAATACATAGTTCATTGCCTTCCTCCTTTCGTCCCCTTAGGTTAAGTGGCACTCCTATGCCGGCCTTTCGCCTTCGATTGCCGGATCGATCAGTCGATCGCGACCATCACGTTCGAGGCCTTGATC
Organism: Deltaproteobacteria bacterium RBG_16_54_11; assembly: GCA_001797905.1. GTDB lineage: Bacteria > Desulfobacterota > B13-G15 > B13-G15 > RBG-16-54-18 > RBG-16-54-11. The sequence goes on along the minus strand of MGQS01000086.1, from coordinate 26,651 downwards.
ACGGCATAGACCTCTTTCCCCTTGGCGAGGCCGAGCTTCTCCGCAGACTCCTTGGTGATCATGGAGATAATCTGATCCTTGCCGGCGAGCTCTATGACGATCTCGGCATTGATTGCCCCCGCAGTTACCCTCGCAACCTTGCCCTTGAGGACGTTTCTCGCACTGATTTTCATGTATCATCTCCCTTTTTTGTTGAGTATTTACTGGACTGATACGCTGGGTCCGACCCCCACCAAAAAAAGTTAAATTGCCCTCTTATACACTTCTTTCCGGTGACCTATTCTCAGCACGAGGCAATCATCCCCGACAATAGCATAGATTACCCGGTAATCACCGATGCGATATTTTCTGAGTCCTGCAAACTGGCCTTTGAGCACCGGATAGGCATCCGCATTCTTGGAAAGCTCCTGCTCAATCTGGTTTAAAATGCGATCAACTTCCATCTTAGGCACTTTTTTCAAATCGCGCTGAACTGACTTTTTGTAAACGATGTTATACGCCAAGCGCTTTCCTCAACTCTTTGCCCGAGATAATCGGATCTGTCCGGTCGTGGAGCCGGTCCAGGGCCACCTGGAGATCTGCGTAGTCTTGTATATACGATTCGATGGCCTTTTGGATGATGTAAGAACGAGGCCTTTCCGTTTCTTCGGCTACGGCGTCAAGCTGTTCCGCAAGGACCTTCGGAAGCCTGACTGATATCGCTGTACTCATGAGGCACCTCCTGATGCTAGTGTAATACATTGTATACAAAGGCATACAGAAAGTCAAGAGGCCGGCATCATAAAAAAGTTGTGAGAGAGAAATCGGGGTGATTTAGCCCCCTGCTCCGACCCTGATCATGAACGAAACAATTCAGGTCTTTGCCGGTTTCCCCTTCACCGCCTGATTTTTGCTTTTATAGATCATGGGCGGCT
>MGQS01000086.1:24374-25716 GCA_001797905.1 Deltaproteobacteria bacterium RBG_16_54_11 | reverse complement strand
CCGGCGGCACGGATTCCGTGAGCCAGACGTTGCCGCCGATGATGGTCCTGGCCCCGATGACGGTCTCGCCGCCCAGGATCGTGGCGCCGGAGTAGATGATCACATCATCTTCAATGGTGGGGTGCCGCTTGCGGTTACGCAGTTCTTCCACCGCGTCGCTCGGCACCGATAAGGCCCCCAGGGTCACGCCCTGATAGAGCCTCACCCGGTTGCCGATGTCGCACGTCTCGCCGATGACCACGCCGGTGCCGTGATCGATGAAAAAGCTTTCACCGATATGGGCGGCGGGATGGATGTCGATGCCGGTCAGACTGTGGGCATATTCGGTCATGATGCGCGGGATCAGGGGGATGCGCTGATCATGCAGCACATGGGCGATGCGATAGACCGTGATGGCAGAGACGCCGGGATAGCTGAAGATGATCTCATCAAAGCCCTTGGCTGCCGGATCGCCTCCATACGAGGCGCGCACGTCTTTGGCCAGCTGCGCGCGCAACGAGGGCAGAGCCCGGATAAGGGTGACTGCTACCTCTTGCCCGCGCTCCTCGCAATTGGTGCACGGCAGGCTATGCCGCAGGCATTCATGGCGAATGGCCAGGGTAATCTGCTCTGCGAGGATTTCAAAGAGGGCCGTCGTCTCCTCACCAAAATAATACGACAGGTTCACCTCGTCCACCCGGGTGTTGATAAAGTAGCCGGGGTAGAGGATGCGCCTCAGCCGAGCAAGGACGTCGATAATCAGGTCGCGGGAAGGGAGAGGCTCCGGCCCGATATGATCAAAGCACTCCTCACGGTTGCAGGAGCGCACCAGCTCCTCCACAATCTGCGGGATCTCCCGGCGAAATTCATAGGTATGGGCCGCCTCGGTTTTGCACAGATCCTCATCCATTCTTTTTTTTAAGGCCATAGAGTCTCCTTTCTGTGGCCGGCGCATAAGTCTAGTGTCTTTGTTTGCCTTCTCTCATGAGGCAATTTTTTAATCGATACCGGATAGTCAGTCAAAGATTCAACCCCGTATGCTCACTTCCACCTTCATTCACATAGCATCTCTTCCGCGTTCACCCGTCCGAATGCGAATCACCTCTTCCACGGGGAATATGAATATCTTTCCATCTCCGATCTTTCCTGTTTTGGCAGACCGCTCAATGGTCTCGATCACCTGAGCGACCATTTCATCGGTGGTGATCAATTCAATCTTGACCTTGGGAAGAAAGTCGATCTTGTATTCGGCTCCCCGGTAGACCTCGGTATGCCCTTTTTGCCTCCCAAAGCCCTTGACCTCGGTGAGCGTCATCCCCTGAACGCCGATCTTGGTTAGTGCGTGCTTTACGTCATCCAATTT
>MGQS01000086.1:21558-24352 GCA_001797905.1 Deltaproteobacteria bacterium RBG_16_54_11 | reverse complement strand
CGCCTCGATCTTTTTCATGTAAGACCTCCTTGTTTGGTCGGGGAGCGCGGAGCGTAAAATTTCTTTTTCTCCGAACTCCGAACTAATCACGCCGGACTTAATTAAAAAGAATATCCCGCTTCGCCATGCTGACTGATATCCAGACCGTTGATTTCATGCTCTTCACTTACCCTCAAACCCATAGTCCAATCAAGAACCTTCAATATGATAAATGTTACCGTAAAGGAATAAATCCATACGGAAACGACGCTGAGCGCCTGGATCCCGAGCAGTGAGGGATTGCCGAAGAATAGGCCGTCATTTCCTGCTGCATTAATTGCCTTTGATGCAAACAACCCTGTGGCCAATACACCCCATGTACTGCCCACCCCGTGAACACCGACGACATCGAGAGAGTCATCGTATCCTAATTTGGTCTTCAGGTTAATGGCATAATAACATAGTGCGCCGGCAACAAGTCCGATGATGATGGCCGCAGCGGGTCCTACGAAACCCGAGGCAGGTGTTATGGTAGCCAGGCCTGCTACCGCACCGGACGCAGCCCCGAGAACCGTTGGGTTGCCGCGATATGCCCATTCGGCTATCATCCAAGAAAGCGCTGCGGTAGCGGCGGAAATTTGGGTCACCACAAAGGCAGAGGTTGCAAGCGAACCCGATGCCATTGCGCTCCCTCCATTGAATCCAAACCAACCAAACCAGAGAATACCTGCACCCAGAAGGGTCATGGTCAGGTTGTGCGGAGACATGGGTTCGTCGCCGTAACCCTTTCTTTTTCCCACGACCAGGGCGGCCGCCAATGCGGCAACTCCGGCGCTGATATGGACGACCAGCCCCCCTGCGAAGTCGAGGCCCCCAAGATCTCTGATCCAACCTCCTACCCCCCACACCCAGTGGGCAAGCGGGTCATAGACAAATGTTGCCCAAAGAATGAGGAAGACAAGGTAGGTCTTAAACTTAAATCTTTCGGCAAAGGCCCCTGCGATCAAAGCGGGTGTAATCACGGCAAACATCATCTGAAAGATCATAAATGCCTGATGAGGAACGGTGGCTCCGTAGGCGGGGAAGGGATCCAACCCCACACCTCTGAGCCCGGCCCATTTCAGACTCCCGATGACGTGGCCGATATCAGGCCCAAAGGCGAGGCTGTAGCCGTAAAGTATCCACTGGATCGTGATCACGCCCAGGGCAATAAAGCTTTGCATAATCGTCCCCAAGACATTCTTTGTTCTCACCATGCCGCCGTAGAACAGGGCAAGGCCGGGCGTCATCAGCATCACCAGCGCCGCGGAGATGAGAAGCCAGGAAGTATCCCCTGAATCCACTTTGGGCGGTGGGGAAGCCGCTGTCTGGGCAAAAGCAACCCCTGCAACGAGCAGGCTCATCAACAAAAACAGAAACAAAAATTTCTTCATCACACGCCTCCTCGGTATTAGTGTAAAGACCGGGCCTCTGCTATCCTCTTCTTCTCGATCCCCTTCCAAGCCGCTCTGCAACCCCGCCCTTGATAATGGGCTGTCAAGCACACCCAATCGCCTTGCTTCCTTGCCTTATAAGTTGATCATCCACAAAGGTATCGGGGTATATCCTTACCTTCGTCACATTTTTTAGCTTGCATGCGATTGCCCTGCTTCTCTGCAATTTTATGGCGGCACAGGAGAATAGTTGTTGGAAGTATGTAACAGATTAAGTATGATTGTCAACCCTTCGACTAGGGCTCAGGGTCTACTTTCCGGCTCACCGGCACTAAGGCCGACGGCACGGGACAGGCTCTGCACATCAAAAAACTCCGTGTCCCGAGCTTGCCGAGGGGCTTAGGGCCAAGAAAAGTTGCGATATGGAAATCGGGCTGCATGGCACCCCTGCTCCGTCCCCAGCAAAGATCTAATCAATTAACCCAGCTTGATACCGATAATGCCGATAACAATAACGCAAATCGCCAGTGCCTTTGTGATGGTAAATCGCTCCTTCAGAAAGATGATGCCGGCGAGGGCGCCCAGGACAACAGCGAATTCCCGAACAGCTACAATGTAGCCGACAGGCCCTCTGGTAAAGGCGAAAAGGATCATCAGATAAGTCCCGACTGATCCAATACCAATGATTGCGGCGTATCCCCTATATTGCTTGGCCACCTGCCACAGCCGCCCACGGTAACGCCTTACAAGCAACGGTGTCAGGGCAATTCCCGCAATCAGGAACATGGACCATATATAGACAACGGGATTGATGTAACCGACGCCGGTCTTATCAACTAATGAATAAGCAACAATGGAAGCTCCGATACACAAAGCTAATCTTACCGCCTTTTTATCGTCTGCCCTCTTGTGTGCACCCGTGCTCAAGGAAATAATGCCCAGGCAAACCAGGCCGATGCCGATAGACCCAAGAACAGTTAGCTGCTCCTTGAGGAGTAAGCCGGCTAAGATAGCGGTTAGGGCAATGCCTGAGCCGCGCGCGATTGGATAGACGAGGGAAATCTCGCCCTCCTCATATCCAGCAGCCAGCAAACGGAAATATACAGTATGAATCAAGCCCGTGGCGATGATGCAGATGATCCCCTGCAGCTGTGCCGTTTCACGAAGTCCGTCATGGATAATGATGCCTATTGCACCCGGAAGAGTAACCGCACATCCCAGCCACAAGCCCAGCCATATAGCCATCAGATTTCCGGCTGCTTTGCGTGCCGCAAAGTTCCACGCCGCATGGCAGAAAGCGGAGAAGAGTACCAGCAAAAATATGTATATAGACATGCTATTATTTTAGGGAATACGTGACGGCTTGCGCCTAACCTCAGGTT
>MGQS01000086.1:15622-21481 GCA_001797905.1 Deltaproteobacteria bacterium RBG_16_54_11 | reverse complement strand
AAAGAGCACGCATCTCCAAACCAACGGGAGGCGCGATCAAGATGATTGCCGTACGATCGGATGTGCCACCTGTTGAAATTTTTTGAGTTCTGATTGGAGGCGTCGTAGATACCACCGGCGTTGAATGCAGCGGATACGAGAATAGGATTTTCTCCTGTTTTTGGCCGGCGTTGAAAGATTTCTGCCGCGCCGATATGAATATTGACATCCGGGGAATACCCAGGATGTTCTTCCGGCGCAACGTTAGGCTGTGTGCGAATTGCCGGAAACACCTCGAGCGCGGTGTACGGAAGCGATTGCGTCCGAATAATCCAGCGGGCCGTTGTTGCCAAGGTCTGCATGGGACCGAGGCTGTAATCACCCTTAAAGGAAGGGGGGTCGTCATCCACCTTAACGTGAGGCTCCCAGCGAAACGTCGGCGGACCGGTAAATCCGACCTTTCTATACGAGGCCGCCTCAGTGGCAATCGTCATGATCAACAACTCGGGGGGAATGCCGTACTCGATCGAGCGAGCGATGAGTGTGGCCTCAAAGTGATCAATGATCGACTGGCAGGTTGTGGGAGCGCCCGAGGTCCTCTGCGGCCCGGATACGGTTCCGTTTCGGTCACGTATGTAGATTCCGCTGCCGTCATAGCGCCATTCGATCCCTCCGAACCTGTTGGTCCAGCTTCCGCCCCCGACCTTCGGCGTGTCATTCCACGAAGCCATACTGCATACTCCTCAAAAAGACCGGAAAGGAAATCAGCCTGAGAGCACCCTGCCTCTATGCGGTGTTATCGCGGCGCAATAGAATACGTATCGGAAGTATGAAACACATGCACTGTGGTTGTCAAGCAAGTCCTTATATAGAGAATGCGGTTTACTGCATCGGCAACAGGCCGAGCTTCTTGAGGTTATGCTGAAAGGACCTTTGAGCGAGGAATATCCCAAGGGCAGGGGATAACCGGTTGATCCACCAGAACACCCGCCACCATGCCGGCACAATAATAATCGCCTTGTTTTTCGCCACGGCATTGAGCACCTTGCGTGCAAATATATGCGGGGGCATGGGCTTGAGTTTTTCGAACATCTCCGACATGCGTTGCTGCTGGTCCGGGGACATATCTACAAGCATCTTGCCATAGCGCCCTCCCCCTTCTAAGATAGGCGTCCGAATAACGCCGGGGCATACGACGCTCACGCGCACCCCCATCTGTGCGGCCTCGCCACGCAGCGATGTTGAAAGACCCACTACCCCATGCTTGGTCATAGTATAGACTGTGTTCCCGGGACCCGGCATAAATCCGGCCATGGAGGCGGTATTGACGATATGCCCGAATCCCTGCTCCAGCATGATCCGGTAAGCTGCTTGAATGCCATTGATGACGCCGCAAAGGTTGACATCGATAACCTTATGCCAATCCGCGATGCCGTACAGATTGACGCCGCCGCCGATGACGATCCCCGCATTATTAAAGATATAGTCCAACCGGCCGAAGCGTTTAACTGTTTCCTTGACCAGCTTTCTCATAGCGGGAAAATCAGTCACATCCACCTTCGCCGCCTTTGCCTTGCCGCCGGAGGCACGGATCTTTGCGGCAACCTCCTGTGCTAATGCGATCTGCAGATCAACCACCATCACCTCGCAGCCGCGTTTTGCCAATTCCTCGGCAAGCGCCCGGCCGATGCCCGATGCGCCGCCCGTGATAATCGCGGTGGCGCCGTCAAAGATACGAATTGTTTTATTCGATTCCATGGCGAATCCTTTCGATGCCCTTGAGTATGTCGAAGTTCGCGGGATCCTTGTGGCTTAATGTCATGAGAACAAGCTTGCCCGATGGTTGCAGGATAATCGGTTGCAACTCCTGTGGAGTTGCTCTCTTATCGATCTTAATGTAGAAAATAACCTGGCCTATATGAAAATAGAAAAACTTTATTTTTTGTATTCTTTTCTGGGACGGCGGGAAGAGTATCGGCCCCCTTTTTATCTCATCATAATAAGCCAGAAAGACCGCAAAATCATTTGATGCCGGAGCTGCCCCGGCATCAACGGCGTCTTTGAGCTGCTCCAGGTATGGCCCGACCTTGACATGCTTAAAGAAAAAAACGTCGCTCAGCCCGGCCCTTAATAAAACAGAGATGAAAAAAAGTTTTAGTTTATTATAGTCATAGGTTTCATAGTAAGCGCCGAGCACCTGCCCTTGCTCATCTCTCAAGGTTTTTCTGCGATTGCCTTGTTCGTGCAATAGCTTGAATGCGTACGCATCGTAGATCATAAATTTATCTTCACAAACCTTGCAGAACAGCTCGTCATCGCACATCCCGATCGACCGCTTGACAGGTTTTAAATCCGCGGAATCCGACGGCAGGGAGAGCGCGTTATGAGGTGCATTCTGTTGGAAGGATTTAATCTCGCAAAATGAGCGCGGGATGATATGCGATTTAACGAGCGTTTTTAATCGACCGCAGTATTTGCATGTTTGCATTTTCTGATAGGACCTAACCGTAGATCCGCCTGCATATATGGAACGAAAGCGGGTCAGCTCTTTGTCTGACCCGGCTCCATCGCAGGCGGTTTTCCCCTGGATAGCAAAAAAATTAGGGGTTCTACCCGGGCAATGCCTTCACAAAGTGCACGGCATGGCCCAAGTACAAGAAAAATAAGATGGCCAGGAGATGAAGGATCCACCAGTTTAAGGTAAACAGTTTAAACCTTCGCATAATTACCTCCATACCAGGTTGCCGAGTAGATAGACCAGGCTGATCGCTACCAGGTGGACCATCCACCACCCGAGGTTCGGGTAACGGTACGTTATACCCTTTTTGGCCTTGTGCGGATCATAGCCAAAGAATTCCAAATCAAAGAGGGCCTTCCCGACGAAGAATTTGCTCCAGAGAATCAATATATCGATGAGCAGTGTCTTGAAGATGATCGATCCCGCTGTTGCCGGCGCAGGCCAATTAACTATGGAAAGGTGGGCCATCGCGATCGTGCCTATGATCACCAAGATGCCGTTTAACACGTAGCCGTACTCGACCGTCTTCTTAAAGGAAAAAAGCAGGGGGACTACCAGGATGCTCAGCACGCCGGAGATCAAGGGAATAAAGTTTGCCGAATTTTGCGAGACCGGGTGGATTCTGACGTGGAGCAAGAACCCCCCGAGAGAAAGGGTAACAAGTGCCGTGAGCAAAACGGCTTTCGTATACGTGCGAATGGTCATATGGCCTCCTTTACCGCACATGCGGTACATCCGCTTTGCTTGGGCAGTGCCGCGTCCTGATGCATTGACGGTTATCTGTTCTTTTTCTTCTTTCGTAACACGAGCCTGATGGAGAGATAGGGAAACAAGAAGAAGAGGATGGCGCACATCTTGACGAATGCCATGGCGCAATAATTCAACAGATCATAGGCATGCCTGCTCAGGGCGGACCAGTGGGAAATTATAGTATAGCTCCATTCTCCTCCCCCCAGCGCGTAGAGAAAGAACCAGAGGAGCAATAGCCCGAAGGACAGAAAGAAGCAGCGGATAAAGATCCCGGCCAGCCTGTCCAGCAGATGATCCTGTTCACCCTTGTTCATAACCGACCTTCTTCCCGGCCCTGTACGTGCTTGGTAACGGCCGGGATCAAAAGTTAGCGTCGCTTGCCCTTGAGTGACTCCAGTATGCGGGCGTTTCTGTAAGATGTAGCGAGCAGCGCCCAGAGCGCTACCGCTAAGATGGCAACCACCGCCAGCGAGATAAGCGCCATCTGCAATCTCTGTATCGCCAAAAGCACTATCTCGAGGGAAACCTGCGATTCAGGAACACCCCTGATCCAGGTGACGAAGACCTGTCCAACGCCGAGCCCGGCCAGAGCGCCGAAGCCGTGGCACAGCCGTATATTGTTCGCCGCCCCTACCAAGAAGACCACGATTACCAGGGCAATGCCTATGGTACACGCCAAGCGGAATTGTTTGGAGCTTGTCTGCTGGAGGACCTTGATATCTCGCTTCGTTATGCCCATGACAGATAACCAAGAGGGGACAGCTGGTTCTGTAACAGCCTAAAAGATCAAGCCCAGCAAGGGCTTTTCATATCGTGCGGGCATGGAGAGGATCCTGTAGGCGGTGTCCGGCCCCGAACATCCTGCGAGAGAAGAAAAGATAACCCTGAAGGAGCTTGAGCAGGCGCTCGCTCATCTCGCGTTGAACGGGAACCTTTCTTCCTTTTCCGACGGATCAGTTATCTTCTTGGTGATAAAGCGCGCCCCCTCCGGGGTAATGACGGCAAACCTCAATTCCTTTGTTGAGGAAGGATCTGCCTTATACTTGACGATCAGTTCATTCTTGCCTGGTTTTGTCCCCTCAAGCGGTATTGAGCCCGGCATCCCGCCAAGGGTCATCCCGGTAACGCCGTTCAGGATAGGGGTAACCGTGGCATCCATGGTGCTGACATGGACAAAGACGGATTTGTTTTCTCCCTCGTCAGAGATAAATACCGGTTTGAAGTTCTGAGGGACGTCCTTCTGGAGGATGACGCTTGTATTCACCTTGCCCGACGGCTTCCTGGCGCTGTAGAGCAAGAACACCGGCGCCGGGTAAGCCTCCAGCTCAAGCGAGAGGGTGAGCTTATCATTCGCACCGCCCTCTTTCTTGAACTCGAGCTGAATCTGGTTTTCACCCGGTTTCAAGATGAATAATTTCTTCATGTCGGGTGATGCGTTTTTTGCCATCTCATTATCCTGGTTGAAGAGCCGCATGCTTTCCGATTTGCCCCCCTTTATCGAGGTGGGGACCCCGTTAATGACAACCGCTACGGTATACCCGTAACCGAAACATGACAGTACTGCCATGAGGTCATTCTGTGCTTTCATACCTGATTCACCCTTCCTTTCCGCAAAGGCGTTGCACGCCACCAGGAAAGATATAAAACATATGATGAAAATACGCTTCATGATTTATGAACCTCAATCAAGGAATTCTCCGAAGTGCGCACGTGATCGCATGATGAACTATAACAGAGGGATATCGGCAGCGTCAAGATATTTATGGGCCCCAGCGTTATACTATCTTGTGAGTCCCGTAGGTGCGCTCTAAGCGCTCCGTGATTCCCTGCGCTATCTCGAAAACCAATCCTTGAGAGCCGTGGGCAGCGCGATGATCAACCCCAGGAGAAAAATCCCCCACACCCAACAGCTTATGACAAATTCATTTTTTCTGATCCACCGTATGGGGGGTAGATCCCCATTGCCGATCTGCGCTTGCAGCGTGGTAAATACCCTCAATAAGATCGGCACTGCCGCAAAGGAAAGGGCGAGAAAAAGGACACCATAGATTATTAACATTGTTTTTTCCAGCTGGGGATCAGTGGTGTACCCTCTGGCACCAAAAAGGCCGGCGATAATGCTTCCGACAATCATCAAGCCGAAGGAAGAAGCGGCAATAACTATGTATAGTTTTATGTTCATCATCTTTTCAATCCTTCTCAAGTCTAAACCAAACCATCGCATCATAAGGCACCAGCCCCGGCGCCATCTCTCCTTGATAGAGGGGCATCTCGCCAAAGCCTCCTACGAGTACCTTTCCCACAGACACGCTGATGATCCTATACCCGCCCTGTGCATCACCGTGTGCGCGATAGCATACTACATATTTGGCTCAGGGTGAATAGTGACATCGACATTCGGCAGAAGTCGCTGGATGGTGTATTCGATTTCTTCCGTGAGATCGTGGGCTTGTTTCAGGGTTTGATTGCCATTTACCAGGATATGGATATCCACAAAAAGCTGGGATCCGGAATATCGAAGCCTCACATTATGACAATCGGTTACGCCCGGCAGGCATTCCACGGCAGAGATGATTGTATCCTCGATGCCCGATGGGGCAACGTCGAGCAGC
>MGQS01000086.1:15255-15558 GCA_001797905.1 Deltaproteobacteria bacterium RBG_16_54_11 | reverse complement strand
TGCCACCGAATCCGCGTTGCGCAAGAACGCTACGCTCGGCATCCAATCGCTGATCTTCACGGAGATCAATCCCACGATAACGACGCCGGAGCTCCAGATATCGGTGCTGAAGTGCAGCGCATCCGCCTCCAAAGCCTGGCTGTTGTACTTCCTGGCTGCTTTATAAAGGACACGGGAACGGGAGAAATCCACCACGATTGATGTGATCATGACGGCGAAGGACCAGAAGGTGACCCGCAAATGGGCGGCATGATACAGAAGGCGGTGGCCGGCCTCGTAAAGGATCCAAAAACATGTCAACAA
>MGQS01000086.1:2828-15133 GCA_001797905.1 Deltaproteobacteria bacterium RBG_16_54_11 | reverse complement strand
CCTTCTCGAGTCTAAACCAAACCATCGCATCATAAGGCACCAGCCCCGGCGCCATCTCTCCTTGATAGGGGGGCACCTCGCCAAAGCCTCCTACGAGTACCTTTCCCACAGACACGCTGATGATCCTATACCCGCCCTGTGCATCACCGTTGGCACTCATCATTTCCCCAAGCTGTCCAAAAAATGGGAAAACGTTTTTTCTCTGGACAATAGCCGGTTGTTACTGCTCTTCTTGATTCGGCTTCGCCTCATAGCCGCGCCCGCCGGTCCGGATGTTCGTGACCTTTCCGTTTCGCAAGGTGAAGATGCGCAGGAACTGGTTCGGCCCGAAATTATACGTCCAAGCCTCAACCGTGATGTAGACCTTGCGTATCGTGTCGTCGTCGAGCCGCTCCCGGATGATCTCTTCGCGCTCATCCTTCCACGCCGGCTCACCGCATTTTGCCACCACCTCGGCAGCAGAGTCGCCCACCGAAACGCTCTGTGCGCCGCATTGAATCTGGTTCATCCCTTCTTCGGCGTAGCCGTAATCTCCGAGCCGTATGTCCACTACCTTGCCATTCTTGAGCTTGAAGATGCGCATGAAGCGCCGGGGGCCGAGGTTGTAGGTCCACTCTTCCACATCAATGATAATCTTTCGTTTATTGTCTTCATCGAGGGTCTTAACGATTTCCTCGGTGTGGGACTGTTTCCAGTCGGGTTCGCCGCATTTCGCGAGTAGCTCGCCGCTCGTATCACCGACGGAGATTATCTTCCCCTCACAACGGTACCCCGAGCACACGCCGGCACCCGGTAGGAGTGCAATAATTGAAAGAGCAATCACAAGGGACACAATCTTCATCGCTTTGACCTCCCTCGGCAGGGAATGCCTGGACCGTTCGCCCCAACAATAAGTATCGTGAAATTATGCGTAACTGTGATGTGTTGCTGAATTATCGCCGAAATTGTCCAGTTTGGGCAAGCATGATTTTATCATAGGTATCCAATTTAGCAAAAGCGGTTAACCATAAAAATTAGGGTGCGGGGCTCATTCTCTTTTCATGATACCGGACATCTCTGCCTGTGATTAAAGAAACCGCCGTTTGAACCAGCGAAAGGGGCGAAGTGCCTTGTCTTGTAATGGACCTCTTACGTTGTTAAGCAGCCTCCTAGCCCAAATAAATTCAGTGGCAAGGATTGCCAAGCCAAGCGGTATTACGAGTATAGAGGGCCCGGGCGTCGCAATCATTAAAACGCCGATCAACAAAACGGTAAAACCTATTATCGCGATTACGAGCCTCTTTGCCTTTTTATAAAGATCCTTCATGTTGAGTCTCCGTGCCGCTGTCCCCGGTGCCTTTCTGTTAAAGGCGCGGTGCTTTCATTGCTTTTCTGCGGTCAATCTGGCCCTTTTGCGCTGATTCTCGTCGAGCATGATCTTTCTCAATCTGATTGAGGAGGGGGTTATTTCAACGAGCTCGTCATCATTGATGTAGGAAATGCATTCTTCCAGGCTCATCTTCCTGCAGGGGGGAAGGACAACGGCGTCATCAGAGCCCGCGGCCCTCATGTTGGTAAGCTTTTTCCCTTTGGCAGGGTTCACCACGAGGTCGTTTTCACGGCTGTGTTCTCCGATGATCTGGCCACCGTAAACCTTTTCGCCGGGCCCGAGAAACAGCTGCCCCCTTTCCTGAAGGTTGAACAGGGCATACGCCACGGTGCTGCACTGGTCTTTTACCACAAGGGCTCCGTTGTTCCGGTTCTTTATTGCGCCGGCGTGACTGTCATAACAGTCAAATATGTAGCTCATCGTGCCCATACCTTTTGTCTCGGTCAGAAATTCCGAGCGGAAACCGATAAGCCCTCTGGTCGGAACCCGGTACCGCATCCTGACCATCCCGTTATCGTGGTGCATGTCGACCATCTGGCCTTTCCTTTTCCCGAGATTTTCGATCACCGTGCCTGCATAGGCGCCGTCGACATCGATCGTCAGTTCTTCATAGGGTTCAAGCGTTCCCCCCTTTCCCTCTTTGAGTATAACCCTGGGGCGTGTGACCTGAAATTCATAGCCCTCCCTGCGCATCGTTTCTATAAGGATCGAGAGGTGAAGCTCGCCTCTGCCGGATACCTTATATCCAATACCATCGTGCATCTCTTCTACCGCGAGGGCAACGTCCGACAGCGTCTCGCGAATGAGACGCTCACGGAGATGTCTCGACGTAAGAAACCTTCCCTCCTTGCCGGAAAAGGGCGAGTCGTTAGGGATGAAGTTCATGGAGAGTGTCGGCGGATCGACCGTGATGCCGGGAAGTGCGAGAGGATATTCAGGGTCGGCAAGGGTCTCGCCAACCACAACGGATTCCATCCCTGCTACCGACACGATTTCGCCGGCACCGGCGGTTTCAATCTCTTCCTTGCCGTTGCCTCTGAACCGGTAGATCTTCGTGATGCGGGCAGGCGACATGGAACCGTCGGCTTTTATGACGGCTGCGTCTCTGTTCGTGTTTAACAGCCCGGAGGTTATCTTTCCTATAGCGAGTCTCCCGAGAAAGGGAGAATAGGAGAGCGAGCTCACCAGCATCTGCAGGGGGGCTTCGGGGTTTCCGGTCGGAGGAGGAACGGCATTCACGATCATTTCGAAAAGAGGAACCATGGTGCCGTGGTTCTGGGTATAGTCGCGTGTGGCGTAACCCTCTTTTGCAGAGGTATACATAACGGGAAAATCAAGTAGATCGTCGGGCGCCCCCAGTTTTACAAAAAGATCAAAAACCTGATCGACTGCCCAGGCACACCGGGCCGCCGGCTTATCTATCTTATTGATAACGACTATAACGGGCATGTGCATGGTGAGCGCCTTGTGCAGGACAAAGCGGGTCTGGGGCATTGGCCCTTCCGCCGCATCCACAAGGAGAAGGGCGCCATCAGCCATCTTAAGGACCCGTTCGACCTGGCCGCCGAAATCCGCATGCCCCGGGGTGTCGATAATATTAATGAAGAAATCCTTATAGACAAAGGAACCGTTCTTTGAAGAGATGGTGATGCCCCGCTCTCTCTCGAGATCCAGCGAATCCATGAGCCGCTCTTCGACCACCTCGTTATCGCGAAACATCCCGCTCTGCCTGAAAAGCTGGTCTACAAGCGTTGTCTTCCCGTGATCTACATGGGCGATGATGGCGATATTTCTAATGTTACCCTGTTTCATAGCTACTCACTATACTATTATTAATGGCTCGATGAAGGTTCTGATTACCTGGGCGGAGAACTAGGAGGATAAAAGGAATCAATCCAAAAAAACATGTACTTCCTTCTCACTGCTTCTGTACGCTCAAGACAATCACTCCGCCTTATCCCGGGATAAGGCGCGCCTGAAGATGCAATGCGGGGTCTCCATACCATTGTCCAATCATATACCTGCCTGAAAAGAAAAGCCAGATAATTCTTATATTCTTACCTGGGCCCCGGCTTGCCGTGTTGTGCCGATACGAAATCCATTACCTCGCGCCACCACGCCTCGTTCGGACCTGCCGGCCAGCTGTTGTGTCCGGCGCCTATGAAAACCCACAGCCGTTTCGGAGCAGCCAATGCCTCATACAGCCGCAGGGAACGTTTTTGGGGTATGATCTCATCCCCTTCCGCCAGCGCAACGGCAACCGGCTTACTGAACGCTTGTAAAGCGCGGATGTTGTCGTATTTGTCGCGCACCAACCACCGTATGGGTAAGTGCCAATAGAGCGTCTGGCGCACGTCCGGCAGCGAATCCCAGGGCGTTATCAAAACCCCCCCCTCCACGGGAAGCGATGGATCGGCGGCAACTGCCGCAGCCACCCCACTGCCCAATGATTCGCCCAACAGGAACACCGGGTCGCCAAATTCCTCATACGCGCGTCGCACCGTCTCCTTCGCATCTTTTACAAAATGACGTTCGCCCAACCTTCCCGGCCGCCCGCCGTACCCCGGATATTCGGCCACCACAACGCGATAACCCAACGGCGCCAGCGCGTGCACATAGTAGGTGCGGTCCCCTGCGGCCCCTGCATTGCCGTGAAACGCCACGACCGTACCTTTCTTGCCGGCAGGGGCCGCCATACCGATAAAACCCCTGTATGCATCGCCGGAGTCTGGCCAAAACCGCAAGCCAAGTGCCCGGACGCGGCTCTCCGACGGCTTTGCGCGATCGGGAAAATACACCATCCTCCGTTGCCACAGGTACGCCGCTAAAACCAGCACGCCGCAACCGATAGCCCCGTAGAAGAGTAACCGGATTATCAAAGGCGTTTCCCTTTTCACCTGTTCGTGGTTTGTTCCATGGTGATTTCTATTGTGGCCCAGGGTACCGTGTCCTATTCTCTACCACCACAGGTTAACGGAAATCGGATGAAATCGCAAGCGCCTCGCATCATCCTGCTCATCCTTGCATTCAATGTCATAATAGGCTACTATAGCGCTGATATTATTTGACGAAGACGCCGCGGGGTCCTTTCCGAGAAGATGGTATCCGCATGAGCGGAGACAGGGGCAGCCCTGACGGAGGTGGGCATAAAGACGGTTATATGATCCAATTCTTTAAGGTCTACAAGACATACCCGGGAAATATCAAGGCCCTGGCCAATGTCAGCTTTAAGATAGAAAAGGGCGAATTTGTCTTCGTCACCGGGCCCAGCGGGGCGGGAAAGACGACGCTGTTGAAATTGATCATCCGTATGGAGAGGCCGGATCAGGGGGAGATCCTGGTCAACAAAAGAAATCTGTCCAGGATCAAGCACTCTCAGATACCGCTGCTGCGCAGAGAGGTGGGGTTTGTTTTCCAGGATTTCAAACTGTTAAACAACAAGACCGTTTATGACAATATCGCGCTGGTCCTCAGAGCCCTGGGGTACAACAAGAGGGAGATCCCGAAAAGGGCCAGGCAGGTCTTGAAGGTGGTGGGATTGGATGAGCGGGTCTTGAGACAACCCCCCCTTAAATTATCGGGAGGGGAGCAACAGCGGGTAGCCATCGCTCGTGCCTTGGCCAATACCCCATCCATCATCCTGGCGGACGAGCCCACGGGCAATTTGGACCCTGACCTCACGGTGGAGATACTGGACCTCTTGGAGAAGGTCAACAACTTGGGGACAACCGTCGTGGTGGCAACCCACAATACAGGCCTGGTGGCTCAATACAGGAAGAGGACCATACCCCTTTACCGGGGAGAAATGGCAGCGTGACGGCAAGCATGGGTGCCCTGTCCCTTTTCCGAAGGACCTTTGGGGTTATGAAGGAAAACGGCCCTGCCCATATCTTAAGCATAGGGACTATCGCTATCTCCTTCTTCCTCTTCGCCGCTTTTCTGCTCCTCCCCCTCAATCTCACCTCCTTGCTGGAGGCGTGGGAGAAGAAGGTGCAAATCATCCTCTATCTCAAGGACGGCGTAGAGGAGCAGAGGATCCTTCACCTAACGGGAGAACTGCAAAAGGAAGAGGGAATTCGAGAGGTACGGTATATCTCTCAGCGCACGGCCAAGGAGTCCTTTGAGCGGGATCTTGCCGGCTATGGAGGGGTGTTGAAGGGGGTGAAGGAGGAAATCTTTCCGGCATCCCTTGAGATCCAGATGGATGAGCGCTTCAGGACCCCGGAGCGCATACGGGCCCTGGCGGCGAGACTCCGTGCCATTCAAGAGGCAGAGGAAGTCCAATACGGTGGGGTTTGGTTGGAGAGGTTCTCCCTTTTTCTCTACACGCTCAGGTGGGGGGTATGGATCTTGGGTGGGGTGCTGGTGGCCATCATTGTTTCCGTAACCGCCAATACCGTCCGCCTTACCCTCTACAATAAAAAAAGTGAGATCGAGATATTGAAGCTGGTGGGGGCTACGGACGCCTTTGTCAAACTCCCCTTTTACCTCGAGGGCGGGGTACAGGGGCTCTTGGGTGCGGGGGGATCTATCCTGCTGCTGCTCGCCCTCTTCCACTTCTTCTCCCTCAAGGTTGCACCCTACGTGAGCCTTTATTTCGGCGAGTTGCGTCTGAGTTTCCTTCCCCCCGCTATGATCGCCTGGATCCTGGGGATCGGGGTGGCATCGGGGCTGCTGGGAGGTCTCCTCTCTCTGAGAAAAGCCGCGGGGATTTAGGGGGTGAAGGTGTTCATTGCCATCCTCGTCGTCGCATTCCTCCTTCCTGCACCCTCGTGGGGCCAAGGGAAGAGGGAACTGGACAAAGCCATCCAGAAGAAGAAGGGCGACCTGACGGAGGTGGAGAAAAAGCTTACGGAAAAGAAGAAGGAGGTTAAGAGGAAATGGTGGGAGGAAAAGAGGATCACCGATGCTCTCGATAAGATCGAGCGCCAGCTCGATAGAAAAAAGAAAGAGCTCGGGGAACTGGACGCAGAGATGAAGGCGCTTGAGCAGAGAGTGGCCCGCCAGGAACAGGAGATCGCGCGGCTGGAAACCAGCTTGGCTGCGCTGGGCGAGCTGTTTCAATCCAGGGTACGGGCCATGTATAAACTCCATCGGGTGGGGGCGGTGCGTGTCCTCTTTTCTGCCGAGGACTACAGTGACGCCTTGAGAAGGTATAAGGCCTTCCAATTAGTGGTGGGAAACGATGTGCAGCTTCTGCAGGCATATCAGCAAGGCATTGAGGAGGAGAAGGACAGGAAACAAGATCTGATAGCGGAAAAGGCAGCCCTCTCAAAAAAAAGGGGTGAGGTAGAGGCCAAAAAGGGGGAAGTAGAGCGGGAGATGCGGAAGAAGGCGACACTGCTGGCCGCTGTACAGCATGAACGAGCGGCCTCTGAGAAGGCGATCGCTGAGTTAAAGGAGAGGGAAAAGGCCTTGCGCTCCCTGATCCAGAAGTTGACGATCAAGGCCGCTGCCCTCAAAAGCACGGGCTTTAAGGCCCTGCGGGGACAACTACCGCCGCCGCTGGAAGGTAACACCTTCTCGCCCAAGGGAAGGGACCATGGAATAGGCATCGAGGCCCCGGAAGGGGCGCAGATTAAGGCGATCTTCAACGGGAAGGTAGCTTATGCTGCGTGGTTCAAGGGGTATGGAAATCTGCTGATCATCGACCATGGCGAAGGGTACCACTCGGTTGCCGCTCATGCCTCGCGCCTCCTGAAAAAGGTGGGTGATGCGGTGCGAATGGGCGAGCCGGTGGCCCTGGTTGGCAGCACGGGGTCCATCGAGGGCCCCATGCTCTATTTTGAGATCAGATATCACGGCACGGCTGTGGATCCCTTAACGTGGCTCGCCCTGCCGAACAAAGGACAGAAGAAATAACAGATGACGCAAGGGAGGAAAGCATGTTCAAGAACAAAAAGCTAGGTTGGTTGATACTGCTCGGCTTCGTCTTCGGCCTCGTCGTGGGTGGCCTCAGCGTCCACAACGTCTCGGCCCTCTCGAACAAGACCTACGAAAAACTGAAGGTCTTCACCGACTGCCTGGAGATAATCAAAAAGCACTACGTGGAGGATGTCAAGACGGAAGATCTCATCTCCGGGGCGATAGAGGGCATGCTCAACAGCCTCGACCCCCACTCCGCCTACCTCGACCCCGACATGTATCGTGAGCTCCAGGTGGAGACCAAGGGGAGCTTTGGCGGGCTGGGGATCGAGATAGCCATAAAGGACGGGATCCTGACGGTCATCGCGCCCATCGAGGACACGCCGGCCTATCGGGCAGGGATTAAGTCGGGTGACAAGATCCTGAAGATCAATGAGGAATCGACCAAAGGGTTGAATCTTATGGAGTGCGTGAAGAGGCTGCGGGGGGCCAAGGGCACCCACGTCGCCATCACGATCTTTCGCGAGGGGTTCACCCAGACCCAAGAGGTCTCTATGGTCAGGGATATCATCAAGATCCAGAGCGTCAAGTATAAGACCCTCGAAAAGGGATATGGTTACCTCCGGATATCTCAATTCCAGGAGAAGACCTCGGCGGACGCCACAAGGGCCTTGGAGGCGCTGCAGAAGGAGAATCCCGAGGGGATCAAAGGTCTCATCCTGGACCTGAGGAACGATCCGGGCGGACTCCTGGATCAGGCGGTGGGGGTATCTGACCTTTTCCTGGATGACGGGGTAATCGTCACTATCAAGGGGCGAAATGAGGAGGAAAAGACGGCCTTTAACGCCCACCTGGAGGGGACCATGCCCAACTGGCCGATGGTCGTCCTGGTCAATCAAGGCAGTGCCAGCGCCTCGGAGATCGTAGCCGGCGCCCTCCAAGACTATGGCAGGGCGGTGATCATGGGGTCCAAGACCTTTGGCAAAGGCTCAGTGCAAACCATCATCCCCTTGGACGACGGCTCCGGTATCAGGCTGACCACGGCCCGCTATTACACCCCGAAGGGCCGCACCATCCATGAGAAGGGGATTGAACCGGACATCCCTCTGCCGGCGGCTGAGAAGGCGCCGCAGAAGATGGTTGAAGAGCAACCGGCGGCGGATCGCGATCTGGACAGGGCCTTGGAGCAATTGAAAGGGATGACGATCCTTCAGAAGTACCTCGATAAGGGGACGAAATAAGCGAAGGGGATTGGTGAAGGGCAGAAGGCGAAAGACCTCTACACCGATGACATACGCCAGGCAAAGGCCCACCGTGAAAAGGAGCATCCCACCGCGGAGGGGACACAAGAGGGGGAGAAAGATTCCCCTCTTTTTCAAGTTCCTCCTGTTCGTCGGGGTCCTCTTTTCGATCATCCTCCTCTATCTCCACGTGAAGCAACCGCCTCCCTTGGCCGAGCGGGTGCGGGCCATTGATCAGCTCCTCCTCGCCCAGCTTTCTCAACTGGAGATACCCCAAGGGGCAATCCAGAAGCGGGGAGAAGAACAGCGGTACGGAAGTAAGACGTGGACCCTCTCGCGCTGGGAGGTAACGCTGCCCCAAGGGGTAGAACCGGACAAGGTCACCTCCCAGCTGGTCCGGAGGATTCAGGGTGCCTGCCCGGGGGTGACCCTCACCGAGTCAAAGGCCCAGGACGGCGCACGGGAGGTAGATATAAAGGTCGATAACCTCCTGGCCCATCACCTGATCTTTTACCCCCCGAAGCTGAAGCCTCCCCCGCTGAGGCCCCCGCGGCCTCGCCTGGCCATTGTGGTGGACGACCTCGGGCCGGACAAACGGATCGCCGAGGAGCTCTTGCGCCTGGACGCATCCCTGACCTTTTCCATCCTGCCTTTGCAGAGGCATTCCCGCCGCATCGCCCAAGAGGCCCACGCCCAGGGCCGGGAGGTAATCCTTCATCTCCCGATGGAACCCCGGGGGTTTCCCTTAAAGGATCCGGGCAAGGGGGCTCTCTTCGTCGCCATGAGCGAACGAGAGCTCTTGCACCAGCTGCGGAAGGACCTCGATGCAGTCCCTTTCATCGCGGGGGTAAACAACCACATGGGATCGAGATTCATGGAACATGGTGAATCGGTGCGGCTCGTGCTGGGAGAGTTGAAAAAGAGGGGGCTTTTCTTCCTCGACAGCCGCACCACGGCCAAGACCCAAGGGTATCGGATCGCCCGGGAGCTGGCCCTGCTTGCAGGGGAGAGGGATATCTTTTTGGACAACGAGAACGATGTGCAGGACATCCGGGCCCAACTGGAAGGGCTGATCCGATTCGCCCGGGAGCACGGCAAGGCCATCGGGATATGCCACCCCTACCCCTCCACCGTCACCGCCCTCAAGGGGATGATCGCCAAGATCAAGTCCGCGGGGATACGGATCGTCCCCCTGTCCCAGGCCCTCGACTAGACAGAGGGGAAAGTCCCAAAAGAATCAAATAATTGGATTTGGCTGAAACCGCTCGGCAGTCAATGGTCTGATCCCGGCGATCTTTTCAAAGTCCTGATCCTGGTGCAGCAGGAGCGCACCTGCCTCCAGAGCTATCTGGGCTATACAGCAATCCACGGGGCTGGTGAGGGTGATCCCTGCCCTTCTCAGCTCGAAGTATATCCGCGCCGCCTCTCTCCAGCTATCTTCCGTCGCTTCGAGATAGTACTGGGTTGACAGATAGTCATCAAGGCGCCCCCATTCCCGTTCGTCCTTGGCCCCCTGGAGGAGCTCAAGCTGGGTAAAGCGACTGAAGACACAAATCTCCGTGCCGATCCTCTCGCGGAAGGCCTGAACTACCTTCCCCGTCTTATCCCTGAGCACCTCGATCCACACGGAGGTATCAACGAGGATCATCCCCTCATCTTCCGCAGCTGCTTGTGGTCATAGCCCTGATGCAATTCGATGGAGCCGGCCAATTCGGACAGATCCTTGCGCCGCCTGAGGCGGATTAACTCCCGCAGGGCCTCGTGCACCAGCTCCTTTTTGGTACGCGATCTGCTCACGGCAAAGGCCTCTTCCAACAGATCGTCGTCGATAACGATATTGGTCCGCACGACTCCCTCCTTATGTGTATATTATACATACGATACACCTATGGTGTGTATTGTCAAGACAAGAAATAGAGGTTCAAATTCCCCCAGCCCCCCTTTGCTATAAGGAGGGCAAAGGGGGGATTTATGATTTCCCCGCCACGGCGGGATTCGTGGGTAAAGAAAAATTGTCGCCTATGGGAGGAAGGAAATGAAAAAAGAGAGTATGCGCAGGGCGATATGCGCGTAGATGCCGGCGAGCACATCGTCGAGCACCACCCCGTAACCCCCTTTTACCTTTCGTTCTATGAGGCGGATGGGCGGCGGTTTGAGGATATCAAAGCAGCGGAACAGGCAGAACCCCCCGATAAGATAAGGCCAGGCAGGTGGCAGGGCAGTCATGGTAACCAAAAATCCCACGGCCTCGTCGATGACGATACGTTGACTATCCTGCTCTTGAAAAATACGCTCCGCCTCGCCGGCAACCCAGCAGGCCACAAGGCCAATGCCCAGCACGCAGGCGAGATAACCATAAAACGGAAGGAGAGAAAGGAGGAAAAAGAAAGGGACGGCCGCGATGGTCCCGGCTGTCCCCGGTGCAACGGGAGCATACCCCATACCCCACCATGTCGCGAGCAGGATAACGAGCCGCTTCATCTAGGGCCTTACCCTCACCCCCCGCTGCATCAGCCACGCCTTCACCTCGCTGATGGCATACTCCCGGTAGTGAAAGATGGAGGCGGCCAGCGCCGCGCTCGCCCCCCCGCTGGTGAGGCCCTCGTAGAGGTGCTCCAAGGTCCCGACACCGCCGGAGGCGATCACCGGTACCCGCACGCTATCCACCACCGCGCGGGTGAGTTCCAGGTCATATCCCAGGCGGGTGCCGTCCCGGTCCATGCTGGTTAAAAGGATCTCCCCGGCCCCATACGCCTCCATCTGTTTTGCCCACGCCAGGGCATCGATCCCTGTCGGTTGCCTGCCGCCGTGGGTGTAGACCTCCCAGCCGCCGTCCTTTCGCTTGGCGTCGATGGCCACCACAATGCACTGGCTGCCGAACCGCTCGGCTGCCTGCCGAACAAACGCCGGCTCTGCCACCGCCGCGGTGTTAATACTCACCTTATCCGCCCCGGCCTTCAAGAGGTTGCGGATATCCTCCAGCGTCCGCACCCCGCCTCCCACCGTGAGGGGCATGAAGACCTGCTCGGCGGTGCGTTGCACCACCTCGAGGATGATCTGCCGCCGCTCATGCGAGGCGGTGATGTCGAGGAATGTCAGCTCATCGGCCCCCTGCCGATCGTAGGCCTTGGCGTTTTCAACAGGGTCTCCTGCATCGCGCAGGTTCACGAAGTTGATCCCCTTGACCACCCTGCCGTCCTTGACATCGAGACACGGTATGATCCGCTTGGCCAACATGGCGTTAGCCCTCCCGGGCGGCTTGGATGGCCTCGGCCAGGTCCAGGGTCCCCTCGTACAGGGCCCGCCCGGTGATGACCCCGACGACCCCGTAAGGGGCCAGGTCCTTCACCGCCCTGATATCTGCCAGGCTGGCCACCCCCCCTGATACGATAAGGGGGGTCTTTATCGCCTGGGCCACCTCCTTGGCCTGGGCCAGGTTGATGCCGCCGCCCACCCCATCCCTGATGATGTCGGTGAGGATGATAACCGTCACCCCATATCCCTCCATCTCTTTGGCGAGATCAGCTGCCGTGCGGGAGGTCCCTGCCCGCCACCCGTGCACCATGACCTCTCCCTGCCGGGAGTCGATGCCCACGGCAATCCTGCCGGGGTATTGCCGGCACGCCTCTTTGACCACGGAGGGATCTTGAGCCGCAACCGTGCCCAGGACGACCCGGTCGATCCCTGCGGAGAGCCAGCCCTCGACAGCCTCCAGGCCCCTGATCCCCCCTCCCAGCTGCAGGGGGATTGCCACCGCCTTTCGTATGGTCTTGATGGCCTCGGTGTTCACCGGCGACCCGGTCACGGCCCCATCGAGATCGACCACGTGG
>MGQS01000086.1:1060-2795 GCA_001797905.1 Deltaproteobacteria bacterium RBG_16_54_11 | reverse complement strand
AGCCACCCGCGCCGGCTCAGCGGAGTAGACGGTCTCCTCCTCCATCCTGCCCTGGCGCAGGCGCACGCACCGACCCCCCTTGAGGTCTATAGCCGGGATAACGAGCATGGAGGGATGCTAACGGTTGAGAGTCGGGAAGCTGCGCAGCATGGATTCAACGCCGATCTCAGCCCATCGCTCCACCGTCACCCACTGGGCGCCGCCTTTGATAAAGGAGCCGATCTTCAGGACGTTTTCGCTCAAGGAGTGCTGGGTCTCGTCAAACCTGCCGCTCCAGAGCACCTTCTTGTCCGAGACCCGGATCAGGTGGGCGTCAAAGGCCGCTGAGGCAGGGCTCTGGACGCCGAGGGCGCTCCCCTGGCGCTGCTCAAAACGGTAGACCCCCCCGATCACCACCGCATCGAGGCCGAGTTCCCGCCCGATCTGAGCCGCCACCCCAAAGGGGTCCTTTCTGAAGGCAGCAGGATCAATCCCCTCGGCGGCAGCCCGCGCCTGATCAGAAGGAATCAGCTCGCACCTGCCCAGGCGATTGAGCTGGCGTTGGAAGGAGGTCGTCACCTCAGACGCCGCCCTGGCCGGGAGATCTCCGGTGCGGAAGAAAAAACTCCCGTACAACCCCTTGATCATCCGCTGCCCCGACGCCTCGGGCTTGACGAGCAGAAAGGGGAGGACGGCCGCCTTCTGTCGGGGCACGATCCGCTCTTCCTTCTGCTGCTGTGGCTGTGACTGCATCTCTTGCTCCTGGGGATGGCCAAGGGCGGGGAGGAAGAAGATGCAGAGGCCGAGGATGGCCCCGATGATTGTGCTCCTGCTTCTTTGTATCTGCTGATTCATTAGCACCTCCGCAATTATGTCTATGAGCTTTTTCTCAACATAGATAATAACTCATCTCTTCATGTATAAAAAGACTTTTACCTGAAACCCTTGAATCCTTGCGGGCTTATTATAGTCTGCCCTTGGTGGACGGGATCCCGGACCTCCGCTCATCCAGCGAAGTGGCTGCATCCAGGGCCCTGCCGAACCCCTTGAAGATCGCCTCCACGATGTGGTGGCGGTTGGTGCCGCACAGGAGGTCGATGTGCAGGGTAATGCCCGCATGGTCCGCCACGGCCTTGAAGAAGGATTCCACCAGCTCGAGGTTGAAGTCCTTGACCTTCCCCCTGGCCTTGACCCGATAGCCGAGATAGGGGCGGCCCGAGATATCCAGGACCACACGGCTTAAGGCCTCGTCCATAGGTACCAGGGCCTCGCCGAAGCGCCTGATCCCCGCCCTATCGCCGAGGGCCTGCTTGATCCCCTGCCCTAAGGCGATCCCGACATCCTCCACCGTGTGGTGAAAGTCGACTTCCAGATCCCCCTGCGCCTGCAGGGCAAGATCGAACAGCCCGTGCATGGCCATCAGGGTGAGCATGTGGTCGAAAAAGGGGATCCCCGTAGAGATCTCCGAACTCCCCGTGCCATCCAGGCAGATGGAGAGGGAGATAGCGGTCTCCTTGGTCTTTCGCTCAACCGTGGCCTTTCTTGCCATCGCTGTCATCCTCTCCCCTTCCTTTTCTGATCTGATTGTGGGGATGTCACATCGTAACACTTTCCCCTCACCTCCACGGCCCTGGCATGGGCCTCCAGCCCCTCCAGGCGGGCCAATCGGACCACATCCTCCCGCACCTTCTCAAGGGCCTGCTGGGAGAAGGAAAGGATATTGGTCCGCTTCAGGAAGTGCTCCACCCCCAGAGGC
>MGQS01000086.1:0-1038 GCA_001797905.1 Deltaproteobacteria bacterium RBG_16_54_11 | reverse complement strand
CCGTGGGCAGCACGTGGTTGGGCCCCCCCAGATAATCCCCCACTGCCTCGGGGGTATAGGTGCCGAGGAAGACGGCCCCGGCGTTCTCCACCTCCCCCAGCCACCCCAGGGGGTCCTGGAGGGCCAGTTCCAGGTGTTCGGGGGCGATCCGATTGGCTATCCCCATCCCCTCGCTCACGTCCTTGACGATGATGATGAGCCCATGGCGTTCAAGGCAGGGGGCAATGATCTCCTGCCGGGGAAGGGTCTTGAGCAGTTTCCCCACCTCCCTTTCTACCTGTTGCGCGAACCCTTGTGAGGGGGTGACGAGGATCGGCCAGGCCTGCTCATCGTGCTCTGCCTGGGAGAGGAGGTCGGCGGCAACAAAACGTGCGGGCGTTGACCCATCGGCAAGCACCAGGATCTCACTGGGGCCCGCCACCAGATCCACCATGACGACCCCGTACAAGAGCCTTTTAGCCGCCGTCACATAGGCGTTTCCCGGCCCCACGATGATATCCGTTTGCGGCACCATCGCCGTGCCATAGGCCAGGGCGGCTATGGCCTGGGCCCCGCCAACCCGCAACACCCGATCCACGCCTACCAGCTGGGCAGCCGCCAAGATAGAGGGGTTCACCCCCTCTTTCGAGGGCGGGGTCATGACCACAACCTCACCCACCCCCGCCACCTTGGCGGGAATGACGTTCATCAAGAGCGAGGAGGGATAGGCCGCCTTCCCCCCGGGGACATAGACTCCTGCCCTGGCCAGGGGACGAACCACCTGCCCCCGCACGATACCCTGCTCGCTATCAAACCAGGACGAACGGAGCTGGTGGCGGTGGAAGGTCTCGATCTGCTCGGCAGCCCGCTGGAGGGAGCTGAGGGCATCTCGCGCGATGCCCTTTTGGGCCCGCGCCCACTCCTCCCGGGGTACCTCCATCTCCTCGGAGGAGATCTCAACCCCATCGAACTCGCGGGTATATCGGATCAGGGCTTCATCGCCCTTCTCACGCACCCCTTCGATGATGCTGCGCACCGCCTCCTCGACCCCCGCCATCT
>MGQS01000085.1:372-7236 GCA_001797905.1 Deltaproteobacteria bacterium RBG_16_54_11 | reverse complement strand
AACAGGAACAAGGGGTTTTCTCCGGCATCGCAGGGGTGGACCTGAAAACCCCGCCGGGCCCGTATCTGCTCAGGGTGGAGGTCAAGGATCACAAGGGTAGGTCCTCTGAGCAGGTCTTTGAGGTGCAGGTGGAGGCAGGGGGGTTCGAGGTCCAGCGCTTGACACTCCCTCAGGAGCTGGTGGATCTGAAAGGGGAGGCCCTGAAGCGGGTCCTGGCGGAGAATAAGCTGCTTATGGGAATCTTCAACCAGGTCAGACCCGAACGGTTGTGGCGCCTTCCCTTTGTCAGGCCCGTGGACGGACCGATAACAGGCGCCTTTGGCCTGCGCAGGATCATCAACGGCCAGGACCGCTCCCCGCACAACGGGGTGGATATCGGGGCACCCTTGGGGACAGAGGTGGCCGCCTGCAACTCGGGGATGGTGGTCTTTGCCCAAGAGTTGTACTTGAGCGGCAAGACCATTATAATAGATCATGGGTTCGGTCTCTATTCCATGTACTTTCACTTGTCAGAGATGCGGGTCAAAGCAGGGGATACGGTGGCGATCAATGACTGCATCGGCCTGGTGGGGGCCACCGGCCGTGTCACCGGGCCCCACCTGCACTGGGGCATCAGGTTGCTCAAAGCACGGGTGGATCCCTCTGCACTCTTGAGGGCTGTTCTTCCGGAGAATAAGGAAAAGGGATATGAAGAAAGAGAAGGCCTTTGAGGAGGCGCTGCGGGAGTTGGAGGAGATCGTGAATCGACTCGAACAGGGGGAGATCCCCCTGGAGGAGGCCCTCCAGCTCTTCGAGCAAGGGGTAAAGCTCTCCCGCTCATGCCACACCAAGCTCGATGAGGCGCAGAAGCGAGTAGAGATAGTGCTCAAGGACGAGGGCGGAAAGATGACGGCACAGCCATTTAAGATGGAGGAAGGCAAAGAGGATGGCTGAGCAGCAGAAGGGGCCAAAGCGGATCCTCGACGGCATCGATTCGCCGGCCGATGTGAGGCGATTGGAGCGCAACGACCTCCCCCGCCTGGCCGAGGAGATCAGGGAGGAGATCATCTCCACCTGTTCCCAGGTGGGGGGCCACGTCGCCCCGAGCCTGGGCGTGGTGGAGTTGACGCTGGCCCTGCACTATGTCTTCGATACCCCCCGGGACAAACTCATTTGGGACGTGGGGCACCAGGCCTATGCTCATAAATTGATCACCGGCAGGAGGAAGCGGTTCAAGACCCTGAGGCAGGAAGGGGGGATCAGCGGTTTTCCCAAGCGGGAGGAGAGCCTCTATGATACCTTCGGGTCAGGCCACAGCGGCAACTCCGTCTCGGCGGCGCTCGGCATGGCCGAGGCCCGTGACCTGCGCGGCGAAGACCACAAGGTAATAGCAATCATCGGGGATGGCGGCTTGACGGCGGGCATGGCCTTTGAGGCCCTCAACTGTGCCGGGGAACAGAAACGGGATCTCATCGTGGTGGTGAATGACAATGAGATGTCCATCTCAAAGAGTGTCGGGGCCGTATCCGCCTACCTGAACAGGATCATGACGGGTCACCGTGTCAACCGCTTTCGTGATGATATGAAAAGATTTCTGCAGGAGATCCCCGGCATCGGCTCGTTTGTTCTAAAGCTTGTCAAACAGTCCGAGGAATCATTAAAGGGACTGCTGGTACCCGGTATACTCTTCGAGGAACTCGGCTTTCAGTATTTCGGCCCTCTCGAGGGGCATCACTTCGATCATCTCATCGAGACCTTGCGGAACATCAGAAAGTTGAAAGGACCGATCCTCATCCATGTGCTTACCAAAAAGGGAAAAGGCTATCCCCCTGCCGAAGAAAACCCGGACATATATCACGGCGTGGGTCGGTTTGAGCGGGCGACGGGGAAGATATACACCAACTCCTCCCCGCCGACGTACACCGAGATCTTCGGTAAGACCTTGGTGGAACTGGCTCGCGAGGATGAGCGGGTAGTAGCTATTACCGCTGCCATGCCTTTGGGTACGGGCCTTGTTGAATTCGCCGAGCAGTTTCCCAAGCGTTTTTACGACATCGGCATCGCCGAGCAGCATGGTGTGACCTTTGCTGCGGGGTTGGCCCTGGAGGGGCTGCGCCCGGTGGTGGCCATCTATTCCACCTTCCTACAGCGGGCCTATGATCAGATCGTCCACGACGTCTGCCTCCAGCGAATCCCCGTGGTATTTGCCATGGACCGGGGGGGGATCGTGGGCGAGGATGGACCCACGCATCAGGGTCTCTTCGACCTCTCGTATCTGCGCCATATCCCGGGGATGATCCTCATGGCCCCCAAGGATGAAAATGAGCTGCGCCGGATCTTAGCTACCGCGATCCAGTATGAAGATGGCCCGATCGCCTTTCGGTATCCGCGGGGCAGCGGGTATGGCGTGCCTCTGGATAAGGAGATCAAACCCTTGGAGATCGGCAAAGGGGAGGTCCTGCGGGCGGGTGCGGATGTCCTCATCTTGGCCATCGGCTCCACCGTCTACCCCGCCCTCCAGGCAGCCGCCCTTCTCGACAAGGAGGGGATCGGGGTTACCGTGGTCAACAGCAGGTTTGTGGTCCCTCTCGATGAGGAGCTGATCGACGATCTGGCAAGGAGGCACCGAGTCCTGATGACTGTGGAGGAGAATGTGGTGTCTGGCGGTTTCGGCAGCGCTGTCTTGGAGTTTCTCCATACCAGGGGGTGCCCCCTTCCCCGTGTCCATTGCCTCGGCATCCCGGCGCGCTTTGTTGAACACAGCCCGCAGGCCGTATTGCGGCGAAAGTACCGTCTTGACCCCGAGGGGATCGCCCAGGAGGTGAAGTCGGTCTTGCATCATGGGAAAGGAGCGGCTCGATAAGGTGTTGGTGGCGCGGGGGTTGGCGCCGAGCAGGGAGCGGGCGCGCTCGCTGCTCTTGGCAGGCGCCGTCTTGGTCGATGGGCAGCCCCAGGCAAAGGCGGGGACCCTGATCCGCCCTGAGGCAACGATCCGCCTCACCCATGAGCCCCAGCCGTACGTCAGCCGCGGCGGGCTCAAATTGGAGCAAGCACTCGACTTTTTTCACATCAATCCAACAGGGATGGTGGTGATGGACGTGGGGGCCTCTACCGGCGGGTTCACCGACTGCCTGCTGCAGCGGGGCGCCCGGCGGATCTGCGCCGTCGATGTGGGATACGGGCAACTGGCCTGGAAGCTCCAGCAAGACCCCCGGGTGGTCAACCTGCAGCGTCGCAACATCCGCTACCTGAGTTGGGAGGAGGTAGGGGAAAAGGTGGATCTGGCCGTCGTCGATGTCTCGTTCATCTCCCTGGAGTTGGTCATACCCCCCACCCTCGCCTTTCTCAAGCAGGGGGGAGGACTGTTGACCTTGGTAAAGCCTCAGTTTGAGGTGGGCAAGGGAGAGGTGGGCAAAGGAGGGGTCGTGCGCGATCCGGAGAAGCACCGGCAAGTCGTGGAGCGGATCGTACGGTTCGCCGCATGCCAAGGCTTGATATCCCACGGGGTCACGGAGTCCCCCATCCAAGGCCCCAAGGGGAACAGGGAGTTTTTTCTCTACTGTGAGCGCCCCCATGGGAAGGATAGGGGTACCGAAGCCGGTTAAGCTGATCATGGGCTTGATCACCTCCGATGACCATCTCTTCAATGAGGTCTTAGGGGTGTTGGCAAGCAGATATGGCGGGGTTGATTTCGAGAGTGATTGCCTCCCTTTTGAGTGCACGGATTACTATACCCCGGAGATGGGAAAGGGGTTGTTGCGGCGTTTTGTCGCCTTTCGTCCCCTCATCTCCCGGGATGCCTTGGTGAGGATCAAGCACGAGACCAATGAGATAGAGGGACAATTCGCCGTTGAGGGAAGGAGGAGGATAAACATCGATCCCGGCTATATCTGTGCGGAGCACTTGATCTTGGCCACGACGAAGGGGTATACTCACCGTCCTTACCTGGGAGAAGGGATCCACGCAGACCTCACCCTGATCTACCGCGACGGGGATCTCCGACCCCTGGAGTGGACGTACCCGGACTATGCCTCGCCGCAGATCAGGGAGATCATGCAGGGAATAAGGAAGCGTTATCTGCAGGAGCTCAAGGAGGGTGGAGGATGATAAAGAGCATGACCGGATATGGTGTGGCGGAGCAAGAGCTCCCCTTGGGAAAGGTTGCTGTGGAGATGCGCTCCCTCAACCATAAATATTTGGACATCTCCCTCAGACTCCCGCGGGGCTTTTTTACTCTCGAGCCTAAGATTCGCGACATCGTGAAGAAGGGGGTGTCCCGTGGTCGGGTGGACCTGACCATGCGGATCGACCCGTCTGCCTCAACCGTCCCCCGGTACCGCCTGGAGGCAGATACGCGCTTGGCAGAGGAATATATCCACCTCTTGGACTCGATCAAGGAGAAGTTCGGCCTCAAGGGAGAGGTGACCTTGGATCACATCGCAGCGGTGAGGGAGATCGTGCCCTTCCTCGAGGTGAAGGAGGACACCGAGCTCTATTGGGATGAGATCGCATCAGTAACGGAAGAGGCATTGCAGGCCCTGGATGATTCCAGGCGGAAAGAGGGAGAGGCCCTCGAGGCGGACTTGATGGGGAGGTTGGAGCAGTCTCGAAGGCTGATGGAGGAGATCAAGGGCAAGACCCCCTTGGTGGTCGACGCCTATCGGGAGCGTTTGCGCGAGCGGGTGCAAGCCCTCTTGGAAGGGAGCGACTTCGATGAGCGCAGATTTCATCAGGAGGTGGCCTATTTTGCCGAACGATCCGATGTCTCCGAGGAGGTGATCAGGATGGAGAGCCACCTGCGTCAGTTTGAATCTAAGCTCGCGGAAGAGGGGCCTGCCGGCAGGGGGTTGGATTTTATCCTCCAGGAGATGAATAGGGAGGTGAACACCATTGGGGCGAAGGCCACCGATATCGATATCGCCCACAGGGTGATAGAGCTCAAAGGTGAACTGGAGAGGATGCGGGAACAGGTGCAAAATATTGAATGAAAGGGAGCACGATGAAGGCAAAAATTTTGAATCTCGGCTTTGGCAACGCTGTGGTCGCCTCGCGCGTTGTCGCTATCGTCAGCCCCCACTCGGCTCCCATGAGGAGGTTGAAGGAGCATGCCAAGGATCTCGGCAAGTTGATCGATGCATCCCAAGGGCGCAGGACCAGAGCCCTTGTCGTCACCGATAGCGATCACGTGATCTTGTCGGGGATCCAACCCGATACCCTGGCACAACGGTTGGCCGCCGCCGTGGACAGAGAATAGGGTCGGGCAAAGGGGAAAGGCATGGCAAACGGAGCGAAAGGGGTACTCTTTGTCGTCTCAGCCCCTTCAGGGGCCGGGAAGACGACCATCGTGCGCAAGGTCATCTCCCAGCTTCCGGGGGTGAGCCTGTCAATTTCCTGCACCACGAGGGCGCCTCGGCCGAGCGAACAGGAGGGGGTCGATTACTTTTTTATCACCCGCGAAGAGTTCAGCGCCATGGAGCAGGCGGGAAGGTTCATTGAGTGGGCCCAGGTGCACGGGGATCTCTACGGCACCCCGCGCGCCAACCTGGAAAAGCTCCGGCACGGGGAGAACCTCGTCTTGGAGATAGATACACAGGGGGCAAGAAAGATCCGGGAGGTGTTCAGCGATGGGGTCCTCGTCTTCATCCTCCCTCCCTCCCTTGAGGTCTTAAAGGGGAGGCTGCAAGCAAGGGGAGGCGATTCCGAGGAGGCGATTGCCGCCCGCCTACACAATGCCCAAGAGGAACTTGATCAAATGGCCTGGTACGATTATATTGTAGTCAACAAGGAGATCGAGGAGGCGACGAGGCAGTTGGCCTCCATCATCATAGCTGAACAATGCAAGACCGCCAGGGTATTAACGAAAGGATAGGAGGAGAACGCTATGGCACGGATAACGGTTGAGGACTGTCTGCGACGGGTGGAAAGCCGCTTTTCATTGGTTGTCCTGGCTGTCAAGCGGGTCAAGATGCTCATCAAGGGGGCGCACCCTCTGGTGAATACCGATAACAAATTTATTGTCAACGCCTTGAGGGAGATAGCTGCCGGGAAGGTCTCGTATGCATACGAACCCGAGGGCGGGGTGGCGGAGGCAGAAACCCCCCGGGTAAAGTTTGTGGAGAAGGAAGAGGCAGGAGCAAAGGAGGATGCCGACTGAGAATGGAGGCATCCTCATTCCTTTTTTCAATTTAGCCGTGAGGAGGGCGAAACGATGGGAGCTAAGATAGGGATTAACGGCTTTGGCAGGATAGGCAGGGTCATCGTGAGGGCTGCCCAGCGAATCGGCGCTGACGTGGATTTCGTTGCGGTCAACGATCTCACGGATGCCAAGACCCTTGCCCATTTGCTCAAGTATGATTCGGTGCATGGCCATTTCCCCGGCGAGGTGGAGGCAAAGGGGGACAGCATCCTCGTCAACGGGAAGCAGATCAAGGTGACGGCCATCAAAGACCCTGCCCAGCTCCCCTGGAAGGAGCTGGGGGTGGAGATCGTCATGGAATGCACGGGGCTGTTCCGAGAAAAGGAAAAGGCCGCCAAACACCTCGAGGCAGGGGCAAAGAAAGTGATCATCTCCTCGCCTGCCAAGGGACCGGATATCACCATCGTCATGGGGGTCAACCAAAAGGCGTATGATCCGAACAAACATCACATTATCTCCAATGCCTCCTGTACCACCAATTGCCTTGCCCCCGTTGCCAAGGTGCTCCTTGATAATTTCGGGATAAAGCGGGGATTGATGACCACCATCCATGCCTATACCAACGATCAGAGCATCTTGGACCTTCCCCACAAGGACCTGCGCAGGGCCAGGGCCGCTGCCCTCTCCATGATCCCCACCACCACCGGGGCGGCGACGGCGGTGGCATTGGTCTTGCCCCAGCTCAAGGG
>MGQS01000085.1:0-319 GCA_001797905.1 Deltaproteobacteria bacterium RBG_16_54_11 | reverse complement strand
ACGTCTCGCTTGTCGATCTGGTGGTTGAGGTGGAGAAGGAGACGAGTGTCGACGGGGTAAACGCCGCCCTCAAGAAGGCCTCCCAAGGTGAACTGAAGGGCATACTCGGCTATGCGGAGGAACCCCTCGTGTCGGTGGATTTTAACGGGAATGCACTCTCCTCCATCGTGGATGCCCTCACCACCACGGTTATCGAGGGGCGGATGGTAAAGGTCCTGGCCTGGTACGACAATGAGATGGGGTATTCCGCCAGGATGGTGGATGTGGCTCGCTTCATCTCCGCGTAATTTTCCATGACGGCGCGTCATCCATGAACGAT
>MGQS01000084.1:675-12667 GCA_001797905.1 Deltaproteobacteria bacterium RBG_16_54_11 | reverse complement strand
CAAAGCAGAAGGCGGCATCGAATTGGCCGAGATGCCCCGTTATCGTCGCGGGCAGGGGTGCATGCTCCTGGAACAAGGGGGCCATATCTGCCCTGTTGATATCCATGACGGCATCGGCATAGGGATGGCCATGGACCAGGGCAAGGGTCCACGGGTGCCCCATCATCTCCAGCCACGCCGGCTGCAGGGCATCCCGCAGGGCCTTGATAGCCGGCAGGGTGAGGATGAGATCACCCAAGGCCCCCTGGTGGCAGACGAGGATTTTGCTGTCAAGCCCCCCGGCCATGTTGCGCAGCTCCTCTCGTGTCATACGCCCCCGTTTTCCGCAAATGCCTTATTTCTTTGAGAAAAGTATAGGATAGTCCCTGGAGGTATGTCAATCTAGATTGGGGTTGCCAGGCAGCCGTTTAGATATTGCTTGTCGTCCCTCAATAATGGTAAACATACCGGATTCATTGAAGTAATATTCAATGGACTGATTGATCTGAAAGATGGTAAATTAAATTGAGCGTGCAAGGTTGCCCGTATCAGGAGGTGCTACGCTATGAAATCAGTACGTGTGGAGCTACCGGACAAGTTAGCAGCAGAACTCGATATATTGGTTAAAAAAGGATGGTTCCAGAACCAGGATGAGGTTGTCCGGGTGGCCCTCGGTGATTTCATCCACCGATATCGGTTTGAGTTGCTGGAGCGTTTTCAACGCGAGGACATCGCCTGGGCCATTCAACAGAAAACGGCGAAAAAGTGAGGCGTATTGTTTCAGATACAGGTCCTCTGCTACATCTGACGGAGGCAGAGGCCTTTGACTTGTTAGCAGTGGCCGGTACGATCTATATTCCTAAGGCCGTTGATGCGGAAATGGCTCAGCACGAAACACTGTGGATGAGTGAAAGACCTGCTTGGATAGAGGTGAAAGCTATCACGCAACCTTATGCAACCGAAGCCATTGCTTGGCAGCAAGTTGGGATGCTTGATCCGGGAGAGGCGGAGGCCATTGCCCTTGCACGATACCTCAAGCCAGACTGGCTATTGACCGATGATGCGGCAGCACGTTTGCTCGGTCAGTCTCTGGGATTAGAAGTACACGGCTCTTTAGGTATTGTGCTGTGGGCAGCCGCAACGGGCCATTTAAAGCGTAGCGAGGCTGATGCTATTTTAGACCGGCTAAAAAATTCGACCCTATGGATTTCTGCCCGTGTCATTGCTGAGGCAAAGGCAGCGCTTGATCAGTTGTTTCCTTAAACAAAAAACCTTCTTCTCTTTGTTCCCGCCTCACATATGCAGCTCGATGATATCGCCGTCTGTCGCGTTGCGACATCCCCTCCTTTATATTTTTATCCAATAGGTGGGGGATTGGAGTAAAAGCCAAAAGGCTTATTTTTTGATTTCATCACATATGTAGTTCAATGATATCGCCATCCCGGAGGATATAGTCTCGCTGCACCCGCTGCCGTCAAACCTCCCCGAACCCCAGATCCTGGCGTACTGGAACTTGGCGACGAAGTCCTTGTGGATCTCCTTGGCGAGGTCGAGAACCGTGCTCCTTTGTTTGAGGATGATCGGGGTGCTTGGGTCTTCCTCTCTGCGGGTAGTGGTGGTGGAGCGCTCGGCTACAAGATGTACCATATAAAATTCATTATGTACATTATCTTTATATGTAAATCTCCACAAAAAATGTGGAAAACCTGTGGATTTTACCCCCCTTTGACGCCAATCGGGTGTCTGTTTCCGATGCAATCACCACATTGCCTAATCTTTAGGCAGTAAGAAATCCCCTGAGGCGAATCCTAAATTATAATTAAAATCCTTTAAAAACAATAAGTTACTCAATGACGGTGAATGTAGTCTCCCCCAGGAGCAGATAGCGG
Organism: Deltaproteobacteria bacterium RBG_16_54_11; assembly: GCA_001797905.1. GTDB lineage: Bacteria > Desulfobacterota > B13-G15 > B13-G15 > RBG-16-54-18 > RBG-16-54-11. The sequence continues at coordinate 10,799 of MGQS01000084.1, read as the reverse complement.
ATATCAGAGAGGTCCTTGAGGGGGGTCCTGACCATGACCTCTGACCCCGAAGGCGGCTCTGACCAAGGGGTCACTGGCCAAAGGGCCACTGGCCAAAGGGCCACTGGCCAAAGGGCCACCTTCGGCTTCGGCTTCGGCTCCGGGTTGCGCTGTTGATCAAAACCCGCCCAGATCCCCAGGCCTCTGGTAAAACAGTCCGCATCGTTGAGCCCCAGCACGTGCCCCTGAAGGCCCTCATACTGCCCTTCCACTGCCGCCAGGAAAGGTTCCGGCAGGATAAACGCCACGGCATCGAGGGAGATGCGCCGGCAGGCGCACCCCTGGAAATATTCCTGAAACCGCTGCTGCCGGTATGCTTGCCTGGTCTCCGGGGAGCGGATGTTTACCTCCCGGAGGGGTGAAAGTCTATGGATCTTTATCCCCTTCCCTGCTTGAACCGCCGTGAGGATGTGCTCCACCTCGCCGGCCCTTTGGATAGCAACGATGTGCTGGGGGTGCAAAAGCTCTATCTTATGGAACTTCAGCTCGAACCCTGTGGCCCCTGTCACGAGGCCCGTCGTATCCACCACCACCATCCGGGCACCCTGTTCTTCGGCCTTGCGCATCAATTTCACCACCCCTGCGGCAGTTGCCGGGAGGTGATTGGCAGGAGAGGTTGCCCCGATGAAATAAAGGTAGTCCCACCCCAATCGCTCCGTTGTTTGAGGAGGCGCAGAAGGAAGAAGCATACCCAAGGTGGTGGGGGGGCCGATGATGGACTGGCCCGGGTCTGCATCGAGAAAGGCAGTCCTGAAGCCCGCCTCTATGGATTGGGAGCAGAGGAAGCGGGCAAGGGTGCTCTTGCCGGTGTCGGAGGCCCCGAGCATAAAGACGCAACCAGGGCAGGCGGCTATCTCTCGAAAGAGCAGAGACCATGCTTCAGGGATCGGGAGATCCACCTTCTGCATCAGCGCCTCTGCCCCGGGGTCCTTTGAACCGGTAACGGTGTTGAACAGAGATATATCCGCATCGCGAAGCATGGTAGTAGAAAGCTTCTCGGGAATCAAGCGCTGGCAATGCCCTGGGCAGGGGAGGATCGCCCTATCTTGACTCCCCACATAAAATTTGTTATTTTGTTTAATAGTTTAGCACAGGAGGAGCATGCATGGGCAAAGAGAACGAAAAAACCAAATCGTTGGAGGAGCGGGTCAAACTGACGGGGAAACTGGTATGGGATAGATATGATGAGGCCCAGGTCAAGCAGGCCTTTGCCTTTGCCGAGGGATATAAGGGGTTTCTGGACGAGGCCAAGACCGAGCGGGAGGCGGTGGACGCGATCGTCAAGTCGGCCCAGAAGGCGGGTTTTTGCGCCTACTCCCAGAAGGGTAAAGATAAGAGGATATACCGTCTCAATAAGGACAAGAGCATCGGCCTCGCCACCGTGGGTAAACAACCCCTTGAGAAAGGGCTCAGGATCATCGTCTCCCACGTCGATTCCCCCAGGCTCGACCTCAAACAAAACCCCCTGTACGAAGAGCTCGACATGGTCCTGCTCAGGACACACTACTACGGGGGCATCAAGAAATACCAATGGGTGGCACAACCCCTGGCCATGCATGGGATCATCGTCAAGACGGACGGCAAGAAGGTGAAGATCGTAATTGGGGAGCGCGAGGGCGATCCGGTATTCACCATCTGCGACTTGTTGCCTCACCTCTCCAGAAAGGCCCAGGAGGAGAAGAAGCTGAAGGAGGCCATCGAGGCGGAAAAGCTTACCATCCTGGCGGGCCATCTTCCCTTTGCCGACCGGGAGGCCAAGGAGCGGGTGAAGCTCAGGATTCTGGAACTCCTCCACGAGCAGTATGGCATTGTGGAGGAGGACTTCTTGAGCGCCGAGCTCGAGCTGGTGCCCGCCAGTAAGGCAAGGGATGTGGGGTTCGATCGCGCCTTTGTGGCCTCCTACGGGCAGGACGACCGGGTCTGCTCCTACGCCTCCTTGAAGGCGATGGAGGGGGTCGATGCTCCTCCCTTTACCACCATGGCCCTGTTTCTCGACAAAGAGGAGGTCGGCAGCGAGGGGAACACGGGCGCCAAGTCGCGCTTCCTGGAGCTCTTTACCGCGGATATCCTGCGTGCCGCAGGCAAGGAGCCGAGCGACGTACTCATGAAGGAGATCCTCTTTAATGCCAAGGCCATTTCCGCCGACGGGACGGCGGGGATAGATCCCAACTACAAGGACGTCCATGAAGCCCAGAACAACGCGAAGATCGGCTACGGGGTATGCCTGAGCAAATTCACCGGCGCCGGGGGGAAATATTTTTCGAGCGACGCCAGCGCCGAATACGTGGGGGAGATCAGGGAATTATTCAACCGGAAGGGTATCACCTGGCAGATGGGGGAGCTCGGCAAGGTCGATGAAGGCGGCGGCGGGACAGTAGCCAAATACCTCGCCCTCTACGGCATGGACATCATAGACTGCGGCACCCCGATGCTGAGCATGCACTCCCCCTTTGAGGTGGCCAGCAAAGGGGACATCTATGAGACCTTTCGCGCTTACCGGGCCTTCCTCGAGGAGGGATAGATGCGGTCCTGCCGAGCAAAGATCAAGGGGCGGGAGGAACTGCGGCCTATCATCGAAGGGTTGAAAGAGCAGGGGAAGCGCATCGTCTTTACCAATGGCTGTTTCGACCTCCTGCACCAGGGCCACGTGTTCTATCTCGAAGAGGCGCGCCGGAAGGGGGATTGCCTAATCGTGGGGGTGAATACGGACTCATCGGTCAAGGAGATCAAGGGTGCGAACAAGCCCATCGTCCCGCAAGAAGGGCGGATGACGGTCCTTGCCGCCCTGGAAGCCGTCGACTACGTGGTGCCCTTTGACGAACCCGATCCCTTCGCCGTCATCTCGTACCTGCGCCCCCATGTCTTGGTCAAGGGGGGTGATTGGGATCAACAAGAGGTGGTGGGCAGGGAATTGGTGGAGCAGACAATCGTCGTGCCCTATGTCGAGGGGGTTTCGACCTCCGGCATTATCGAGACCATCCTCCAGCGGTATTCGTCATAAGGGGGTCTTATGCCCCGTTCCTTGCCGCGCGATGAAGGCACGGATCGGCTAACAGTGTCTCTTAGCAGGGGGATGCAGTTGATCTACAAGGTTGTGGAGACGAGCATTGTGACCGATGAGGTCTTAGAGCGGATCCTCAACCAATGGGTGCAGCAGGGATGGGCATTCGACAGCATCAACTTTGTTATGAGAGATGCATCCAAGAGACCAGCGATGGCCTTTGTCTTTTTTGTCCGGGAAGAAGATCGCCCCTGCCCGATGATCGAGGAGTAGCAGAGGGTTTTACCCAAAGGCGGTCTGGGCCCCTCCATTCTTTGCCTTGGCCTCCTCATACCATGCCATTAAGTGGTGTCTTTCCAACAGGAGATACAAGGGGGAATTCTTCCTGACTATTTCGTAGACGGCGGTTGCCTGATGGAGCTCAAATCCCCTGAACACCAATTCTCCGACGTGGCGCAAGAGGTCAAAGTGCAGCTGATCATTTGCCCGTTCAACGCAGATGAAGAATTTCAGTTCCGGCGAGGGGAAAAAGAAGCGTTGCTGGATCTCGGTGTGAAGGTCGTTGACCTTCACCATTTTATCAAAATGGTGCCTATAAGGGCTTATCTCCCTCAGATACGCCTGGAGGGCCTCCCCGCTCATCGCCTCTCCGAGGTTATAGATGTCGTTGAAATAGGTTAAGGTTTCCCAGCCATCATCACCGGAACCTCTCATCCCCTTTTCGATATCGCTCATGAAGAGTGCGGAAGCGGTTTTCATCACGGCCCGCGCGGTTTCTTCGTCCCTGCTTTGTAGAATCCTTTCTACCATGGCGCTCAAGTCCGACCGGAGGGACAACCCATAGCTCTTGTCGATGAATACGGAGAAAGGATATGTCAAAGCGGGGTTTCCTCTGGCCCGACGGGCATTTCTCAGGAGCAGATCCAATTTTCTTCTGATGTCGGGATTTCTCCCCGTCCCCCTGGCCGCCTCGTTGAGCTTCTCTGCAATGGCAACGCTCATCTTTCCCCAAAAGGGATCCTCGAAGGCGATGGTCTCGGCGGCATCGCCGTACGATATAAAGAGGCCGTATTCTACCCCTGTGTCTTTTTTAACAGCCATCTCCATTTCATAAGCCCTGTTCAGCTCCGATTCCCTGTCGTATGATTCCTTGAGCAGTCGTCTCAGCCTTTCCAGCTCTTCCCGTTCCTCTGCGCAGATGCGCCGAAATATATCATTGAGATCATCATGCCCGATGGAGCCGATGCTCTCCGCCAGCTCCCTTTGCTGTTCTCCGATCCCTTCCTTCAGCATCAACAAATTCTCTTGCAGGGCCACGAGTTTCTTCTTTTTTTCAAGGTCCCCCTCGCGCTCAATCTGTTGAGGCAGGTTGTTGATCTGCGCTTGGTAGAGGTCGAACTGGGCGTTAAAGTCTTCTTCTTGGGCCTTGATCATTTGGGCGGGATTCAGAAATTCCTTGAACTTCAGCTCGCGCTCGATCCCCTCGATACTCTTTTCGATGCCCTTGCGCTCTTCGAGAATGGCTCTGCGCTCGTGCCGGTACCGTTCCCCGATGGCCAGCGCATCATCCCCCGCGCAGGCCAGCCCTTCACGCTCCTGTATTTGCTCGGTGCATCTATCGAAGATCTCCCTCAATTCTTGCGACAGAGAGACGAGCGAATGTATTCTTCCGGAGAAGGAAAAGGCATCCCCCACGAGGTTATTGAGTTTAACCCCTTGATCGGTGTAATATTTCTTGGCGACGTCGAGGACAGGGAGAAAAAAGTCCTTGAGCATAAAATCGGCCATGGTGATCTCTTTGGCTATGCACATCCTCCGGGTGAATCCCCGCAGATCCATAAAAAGGTGGCCTTCCTTCTTTATGGTGAGATCACGCAAGATGGGGCGTGTGTCTGTGGCGAGGCGGTAGATGCGCCCCCCCTCGTATTCGTCCTCAAGCTCATCTCTGCTCTTCAAGGCCTTGCGGTCATCCAGGTACTGCAGGGACTCGTCGATCACCGCGCTCCATAACTCGTCGAGCTGGTAAAGAAGGAACCCCTCGATGACTTCTCTGAGTTGCTCTTCTTCCCTCGAGCTGAAGAAGAGCCTTTTCATCGCCCCCCCCCTTTTTTGTGACTTAAAGGCGTTTTCGATACCGATCACCCGCTGCGCCTTTTCTTTGTCCGGAGAGCGCGAGGTTTCAGTGATGAGTTTGTTCAAATCGTCTTCAAACTTCCTTCCCGCGTCCTCACGGGTAAGGATGCTCTGGATTGCTTTATTACTTTGAACGAGATGAAAAAGCCAGAGATCTTTGCCCCCGTTGTAGTCTTCATACTCTTTCAAGTAGTTGAAGACAGCCGTTCGAATCCTATTGATCGACCAGAGTTCAATGAGTTTTTCTCTCAACCGCTTATTCCTCTTGGCGCGGTTGAGGAGGGCCTTAAGGCTTTCATCGATATTCTGGAAGTCAATGTCAATGGCGTGCGCGAGAGTCTGCATGAGGTCGAACCCCTCTTGATCGAGGTGGTAGGGGTTGAGGTCATTTTTGAAGAGGCTGGGTTTTATGGCGATAAAGGTGAGGGGGTTGGTGCTTCCTCTAATGAGCTGTTCTAACCTCGAGATATCTACGGTGAGGTCCTTATAGCGCATCTCGCTGAAGACCTCGGTTTGAATCTCCTTTAATGAGGAATAGAGCATCTGCCCGACGGCCTGTTCCAATCTCTCATAAGAAAATCGCTTGATAGTTACCTTCTTGAGGGTTTCCTTGACCTTTCTGAGGTAGGCAATCAGGCAGAGATGGATCAGGTAGGCGATATCGGTCGGTTTGTCCTCTTTTATCTCTTCTTCTATCGCCTTCAGATAGAGCCTCTTGATTGCCCAGATCAGCCTGCCGGGATCTTTATACTGCAGAAACCATCCCTCTACTATCCCGGCGTCGAGGTCGGGATTGTGGTAGATCGCATCTTCCGCAATCCGTTTTTCCAAAGGCCGTGCGCTCAGATCCCGCGTGCACAGGTACCGTTCCATGATATCTTTTGGGCGTTTGGGGGCAGATAAAGGCATGAAGGCGTGAAGGGGTGTCCTTGTCTCCCTTTCGTTCCTCTTCTTGAGCAAATCCACCAAATGCTGCACAGAGGAGGAGACGGTCTCCGCCACCTCTCGATCGACGAGAAAGGGGACCTTCTCCCTTCCCTCGCCGAGCTTGAAAGGTAATCGTTCTATCCTTAGACGCAGATATATTTGGGGATCGATCTTCTGGTGTTGGCAGAAATGTGAGATCTCAGTGAGGAGTTTTAGCCGAGAGGTTATGGACTTCATCTCCCTTTCGCTCAAGTCCCTGTCCTCCCCAGATTTTTACTCTTTGTATTTATAGCATGTTAATATCTGCTGTGCAATCGATTTGTTCCTTCTGCTTGACTTCTCAATGACGGGCGGCATAGAATGTGTGTGCCCAGGGAGAGCAATGGATCAGAAAAAGTTGGAAGAATTGTTGCGTTCTATTCAGAAAGGTAAGCTCACCGTCCGGGAGGGCGTGCAAAGGCTCAGAACCCTCCCGTTCGAAGATATCGGGGAGGCAATGATAGACCACCATCGCACCCTGCGCAAGGGTTTTCCCGAGGTGATCTTCGGTCAAGGAAAAGATGTGGAGCAGGTGATCAAGATCATGGAGAGCATGGTGGCGGCGCATGAGGACATCCTGGTGACGAGGATAGAAGAGGAGAAGGCGAAGGCCGTTGTACAACGGTTTCCCCAAGCCAGTTATAACCAGCGGGCGAGAACCATCACCCTTCGGTTGAGTGAGGCAGCGGTGGAGGGGAAGGGGACTATACTGGTCATTGCAGCGGGGACCTCGGACATCCCGGTCGCCGAAGAGGCGGCAGTAACCGCCCATATCATGGGTAATAGGGTGGAGAGCCTCTACGATGTCGGGGTCTCGGGGGTGCACCGGCTCCTGAACCATCAGGAGAAATTGATGGAGGCGAATGTCTTGATCGTCGTGGCGGGGATGGAGGGGGCCTTGCCCAGTGTGGTGGGAGGGCTGGTGGCTAGGCCTGTTATCGCCGTCCCCACCAGTATCGGTTACGGGACCTCATTCGGGGGGTTGGCTCCCCTCCTGGCTATGCTCAACTCCTGTGCCTCCAATGTAGCGGTGGTGAACATCGATAATGGATTTGGCGCGGGCTATATAGCGAGCTTGATAAACCGATAGGTCGGTTCTCTAGATGGATCGAATAATAAAGATTTGCTTCGGCGATTTCGTTGTCCGGGGTGAGTTGAATGAGAGCCCCACGGCCGCGCTCATCTGGGAGGCGCTGCCCATAGAGGGTGAGGGAAACCTGTGGGGTGAAGAGATCTATTTTGCGATACCGGTGGAAGCCGAACTTGATGATTCTGCCCGGGCAGTGGTAGAGCGGGGTGATCTGGGTTATTGGCCACAGGGGCGGGCCCTGTGTATCTTTTTTGGCCCTACGCCGGCGAGTCAAGGGGATGAGATCCGCCCGGCCAGCCCCGTGAACCTTGTGGGCAAGATCAGGGGCGATTTGCAAATCTTCAAAGGGGTGACGGAGGGGACTATGGTGCGTTTGGACAAGGAGCGATAGGTGGCATCATGAGCAATGGCACTTTTTGGAAGATGATCGTGGATTTTGTGACCCCGGTTTCACCCAGCATTCAGGGTATGAGACCCTTTGACCCCCTGATATCCATAGGCATTCTAGGTCTTCTCGCCTATCTCCTCATCAAGGGGCAGAGGAGGTACGAATTATTACGCATAGAGATAGAGGCCCTGGTTCGGCGGTATATGATCTTTCGGGGAAAGAGGTATGGCACCCTGGGTAAGATCCAAGCCCGAAAGGGTGCGAACAAAAAGGTCCTCAAGACCATCTCGCGGAGCTGGAACAGGTTTAAGGAGTACCATGTGTCGAAGAGAGAGCTTCTCGAGAAGAACTACCGCTGGATGAAGAGGGGCTTTATCCTCGGGTGCATCCTCTTGGCCCTGAACACCCTGCGCGAGGGGATCGCCGGGCTGCTGCTCAGCGAGCTCCCCTCGGGTTTTTTCATCGGCCTGTTCCACTATATGCCCCACTACCTTTTAGTGGTGGTCGGGATCGCCCTGCTGCACATACAGAAGGAGGAGGTATACGGCACCCCGGCTCACCAAATGGACCCTACCTTGGAGGCCGTTTTTGCCGACTTCGACCGGGAAGATTCCCGCCTTTCAGAGGAGTTCGACCCCCTGGAAGGGGAGGAGAAGGAGGATGAGGCCCTATAGTTCCGAGGGGGTTGCCTTTCTCCGCCATCTCTTTATCTGTGCCCGGTGGCGCTTAGCCGCCAGTATATTTTCCTTATATGACCGGGGGATGGAGGTAGAGATGCGCGGTCGCCTCTTGCTGTCCAGGGCGCGCAATTTCAGCTCAAGGCGCCGGAGGGCCAATGCCTTGTTTCTGGCCTGAGACCTATGTTCCGTGCCGAGGGCGGTGATACCCGAGGGGAGGTGGCGAATCCGCACCGCCGTCTCCCGCTTGTTTCTATGCTGCCCGCCGGGGCCTGAGGCCTTATAGGTTTCCACCCTGATCTCTGCGGGGGCAAGAAACGGTCTTTTCAGTCTCCCATGCATGGCGACCTTCCATTAACTATTATAGACTTCTCGGCCCTGTGAAGCCAGCGGTACGTAGATGGCACGAAGGCAAATTGACAGGAGATGAATATTTTGTACAATGAGATTCAGGTTGTTTGCCGTTGAAGATTTGGAAGACCAAAGGATCGCGGGGGAAGCCGTTTCAGCTTAGAGGAGAGCAAAACCTACTGCCGCATCGTTGACACCCTACAACGCATCATCATTGTTCAAGAAGAGATTGGCACTCCCTATCTTGGGCCGAGAAAAAGGTTGCCGAGCTACTCCCCCCTTATACTTAAAGGGGGGGAGGGGGGATTAAATCATTTTACCATATAATAAACGATTAAAAGGCTATTCCAGAGTACTAAGGAAGAATATGACCGAAGCAGAACAAATGCTTTGGTCACAAATTAGGAGGAAACAACTGCAAGGTTATCAGTTTTATCGACAGAAGATTATTGGCAACTACATTGTTGATTTTTATTGTCCAAAAGTAAAGTTCATTATTGAGCTTGACGGGGGAGGACATTATAGTAATGAAGGGGTAGAACATGATAGAAAGAGAGATGCCTATTTGACAGGTTTAGGATTAAAGGTCTTACGATTTTCAGATAGAGAGGTTTTTAAAAATCTCAAGGGGATTCTTGAAGTAATTTGGAAACATCTAGAATCCCCCCATGCCCCCCTTTAGCAAAGGGGGGTTAGAATCCCCCCATGCCCCCCTTTAGAAAACCGAAGGTGACCCTGTGGTCAGGGGGGATAGAGGGGGGAATTGATGAAGAGAAAGGGAAAATCAGGGTGCTCTCAAGTGGCCTTATACCCGTCCTCATCGACCGGTTTCAGGGTTCGGCCCTGGGGACCTTTGTCGGAGACGCCATGGGCAGGGAGGTCGAGGGGTGGCCCTGGCAGATGATCAGGGCCCGACACGGGATCCTGAACAGGATAGGGGAGGGAAACTACACCGATGATACCGAGATGATGATCGGGATCATGGAAGCCCTCAAGGAAGACCCTGGTTTTGACCCTGCCCTCATTGCCCGGCGGTTTCTGGAGAACTTTCACCCCTTTCGGGGGTATGGCCACCGGATCTATGGGATCATGGACCGGCTGCGGCAGGGAATTCCCTGGGACCAGGTGGGTACCGATAGCTGGGGAAACGGGGGCGCCATGCGCATTGCTCCCGTCGGCTTCTTCTTTTATGACGATGGTGAGTTGCTAAAAGAGAACGCCCTGCTCTGCGCCCGGATCACCCATACACATCCTCAGGGGCTCGCCGGGGCCTTGGCGCAGGCCATGGCCGTGGGGATGGCCACGCAGAAGGGGATCACAGGGGATGCCATAGAGCGCCCCGTCTTTCTGGAGGAGATCGTTCAGGTGGTGCAGGGGGTGGACGACGCACTGGCGGCGGAGATCGAGCGGATTGGGGAAATGGATACAGGCGGCGATCTCGAGGCAAGGATCGGACGGATTGCTTCTACCTTCCCGAGG
>MGQS01000084.1:0-622 GCA_001797905.1 Deltaproteobacteria bacterium RBG_16_54_11 | reverse complement strand
CGATGATTTTCCGGCGACGGTAGTGACGGCAATCAACGGCGGCGGCGATACCGATACCATCGGGGCCATGGCCGGGGCTATTGCCGGTGCCTATTACGGGTATCCATCTATTCCCTCGGAGTGGCTCGAACCTTTAGAAAACGGCGCCAAGGGGAGGGATTACGTGCAATCGCTGGCCGAGGAGCTGGCCGGCATCAAGGCGAGGCAGAAGGGATGGATCTGAGGAAAGGGGTCTTTCTCGACCGGGACGGCACCATCATCCAAGAGAGGGGTTATCTGAGCGACCCCGAGGCCCTGAAGCTCATCCCCGGCGCTGCGCGAGCCATCCGTCTGATTAATCACCTCGGCCTTCAAGCGGTGGTGGTGAGCAACCAGTCGGGTGTGGCAAGGGGGTACTTTCCCGTTTCCCTCGTTGAAGAGATTAACCGGAGGCTGCGTTTGCTGCTCGAGCGGGAAGGGGCCTTTCTCGATGCGATGTACTTCTGCCCTCATGGCCCGGCGGATGGCTGCGCTTGTCGCAAGCCTGAGCCGGGTATGTTAAAGATGGCTGCCGAGGAGCTGCGGATAGACCTCCCCAGCTCCTATATGGCAGGTGATAAGGCGGCAGACATCGAGGCGATCC
>MGQS01000083.1:358-6533 GCA_001797905.1 Deltaproteobacteria bacterium RBG_16_54_11 | reverse complement strand
TCCACGTTCTCAAAGGATCGATATGGAAACAGCCCCAACAACCGCTTTCGTGAAAAGGAAGGTTACCTATGTCCCCGTTCGCTCAGAACTGAGTATAACAACCGGATGCAGCCAATCGCCCATACTGCGGATTCTAGCTGACCCTGGCGTTACTTAAAGAGTATACTCTTAGTCGGAAATCCGGTTGGGACTTACCCTTTTTAATTTGGTTTTTAATGGGTAAAAAAGTCTTAAAAATGACGGCACATTAGGCTTTTCTGCGGAACTTAATCATTAGAACTGAGAGGTAAGTATGAATAAGGGAGTGGTGATTGTTCGTTCAATAATGGTTATTTGCCTTGCAGTTGCTCTCGGATGCGCATTGACCTCGTGCGTGAAGAAAGAAAAAATCAAGGATGATACCTTTCTAATATCACTATTGGGGAAAAATATTGAGAATTTGGAGATAAAGAATTTTTTATCGAGTTTAAAAGAAGAGCCAGAAATTTTTGATGTGGAAAGAAGATACGGTATCCGCGATCCTGAGGGTCATATTTATTATTCTTTCAAGAAAAATGGCTTATCTTTTCTTTTTGAAAAAGAAAAATTGCACACGATATTTCTATATTCCGAAGGGCATGATGGATTTAAACAATATAAAGGTACGATTCCAGGTGGAATAAGTTTTTCTGACGATAGATCTAACACAAATAAAAAGCTCGGTCTTCCTTCACAGTCAGGTGGAGGAGGAAAAGTACCAAAGACTTTGAAACCCACAATCAATGCAATACCTATCCATGATAAATGGCGTTTCCCGAGATATTCATTACATATTCAATATTATAATGATGGGAAAATATCTCTTGTTTCGTTATTTATCGAAGAATAACATTGTCACTGAAGTTAAATGAGAGGAATGTATAAAAAGACTAATAAATCAGTGGAGTGGGGTTCGGCCATTTTTATTCTTCCACCTTCTGTTTATCTTTATAAAAAGGGGACGGTTGTCCCCTTTTTACTTTAGTCCCCTTTTTACCGCCTCATCTATTGCTACTGTTCGGTAGGAGAAAACAGGGGGATTGCAAGTCCCGTCCGGGTGAGATAGTATAATAATATAGGGTAACCGTATGAAGATCGAGATCGAGAGAGAAGATGATGCCCGCTGGATTGCGGAAATCCCTGAGCTTCCCTGAGCTTCCCGGAGTTCTGGCATACGGGAAGAGCCGGGAGGAAGCCATCTCAAAAGCAGAGGCATTGGCCTTGCGCGTGCTGGCTGACAGACTTGAACATGGGGAAGTAATTCCGGAACTCAGAGAAGTGTTCGCAGTCTCGGCATAGAAAAACGGGACGTAGGTTTGTTAGTGCCGTTATTATATTGAGGGTGTTTTTTCAAAGTTTACCCGCCCCCCTCTTCCGAAGAAGCAGCGAATCGAAGCTAAACTTGATGCCTTGACTCAACGTGTTTCCGCCATTCTTGCAGATCTTTGACTTCGGATTCCAGCGTGGAAAGTCGCCTGTCCAATTCAGAAAAGGAAAGTTTGATAAGAGAACGGGTTTCTAAATGCTGGCGCTCGTTTTCTTTCTCGATTCTATCGAGCCGCTCCACAAGTACAGAATGCCCTTCTGCGACAAGCTTTATTTGATCACCCAAGCCTTCGGAAACAACATGGAATTCATGGACTATCTCTTCTTTGAATAGCTTCAAATCTTCTTTGGATGCAGCTTGTTCACGAGCGCTCATTTTATTTCCTCTGCTAATATACTATGGCTATATTATTAGTAGAATGGCATAAAATCAAAAACCGGTCAAGTTTATTCATACAAAAAGTGGTGGACTGCATCGTCTTCCTCCTGTACAGTACTACAACAATTTCGAGCCTGCAGTGAAACTTATTAAGCACAACAGCAAAAAAATGTTCCAGAAGACCATATGATGAAAAAAGGTTTTAACCTCAAGGTGCTCCTCATCCTTTCGCTGGGGCACCTGGTGGTCGACATCTACCAGGGCGCTTTGCCGGCGACGCTCCCCTTTATCAAGGACAAGCTGGGCTTAAGCTACGCGCTCACCGGCATGATCCTCTTGGCGGCCAACATGGCCTCCTCCATCCTGCAGCCGGTCTTCGGGTATTTCTCCGACAGAAAGGTCATGCCGATCCTGTTGCCGATGGGGCTTCTGGCAGCAGGGATCGGCTTTTCCCTCATTATGCTGCCGGCGCATTTTTCGCTGGTGCTCTTTCTTGTCGTTATCAGCGGTCTCGGCGTTGCCTCCTATCATCCGGAGGGATACAAGACGGCCCACTTTTTTACCGGCGAGCGGAGCGCCACCGGCATGTCTTTCTTCTCCGTCGGCGGCAACCTCGGGTTTGCCATAGGACCTATCCTCGCCCTCGCCATTATCGAATATCTCGGGTTCTCCTCGCTCCCCCTCATTGTTGTGCCTTCCATCTTCTGTACGGCCATTATCCTCGCTTATCGGGGCACCATTGCCTTGCCCGTTGTCTCCCATGCAGAGGCAATGAAAAAAACGGAACGCCGGACAAGCGTTGCCTCGTATGTTGCGCTGAGCATGATCATTTTCATCGTTATTATGCGGTCATGGACCCAGATAGGCCTTGTGACCTATATCCCCTTTTATTATATCAACTATCTCAAAGGGAGCCCCCTCTTTGCCGGCAAGCTCGTCTTCGTCTTTCTCGTCTGCGGCGCCGCCGGCACGCTCATCGGAGCGCCCTTGGCCGATCGGTGGGGACACCGCTTTTTTGTGAGGCTTTCCATGCTTCTTTCCACCGTGACGCTCCCCCTTGTCTTTCTTCCCATTGTCCAGAACAGCATCCTTCTCTTTTTTGTCCTGGGCATGCAGGGGATGTTCCTTATTTTAACGTTTTCGGTAACGATCGTCATGGCCCAAAAACTCCTCCCGAATAAGCTGGGAATCGCCTCGGGTCTCTTGGTGGGGTTAGCTATCGGGACGGGTGGGATCGGCGTTACCTTGCTCGGGCTCGTGGCGGATCACTTCGGCGTGCCGGCGGCGCTTCGCTCGATCATTATCATCCCCCTTATGGGATTTATTGCGAGCCTCTTTCTTCGATATGAAGAATAAGCCGGCTATCACCCTCGCGTCTTTTTGCACTCACCGAGATCTATAAGGAGATGCCGGGGTTTAGTAAAAAAGAGGGGTTAAATCAGATGCCCTCGAGATACCCTTCATACGTGTCATCTCATCGCGCCGCTTCATGGGACGGCATACAGCGTAGACGGAAGAAAGACAGTGCCGAGAAGAGGTAACAGGGAAGAAAAGCGCTTCGGGCCGGTATGGTTCATCCCCGGTGAACATGGCGGCAGGTACCCCTTTTGCCATTCGGTGTATGTGGAAGGGGCGGGTCTGTTGATCGATCCCGCTTCCCATCGGGAGCGGCTTATGCAACTCCGCGCAGATCCCGGAGTAAAAAGCGTATGGCTGAGCCACTGGCACGAGGATCATCTCATGCACCTGGATCTTTTTGAAGACGTGCCTCTGTGGATCAGTGCGCCCGACGCCCCTCCGATCACTGATCTTGATATCTTCATGGATGCCTACGGTATGGACCAAGCGGATGAGCGCGAGTACTGGAGGGAGATATTGACCGCAAGCTTTCACTTCAGGCCCCGCAGGCCCGCCGGTTTTCTGGCGGAGGGCACGGAGCGATCCGTGGGTGGGCTGTCCATAGAGGTCCTGAGCACGCCGGGGCACACGCCCGGACATTCCGCCTTTTTCTTCAAAGAGCTGGGAGTTCTTTTCATGGGGGACTATGACCTCACTAAATTCGGCCCCTGGTACGGCGATGTGGGGTCGAGCATCGAGGAGACAATGGCGTCGGTCCGGCGCCTGAGGGAGATCCCGGCAAAGGCCTGGATTACGGGACATGAGACCGGCCTTTTCGAGGCAGATCCCGGCGAGCTCTGGGAGCGATACCTGGATGTTATCACTGTCAGGGAGGAGAAACTCCTGGACCTCTTGAAGACCCCCCGGACCTTGGACGATGTCGTGGGGGCATGCATCATCTATGGAAAGCCGCGCGAGCCCAAGGCCTTTTTCGCGTTTGGCGAGCGGGCCCACATGAAAAAACACCTGGAAAAGCTCATGCGCGAGGGGATCGTGAGGAGGGAAGGGGACAGATATGCGAGGAATAAATAAACAGTTGACAGGCTACTTTTGCATTCTCTGTCCCTTGTCGGCTATACCTTAAAAAGCAGCCTTCCCCCTTTTTTATTTCTGCTGAGCTAATACACGCCTGAGGACCTTTCCGATCGTTGACTTCGGCAAACTCGAGCGGAATTCAATGTGCTTGGGCACCTTATAGGCAGCCAGTTTCCGGCGGCAGTATGCGCGCAGCTCGTCCGCCGTGACCTTTTGTCCCGGCCGTAGCACCACCCAGGCCTTGACGGCCTGCCCCTGGTAGGGATCGGGCACGCCTGCCACACCGACCTCGGCGACAGCCGGGTGAGAGGCGATCACCTCTTCCACTTCGCGCGGCCAGACCTGGAACCCGCTCGGCTTGATCACATCCTTCTTGCGGTCGACGATGTACATATAGCCGTCTTCGTCCAGGTAACCCAGATCGCCGGTATAGAGCCAGCCGTTGCGGATCACATTGGCGGTCTCGGCCGGCTTCTTCCAGTAGCCTTTCATGAGCTGCGGGGCGCGCATGATGATTTCACCCACCTGGCAGGTAGGCAGCGCTTTGCAGGTGGGCAGCTCTTTTTTGCCGGTATCCGCATCGACGATGCGGATTTCGACATCCGGCAGGGGGATACCGACCGCGCCGGGTTTGTACTGGCCTTTGGGCGGCGTTATCACCGCTGCCATCATGGATTCGGTTATGCCGAAGCCCTCGATGATGCGCCCGCCGGTTGCGCGTTCAAAGCGTTCCTTGGTATCCGCCAGCAGGGAAGCGGCCCCGGAGATGCTTAACTTGAGAGATTTCAGACTCGCCTTGCCTGCCTGCACCTTAGGATGGTTGAGCAAGGCGATAAAGAGCGTGGGAACACCGGGCAGGAAGGCGGGTTTAACCTTTTGGATGGTCGCCAGCATGTCGTTTATGTCCCTCGGATTGGGCACGACTGCCAGAGGCGCATGACCGATCAGCCCGGCGGCAAAAACCCCTGCCAGGCCATACACATGGAATAGGGGCATGTTGAGCATGAGAGGTTCTTCCCAATCCACGAGCATGTTTTTGAACCAGGCGTGGATCTGCATCCCGGAAATCAGCAAGGCGTGATGCGTGCCGACGGCTACTTTGGGTGTTCCGGTCGTGCCGCCGGTGAAGAGCATGACTGCCGGGTCTTTCGGCTTCACTGCGACCTTGGGCCGCCGGGCGCCGGCATGTTTGTTCAGCAGATCGGCCAGCCACAAATCGCCGGGGTGCAAGGTAATACGATCCCCTTCTTTTTTCTCTCTCAGCAGGGTGAACAAAACCCGCAGCGCCGGCGGCAAATACTCCTTGATGTTCGTAGCGATGACGTTGCGGACCTTTGTGCGCGGCTGTAGGGCCTTGACCTTGGCATAGAACCGCGTCAGCACCAGCACGGTCTCCGCGCCGCACTCCAGGAAAGAGGATTCGAGTTCCTGCTCGGTATAGAGCGGGTTCATCGGGACAGCGATTGCTCCGGCCTTCCAGGCGCCGAGCAGGGCCAGGACGAGCTGCGGCGTATTGGGCAGGAGCAGCGCTACCCGGTCGCCCTTTTTCACGCCCAACTGAACAAGCGCGTTGGCAAAGGCATTGCTCAGCCGTTCCAAATCGGCATTGGACATGGCCCTGCCCTTGAAAAGCAGGGCGGGATGATCGGGGCGTTGCGCGGCTGATTCGCGGACAATGTCGATGAGCGTTCGTTGAGGGTACGGCTTCAATGTGTGAGGAACACCCTCATCGTAGTGTTTTAGCCAGGGTTTTGTCTTCATCGTTGCTTTTCTTCCCTGTAACGCACGTTTCATGACCTTACACCTCCAGCTTATTTAAATTCCACAAACTGCTCCTTGGACGCCCCACACACCGGACAAACCTCGGGCAAGATTCCATCCGATACATAACCGCAGACCTTGCAGACATAATAGGTGGTCTCCCGCTCTCCAATCAGATGGTTTACGGCCTTGTCATAAAGCTTCGCGTGAGCATCTTCTACATCCCTCGAATTGGAGAAGATACCCGAAGCGGCATCG
>MGQS01000083.1:0-298 GCA_001797905.1 Deltaproteobacteria bacterium RBG_16_54_11 | reverse complement strand
TCCGACAGGAGGCTTTCCTTGAGATTCGCATCGGTGTCATTGATCTCCCTCAGTATTCGAAGCGCACGCTCACCGTGAATCTCTTCGCTGAAGGAGATCACGCGGAAGAGCCTGGCAATTTGGGGAAGCTCTTCTTTTTCCGCCTCCTTGGCAAAGATCTTGAGCCGCAGCGCGGCCTTGGACTCACCCTCATAAACCTTGTGAAAAGCCTCTTTGAGCTTCTCGTCCATGTGTCCTCCTTCGCGATGTAATCCAGCGACGTGCTCTGCATAAGAAAGTAATGATCGAATCCAATCCA
>MGQS01000082.1:21279-21589 GCA_001797905.1 Deltaproteobacteria bacterium RBG_16_54_11 | reverse complement strand
CCGTCTCCGCTGGTAGTGGGTTGCCTGGTTTAAAAATGTACCGTTGATGCTACATGCGCAGGCCTCCCCTACCATTCTGACAACACATGGTCATATAACACATTATCATAAAAGGGTTGCCCCGCTTCTCCGATTGGACTGCCTTACGGCTGATGTTCATAATGCTCATAAATACTCATTCTCCGGTGGCTGCTATATCATTTTGTGGTAATATTACATATACCACAAGGTGGTATATGTAATATTACCATGCCAACCTTTTTTGTCAAGCATTTTTTTAAATTTTTTTTCAATATGAGATAGCCCCGCC
>MGQS01000082.1:15076-21223 GCA_001797905.1 Deltaproteobacteria bacterium RBG_16_54_11 | reverse complement strand
CCCGGCGATCTTTCGCGATCCAGCGATGCCCACATTGATTTTGAACACCCTGCACCTTCGGCATGTGTTCATTTTACTGCTCCAGCTGACTCGTAGCTTCCCTTCGCAGATGGTTCCATTGATAAACCAGCAGAGATGGCCTGCATTGAATTCCCAGGCCGGACAGTCACGGCGTCTCTCCGGGGGACAGTCCTGGACCTCCCAGCAGGGTTGGATCCCTTTCGCTTTTCCCTTATGAAACGCGAGCAGAAAAAGGATTTGCCTCTCAATATGCACGGGAACCTTCCGCCACCCCTGTTCGAAGCTCTGAATCGCCTTGAGAGACGTCCCCAGGAGCTCCGATAACTGTTTTTGGGTCTTTCCAAGCCGATGGCGTAAAACCTGGAATTCTTCGTTGTTCATCGGAACCCTTTTTTGCTCAAATAAAATATTTTGTAAATTATGCCACAATGTGGTATTATTATGCAAGTTTTTTTTAGAGGAAATCCGTTTAAGTCGGCATATAAGACAAAAAGGAGAAATCCTCCACTGTAGTCAATCGGTATTCAAGACAAACCCTTTTCCAAGGCACGGGGGAAGAAGGACCAGGGAAATTAGGTAAGATATGCGGGCATCGCGGAGTTGGCGAAGGTGAGAGGAGGGAGCAGGGTGTAGAAGGGTCCCTCTGTTCTCTCCCGGGTGGATCATGAACAGGAAGGCAATCTCCTTATTATCAGGCGGCCTCGACAGCACGCTTGCCACAAGGCTCATTATGGAGCAGGGAGTGGAGGTGGTGGCCCTCCATTTTACGTCCCTCTTCTGCACTTGTTCTAAAGGCGGCAACGGGTGCGGCATTCAGGCGGTGAGGACCGCCGGAGAACTGGGCCTCGAAGTGACGGTGCGCGTGAAGGGCATGGACTATCTCGAGATCGTCAAGGCGCCGAAACATGGGTACGGCAGGGGCCTGAATCCCTGCATCGACTGCAGGATATTCATGCTGAAAGAGGCAAAAAAGACCATGGACGAGATCGGGGCCGGTTTTGTCATTACCGGCGAGGTCCTCGGTCAGCGGCCCATGTCGCAACACAGGGTCGCTTTGCAGTGTATCGAGAAGGAGAGCGGCCTTGAGGACTTGATCCTGCGCCCCCTCTCTGCAAAACACTTCGAGCCTACCCTGCCCGAGCGAAAAGGCATTGTCGACCGAGCAAAACTCCTCAGCATTGCCGGGCGTTCACGCAAAACCCAGTATGAGCTTGTCGATGCCTTTCACCTGAAGGAGTTCAGTTGCCCTGGCGGAGGCTGCTTGCTTACGGAGCCACTTTTCGCGAAGAAGCTGAAAGACCTTTTCGCTCACAACGGAGACTTTACCATGAAAGACGTGGCGCTGCTCAAGATCGGCAGGCATTTCAGGCTCTCACCGGATACCAAACTGATCATCGGGAGGAATAAGGAGGAGAATGATCGGCTTTCAGCACTGTGGTCGGCGCCGCAGATGCTCCTGGCGCCTCAGGGGTTTAAGGGCCCTCTGGGACTGCTGTCCGGGGTTGCCGGCGATGGGCATATCGGCATAGCCGCAAACATTATCTCCCATTACGGAAAAAACGACATCTATCCCATTACGGTGGAGATAACGGACGGCACAAAGAGGCTTCACAAGGCTGAATGGAAGGCGGTAGCCTGGGAGAGCCTGAGAATATAGGGTGGGAATCGCGAGGTGTCTGTGGAACAGTTAATAGAAACTCTGAAGCAACGGGCCGTCGAAAAGATGGATGTCGATTTTGAAGAAGGGCTGGCCCTTTTCCGTTACGGCATGGGAAAACCCTTTGCGCTCATAGCGGCGGCAGCGGAGATACGGGAGCATTTCAAGGGCAAACGGGTAAACCTCTGCGGCATCATCAATGCAAAATCCGGTCTTTGCCCCGAGGACTGCGCGTTTTGCGCCCAATCTGTCCATTACTCTACCGGCGCCCCCGAGTACCCATTCATCGGAAAGGAGGCGATTATCGAAGGAGCGCGGCAGGCCAAGGCGGCAGGAGCGCACCTGTTCGGCATCATTACCAGCGGCACCAGGGTTAAGAGCGAAAAGGAATGGAATGAAATCTACGGGGCCGTGGGTGAAATAAACAAGCTGGGGATAAAGTCCTGCGTTTCGCTCGGTATGCTCGATGTTGATCGGGCCCGTAAGCTCAAGGAAGCCGGACTTTTCCGCTACCACCATAATCTTGAGACGGCACGGAGTTATTTCGACAATATCTGCACAACGCACGCTTACCAGGAGGATATTGCCACCATTATGGCAGCTCAGAGCGCTGGCCTTTCCACCTGTTCCGGAGGGATCATCGGCATGGGCGAATCGATGGAGCAGAGGATCGAGCTTGCCATGACCTTAAAGGAGCTCGACGTGGACTGCATCCCCTTCAATATCCTCGATCCCAGACCGGGAACGCCGCTTCAGGATATGGAACATATTTCACCCCTTGAGCTTCTCGTTACTATCGCCATTTTCAGATTCGTTCTCCCTGATAAGGATATAAAACTCTGCGGTGGAAAAGAGACGAATTTAAGACAGCTGTTACCCCTTGGCATCGTTGCTGGTTGTAATTCCCTCATGATCGGCAACTATCTGACGACACCGGGAAGAAGTCCTGAGCTTGACATAGAGATAGTGAGAGACCTTGGTCTTGATCCTGTCTTTGAGTGACGCCGAGGCAAACCTCCCAAAAGATCGCCGATTATCTGACCCCAGAGGTGGCCCTTTGGCCAAAAGGGTCACCTCCGGTCGGCGGCCTGCCTCCCGGAAAGACGCCCGCTTCCGCGATGAGCCGTGAAGCCCTTGAAAAGAGCTGGTGAATGGTATAAATAAAAGGCATCTTCACTCTGAAGGAGTATTCATGCTTCCCGTCCTGTAGCCTTTGAGGTCAAGGGTGACATAGAGAAATCCATATTGGTTGAGCACCTCAGTAATTTTGTCTCTGTTAGCCATGACGGCATCAAAGTCTTTATCGAGGACTTCGATACGCGCAACGTTGCCATAACATCTAACCCGCACCTGTCGTATGCCGAGGCTTTGAATAAAATCCTCGGAACGCTCAATCCTTTTCAGGGTTGTCGCATCAATAGCCGTGCCGTAAGGAACCCTGGAAGAAAGACAGGCAAAGGAGGGTTTATCATGGGTCGGCAGGGCAAGGGTTTCCGACAGCTCTCTGATCTCCCCTTTGGTAAGTCCCGCCTCGAGCAGCGGACTTTTTACTCCCTGCTCTGAACAGGCCTTTCGCCCCGGCCGGAAGTCATTTATATCATCGACGTTCGATCCTTCGGCGACATGGATAAAACCTCTCTGCTCTGCTATTTCCCTGGCCTTGACAAAGAGGTGAGTTTTGCAGAAGTAACACCGCGTGGTATTATTTTCAATGAAGCGAGGATCTTCCATTTCGGATGTTTCTGCTGTGACGCAGTCCACACCGATAAGCCCGGAAAGACTTTTCGCTTCAGCGATTTCTCTTTCGGGACAAGTCGGCGAAAGCCCTATAAAGGCCAATACATTTTCCCTGCCGAGAACATCGACACAGACCTTCAGGAGGAAGGTACTGTCCACGCCGCCGGAGAACGCCACGACAACCCTTTGGAGGTCTTTTATGATTGCCCTGAGACGGCTATATTTTTGTTTGTTTTTCGTAATGGCAGTATATCTCTTCGGTTATACAATATCAAATGTACAGAGGCGTGTTCAAAAAGGTCTGACGGGGAGATGCGATCCATTACTGCAAATATCTCTTGATACACACTTTGTAGGGGTCGGTGCCGAAGCCCCTATTGGCAACCGAGCAATAGACCCTTCGATCTCAGCAGAAAAAAAGTAACCTTATTTCCTCTTACCAGGAGGAGTTACAGTGCTTCTTTGATGAGCTCTGCGATGTCCCGAACGATGATCTTGCCTTCGCAATCCAGGACCTTCACGGCATCCTCCAAGGTTGTCAAACAGAACGGGCACGCCGTAGCGATGATCTCGGCGCCGAGCTCCAGGGCCTCCTGAGCCCTGGCCACACAGGGCCTCCCTTCCGGGGTCGACTCCTCGGTCCATACCCTGCCGGCGCCCCCGCCGCAGCAGAAGCTGTGCTCCTTTGTCCTCGGCATCTCAACAAATTCCAAGCCACGAATCGATTTCAAGATCTGCCGCGGTGCATCATATATCTCATTGCGCTTGCCCAAGAAGCAGGGATCGTGATAGGTAACTCGTTTCTTAATGGCCTTGGAGAGTTTGATCTTTCCCTGCTCAAGGGCCTCGGCAATAAATTGCGTATAGTGTTGGACATTCAGTTCGGCATCCGTATACGGCTTATCATGAGTGAACGTATGAAAGCAGTGCGGTGAGAGGGTTACTATCTTGTTTATGGCGAACTTTTTGAACATGGCAACATTATGCTCTGCCAGCATTTCAAACAATCCTTTTTCGCCGAGCCTCAGCAGATGGTCTCCACAACACCACTCTTCAGTCCCCAATATCGCGAAGTCGGCGCCAATCTCCCTGAATATCGATGTCATGGACTTGGCAATCTCTTGATTCCTTGAATCATAGGCTGCCGAGCACCCGGGAAAGTATAAAATGTCAGTTTTCCCTATTGCCGGAAGCTCCTTGATCTGCAGATCCTTTGCCCATTCCGTCCTTTTACCGGCGGGCATACGCATGGGATTATGATATTTAGCGGCGCTCGTCAGCACCTCCTGCACATTCTTCGGGATGAGTCCGCTCGTTTCAATCATGAGACTGCGCTCCTCCACCACCGCAGTTGAGCTATCGACATCTTTCGGGCAATTCAGCGTACACGTGTGGCAGGAGGTGCAGAGCCAAACGTTGTCGGCGATCGCCTCCAACCGCTCATCCAGGCCCTCATCTCGCGAATCAAGGATAAAGCGATAGTTTGCCGACAGGGATGAAGGCCCGAGGAATCTTCTATCGAGTACCGCAGGGCACGATGAATAGCAGATGGCGCACTTCGTACACAACGTGCGGTCCCAGTAGCCCTGGAGGTCTGCCGGCGTTTGCACGAATTCGTCCGTCTTCTCAAGATCCGCTTTTGCCTTTATCAGCGATAGCTTAACCCTCTTAAACGTGTCGAAGAAGGGTTCGATGTCGACAACTAAATCCCTTATGACCGGCAGGTTGGAGAGGGGCTCTATCAGGAGGGAATCGGATCCAAGGTCGAGCGCCTGCGTGTAACACGCCAGCCTGGGCTTTCCGTCGATCTTGACGCCGCAGCTCCCGCACACCCCCATCCGGCACGACTGCCTGAAGCTCAGGGTCGCATCAAGATTGTCTTTGATGTAATTTAAGGCATCGAGGATCGTCATCCCTCGATGGATAGGCACCTGATACGTGGACAGGTAACGCCTCTTGCCCTCAGGATCGAAACGCTGCACCTTAAATTCAACAACCTTCTCTAATTCAGAAGCCATGATAAACCCCCTTAATAGGTCCTCGCAACCGGAGGCCACTTGGTTATCGTCACAGGCGCGTAGTCGAGTCTGGGTCCTTCCTTCGTATAGTAGGCGAGGGTATGTTTCAACCAGCGCTCATCATCGCGTTTGGGATAGTCGAGCCGGGAATGGGCGCCCCTGGACTCTTGCCTGGCAATGGCGCTCGTCACCGTTACCTCGGCCAAGTCCAGCATGAAGTCCAATTGTAGGGCTGCCACGAGGTCCGTGTTATAGGACCGACCCCTGTCCTCTACCCTTATATGCTTGAATCTCTCCTTGAGCCCCTCTATCACCTTCAAGGCGCTCTTGAGCTCATCCTCCCTTCTGAATACCCAGACCCGCTCGTGCATCACGCGCCTCATCTCATCTCTGATAGCAGGGACCCTCTCTGCGCCTTCGTTGCCGAAGATCCCATCGAAGACCCGTCTCTTTTCCGTCTCTATTGCGCCGCGAGAAATTTCTCGGAGCTTGCTTGAAAAGGCGTATTGGGCTGCTTCTTTGCCGGCTACAGAGCCGAAAACCAGGCAATCTGCCGTAGAGTTTGTGCCCAGTCGGTTTGCGCCGTGCAGGCTCAGGCAGGCGCATTCGCCGGCGGCGTATAATCCTGCAACCGGCGTTTCTGTCTTTATGCTGGTCCGGATTCCTCCCATGGAGTAGTGGGCAGCCGGCTTGATGGGTATAGGGTCTTTAACG
>MGQS01000082.1:9716-15069 GCA_001797905.1 Deltaproteobacteria bacterium RBG_16_54_11 | reverse complement strand
CCCCGCCGAGTTTTATCGAAACATCGCGTATGAGAGGCAGCCTCTCGTTTATCTTTGCCTCCCCTAAATGGGTAAGGTCCAGAGCTATATAAGACCCATAAGGACCGGTTAATCCCCTTCCCTCCTGGATCTCCGTCGTCTCCGACCGGGAGATTATGTCGCGCGGCGCCAATTCCATCTTATCGGGGGCGTAGCGTTTCATAAAGCGTTCGCCCCGGGCGTTCAGGAGGAAGCCTCCTTCACCACGGGCCCCTTCGGTTATCAGCACCCCTGATGGTAAGAGACCTGTCGGATGGAATTGGACAAATTCCATGTCTTCAAGCGGCACCCCTGCGCGGTACGCCATGGTCATGCCATCACCGGTTGCCGAGTGCGAAAAGGTTGTGAACTCGTATATGCGCTCGTGGCCACCGGTCGCCAGGATGACGGCCTTCGCGTGCAACGCCTGCATCTCACCGGTTTTCAATTCTATGGCCGTCAACCCTTTGGCGCAGTTGTCTTCGACAATGAGGGAGGTAACAAACCATTCATCATAGAATTTTATGTTCTGCAGCGCGATGGCCTTCCCATGTAAGGTGTGCATCTCGTGAAAGCCGGTCATGTCGGCTGCGAAACAGGCCCTGGGGAAGCTATGCCCCCCAAAAGGCCGTTGGTTTATCCGCCCGTCGTCGGTCCTGCTCCACGGTAACCCCCAATGCTCCAGCTGGATGATCTCCTGGGGGGACTGCTTGACGAAAAACTCGACAACATCCTGGTCTGCCAGGAAATCCGATCCCTTAACGGTGTCCCACGCATGCAGATCAAGGGAGTCTCCTTCTCTTAGTGCGGCAGCTGTTCCGCCTTGGGCGCAGACGGAATGGGAGCGCAGGGGTTGGACCTTGGAAATGACGGCGATAGAGAATTTAGCGCTGACCTCGGCAGCGGCAATGGCGGCCCTCAGACCAGCGATGCCGCCTCCCAGGATGACTATGTCATGGACGAATGTTTCCATCTTTTCCCCCGCTTCTGTAAATTTATATGGGCGCTTCTATTCCCCACGTTGCTAAGCAGTAGTACATAATAGTTTACTTCCCCCCTTTAGCAAAGGGGGGGCCGGGGGGATTTGACAAGTGGGGAAATCCCCCTCAATTCCCCTTTACAAAGGGGGATGTTAAGGCAATGCAGAATACGCGCGGAGAAGCAATCATAAAAAGACGCATACTATTTTATGCTCTCCGTAGTAACTTCTAGCTTCTCAAGGCCTTCTATTTCTCTTGATGTTAGGGTGCGCTCATACGACACGTTCTTGATGAATATCCTGTCCACCATCTTCCACCTTACCCCTGAGCGTATTGCTTAACACCCTCCGCGTACAGGTCTTTCCCATAGATATCGTTGATAACCACGGCGGGAAATGCCTCGACCTCCAGGCGTCTGATGGCCTCAGGCCCCAGATCCTCGTAGGCGATGATCTCTGCCTTTTTAATACTCTTGGCGATCAAGGCCCCGGCTCCGCCGGTAGCGCCGAGGTAAACCGCCTTGTACTTCACCATAGCGTCCTTGACCTCTTGCGACCGCATCCCCTTTCCGATCATGCCCTTAAGACCCCGCTCGATGAGTTTGGGAGAATAGGCATCCATGCGGTAGCTCGTGGTAGGGCCGGCTGAGCCGATGGGCCTGCCGGGTTTAGCCGGCGCCGGTCCGACGAAATAGATGATCTGCCCTTTGATATCAAAGGGGAGTTCTTTGCCCTGATCGATGAGCTCGATGAGCCGTTTGTGGGCCGCATCCCTGCCGGTGTAGATGACCCCTGTTATGAGGAGCTTATCGCCAATGTGCAGATTCTTCAGTGCTTCATCAATCAGCGGGGTGGATATCTTCTTCTCATGAGCCATGGCAGTGCTCCTTATTGCTAAATCACCGCTTCTTTGTGCCGGTGGGCATGACACTGAATGTTCACGGCCACCGGCAGGCTGGCGATATGGCAGGGGATCATATTGACATGTACCGCCAAAGCGGTAGTTCTGCCTCCATACCCTTGGGGGCCAATCCCCAGATTATTGATTCGTTTCAACAGATCTTCCTCGATGGCAGCTGCCTCGGCATCGGGGTTGGTGCTTCCTATCGGCCGCAAGAGGGCCTTCTTGGCGATGAGGGCCGCCTGCTCAAAGGTCCCGCCGATCCCGACCCCGACGATAACCGGAGGACACGGATTCGCCCCCGACTCCTTGACCCGCTGAACGATAAACTCCTTGATACCCGTGAGTCCTACCGAGGGGGTAAGCATCATCACGCGACTCATATTCTCGCTCCCCCCGCCTTTGGGAGCGGCGATTAACTTGATGGTGCTACCCGGAACGATCTCCAGATGGACGATAGCGGGGGTATTGTCGCCGGTATTCTTGCGGGTAAAACAGTGGCATGCCGATTTGCGCAGGTATCCATCCTGGTAGCCCTGCCGTACCCCTTGGTTGATCGCCTCGATGAGATCTCCGCCCGTCACGTGGACATCCTGCCCGAGCTCAACAAAGACCACGGCTAACCCTGTATCCTGGCAGATGGCAACCCCCTCTTCTTTGGCGATCCGGGCGTTTTCGATCAGCTCATTGAGGACCTCCTTGCCGGTAGGGGATTCCTCCGTTTCCAAGGCCTTGCGAAAGGCCGTCAATACATCCTCCCCCAGGTCGATGTTGGCATCGATAAAGAGGCCTTTCACGGCTTGGGTGATCTCTGCTGCTGATACCTCGCGCATCTCGAGCACCTCCCTACGGTAACTCATACATCCTTCGGCATCGGGATCAATCCCTCTTTCATGAGCAGCGCGGTCTCCTCCCTCGCTCGCTTGATGATCCGGGTGGCCTTCTCATAGAGCTCGTCACGGGATTGTTTCACCCGTGCTACACCCTGCTCGATGGCCTTGAGTCCGACTGCCACTGCCTCACGGGGAAAGACCTCCCATTCATCCATCGTGGGGATAAGGTATTCCTCGCTCATACCGATATCCTCGGCACATCGGGCCAGCTCCTTGGCTGCCGCAATACACATCTCATCGGTGATGGTAGTGGCCATGACATCGAGGGTCCCGCGGAAGATCCCGGGAAAACCCAAGGAGTTATTTACCTGGTTGGGAAAGTCGGAGCGGCCCGTGGCAACGATCCTTGCCCCGGCCTCTTTTGCCTCCCAGGGCCAGATCTCAGGGATGGGGTTGGCACAGACAAAGAGGACGGCATCCCTGGCCATACCCTCTACCCACCCCTTCTTGATGGTGTCCGGTCCCGGTTTGGAAAGGGAGATACAGACATCGGCCCCCTTCATCGCCTCGGGAACCCCCCCGACAACCCCGTCCTTATTGGTAACCTGGCAGAAGTGCCACTTCTCTTTATAGGTATCTTTTAGCTCTCTACGGCCAGGGTGCAACGTCCCCTTGGTGTCTGCCATGATGATGTTCCCGGGGGTAACCCCCGCCGCAATAAGCACTCTCGTTATGGCGATGCTGGCTGCCCCTGCCCCGATCATCGTCACGCGTACCTGGTCCATAGCCTTGCCGACGATTTTGAGGGCGTTGATGAGGCCGGCCAAGGTGACCGCTGCCGTGCCCTGTTGGTCGTCATGCCAGACCGGTATCCGTGCCTTCTTTCGCAGGGTATCGAGGATATAAAAGCACTTCGGCTGGGAGATGTCTTCCAGGTTGACACCGCCGAAGCTCGGTTGCAGCAGCAAAACGGTTTTGATCAGTTCATCGGGGTCTTTGGTATCCAAGCAAATGGGGAAGGCATCGACCCCGCCGAGATACTTAAAAAGGATAGCCTTGCCCTCCATGACGGGCAAAGCGGCCTCCGGACCGATATCCCCCAAGCCCAGGACCCTGGTCCCGTCGGAAACCACGGCCACCATATTGGCCTTATTGGTATGTATAAAGACCTGCTCGGGATTCTTGTGGATGTCTTTGCACGGCTCTGCCACCCCCGGTGTATACCAGATCGCGAAGTCATTGACATTACGGATGGCACATTTGGGGGTAATCTCCACCTTTCCCCGGTAAAAGGGATGGAGTTTCATAGCATCCTGAGCCGGCTTTCTCGCCTTGGCCAATAGTTCTTCTGTGGTAAGCTTCATGTCTTTCTCTTTTCTTTATCTTTACTCAATAGTTGTTTAGAAAATAGGTTTCAAATCCCCTGGCCAAAGGGCCACCTCCGGCCATCCCCCTTTGTAAAGCCGGAGGTGGCTCTTCAGCCAGGGGGTGAGGGGTGATTGCCAATTTTCATCGTTCGCTGGGGGCGAGGCCGCCATGGGAAATTGCTAAGGTATAGCCGCATGACCTCCTGATGATGAGCTCGGGCTCGAGAATCCATTCCCTGCCAGCCTGAGCCCCCTCGATCCTCTCCATCAAGCGACGCACCGCCATCGAACCCAAGGTATATTTTTTCTGGGAGATCGTGCTCAAACCCACCATCTTGAGGGAGGCAAACTCGATGTCATTAAACCCCACGAGGGCCATATCCTCCGGGACCCTCACCCCTTGCTCCGTCAGGGCATCATAGACGCCCAAGGCCATATAGTCGTTTAAAGAAAAAATGGCGCTCGGCGGATTGGGTAAGGATAAGAACTTCTTGGCTGCCTCATACCCCGTCCCTTTCAGGTAATCCCCTCCGAAGACGAGATCATCCTCCAGGGAGATACCATAGCGTGTTAAGGCCCTGCAGGCCCCCTCCATGCGCTCCACGGTAACGGAGGATTCCAGGCTCCCCCTGATGATCCCGATCCTCCTGTGCCCCATCTTCAGCAGGTGTTCCAGGGCCATCTCCCCTCCTTTTACATTGTCGATCCCGATATAGTCCACCTTGTCGGAGAGGTCCGGATCCAAAACCCTTCTGTTTACTAACACCACCGGGAATCCCTCGCGGGCCAGGGCAGCCACATGCCCATCTTTAATCTGGGCCGAGGTGAGGATGATGCCATCCACCCCCCTCCTCTTTAACTCCCTAATATGTTCACCCTCCAGAAAGAGATCATGGTTGGTGCAACACAAGATGACGTTATACTCAAAGGACCTGGCCGTATCCTCTATCCCTTGGGCCAGCTCGAGATAAAAGGGGTTTCTGATGGTGGTGATAATCATCCCCAGGTTCTTGCTCCTCTTCACCACCAGACTGCGGGCCACCAGATTGGGCTGATAGTCCAACTCCTTGACCAGCCTCATAATCCTCTTCTTTGTGGCGGCCCTTACCCCAGGCCTATTGTTTATGACCCTGGAAACGGTAGTATGGGATACATGGGCTAATCTGGCTATATCCTTGAGAGTGGCTGGATTTATCATTTTGTTAACGTTAACATAAGAATTTATAAAAATAAACCCGAAAAATCAGCGGATATT
>MGQS01000082.1:9349-9710 GCA_001797905.1 Deltaproteobacteria bacterium RBG_16_54_11 | reverse complement strand
TCGATCCATCCGCTATCCCTGCCTGATCTCTCCTTTGGCAATCTTACAGGAACCCGTTTTGGTAAAGATTCCCCGCTGCGAGCAGGCGGGATATTTAGCTTGTTATATGGCGGAATTGATTGGGGAGGAGAACCCTCCCCTTCTACAAAACAGGCTCAGTGCTAAACAACATGGATAACGCCTGTCAGTCTTTCTTCTCCCCCATATTCCTCACCACTGCCTCCCCAAATTGCGAGCAGCTGAGAAGGGTTGCCCCTGGCATCTGCCGATGGAGGTCATAGGTCACGGTCTTGGCCTGAATGGTCCTCTGTACGGCATCCTCGATGATGTGTGCCGCTTCGATCCAGCCCAAGTACTCCAG
>MGQS01000082.1:2824-9301 GCA_001797905.1 Deltaproteobacteria bacterium RBG_16_54_11 | reverse complement strand
ATTGGCATACTTGGGGGCGCTCCCATGGGTCGCCTCGAAGATGGCCACCTCATCCCCGCAATTGGCGCCCGGGGCCATGCCCAATCCGCCGACCTGCGCGGCGCAGGCGTCGGATAGATAGTCGCCGTTGAGGTTCGGCGTAACCAGGACATCGTAATCCTCCGGCCGTAAGAGGACCTGTTGGAACATGGCATCGGCCAGGCGATCATTGACGACAACTTGGCCATCAGGCAACCCACCGCTACCCTGACGTTCATCCTCCCTGATCGCCTTCCCGGAAAACTCCTGTTCAACCACCTCATACCCCCAATCCCGAAAGGCCCCTTCCGTGTATTTCATGATGTTCCCCTTGTGGACCAGGGTCACGCTACGCCGCCCATGCCCCAGGGCATACTCGATGGCCCTGCGCACCAAACGCTTAGTGGCAAAGGGGCTGATGGGCTTTATCCCGATGCCCGAGCCATCCCTGACCTCCACTGCCATCTCCTCACGCAGAAAGCGCATCACCTTCTGGCCTTCCTCACTCTCCCCTCGCCACTCTATCCCGGCGTAGACATCTTCTGTATTCTCACGGAAGATGACGAGATCCACCTTCTCGGGGTTCTTCAGGGGGGAAGGAGTGCCTGGGATATAACGGATGGGCCTGATGCAGGCATAGAGGTCAAAGTGCTGCCGTAAGGCCACATTAAGGCTGCGGAATCCGCCTGCCACC
The DNA here is from genome assembly GCA_001797905.1 of Deltaproteobacteria bacterium RBG_16_54_11. Classification (GTDB taxonomy): domain Bacteria; phylum Desulfobacterota; class B13-G15; order B13-G15; family RBG-16-54-18; genus RBG-16-54-11. The sequence goes on along the minus strand of MGQS01000082.1, from coordinate 8,589 downwards.
GGTGTCGTCAACGGCCCCTTAATGGCCACCTTGTATTGATTGATGGTCTGCAAGGTCTCAGGGGGGAGCGGATCGTTGTGTCGCTCTATGGCCTCCGCGCCTGCCCACATCTCTTGCCAGGCGATCTTTCTCTTTCCGGTGTAGGCCTTCTGTACCGCGGTATCCATAACCAATACGGCTGCACGCCAGATATCCGGCCCCACGCCATCCCCTTTGATAAAGGGGATTGTAGGATTGTCCGGCGCCGAGATGACCTTGCCGTTCTGTACCTCTATTACCCCAGTCATTGCTCAGCTCAGGTCCTCCGCCTTGATCAACTCTTCAAACTTCAGGTCCATACCCAGAATCCCCACAATCGCCTCATCCTTATTTCGGATGGGGGCGGAGACGGTGATGCAGAGTGCGCCGGTAAACATCGAGGTATAGAAATCGGTCACATACACCTTTCCCGTCTTGAAGGGCTCGATAAACCACTCCCGGTTGGAGTAGTCGACGTCGGAGCCGATCTGCTCGTACTTCGCCCGGTCTTCAGGACGGGTGATATTCCTGGTGACCTTTTGCCCCTTATCGTCGGTAACATAGAGGAATTGAATAAAGGGGTTCTCCTGCTCCACCTTCTCCAAAAGGGCCTCTTGGCGTGTAGGCTCCATCGACCTGATGGCCGGATCATCCACCACCTCCTCAATGAGGTGTGCGGCCATCTCATATGCCCGCTGTTTTATCAGGTCGAAATCGGAGATAAAGAGCTCGGGGAGATGCTTCCGTGCCCTTTTTTTCATCTCGTCCGAGGAGATATCGGTAGATCGCCCCTGGGCATACTCATCCTTTACCCATTTATATATCTTGGCCACGCCGGGATGCCTCTTGTCCACCCGCTCATTGTCAATCAGGGCAAAGTAGGAATTGATCCATTGGGCGATCCCCGCCGTGCCCGATTTGTCGCTTATGGCCACGGTCAGGGGCCTGTTGAGGATCTTTGCGGTGTTGAAGATGTTGTAGATCTCCTCATTCTTGAGGATCCCGTCGGCGTGGATGCCCGCCCTCGTCGTGTTAAACTCCGCACCGACAAAGGGATAGTTTTTGGGTATGTGCTCACCGATGGCCCGCTCAAAGTAATTCCTGATCTCGGTGATGACGGTGGTATCAACCCCGTTGTGGTCTCCCGTAAGGCCGATATACTCAATGAGCAGCCCCTCGATAGGGGCGTTGCCGGTCCTCTCGCCAAACCCGAGCAAGCTTCCGTTAACCCCTGAACAACCATAGAGCCACGCCGTCGTTGAGTTGATGAGGACCTTATGAAAGTCGTTGTGGCCATGCCATTCGATCTCTTCAGGGGGGATCCCCGCATCATCGACCAGGGCGCGTACGAGCTTCGGCACACTCCTGGGCAGGGCTGCACCCGGATAGGAGACACCCAATCCTAGCGTATCGCACAACCTGATCTTCACCGTCGCCCCACCTTCCTGGGCCAGGCGCATGAACTCCTGGGCCAGGGGGACCACGAATCCATAAACATCCGCCCTCGTGACGTCCTCAAAGTGACAGCGCGGCTTTACCCCCTCGGCCAGGGCCGCCTCCACGACCCGGAGGTAGTCAATCATGGCGGTCCTTCTGTTCTTGCCCAGCTTCAGAAAGATGTGGTAATCCGATACCGAGGTCAAGATCCCCGTCTCTTTGAGGCCCATCTCCTTCACGAGCTTAAAATCGCCCTTATCCGCCCTGATCCAACCCGTGATCTCGGGGTATCGATACCCCTTTTCCAAACACGTTTGCACGGCCTCCTTGTCCTTGTCGCTGTAAAGGAAAAATTCAGATTGGCGAATAATACCATTAGGGCCCCCCAATCTATGGAGCATATCATAGAGATCAGCGATCTGCTGCACGGTATAGGGAGGTCTCGCCTGCTGTCCGTCTCGAAAGGTGGTATCGGTGATGAATATCTCCACTGGAGGATCTATCACTTCAACCCGGTGGTCGAATTCGATGCGACATACCTCTTCGTAAGGGAAGACATCCCGAAACAGATTGGGCTCATCCACATCCTGGAGCTGAAACCGCTCCCTCTTCCTGATCCGTGAATCGAGGAAGCTCCCCTTCTTCATGGCAACCATCGTTTGCCTCCTAACCCGTCCATAGTATATAAAAACAATAATATTCATAACGCGAAAAAGTGTCAACATTTTTGCGTGTCATCTTCTCTCTTTTTTCCTCACACGAATAGGGTGGATGGGGAAAATCCCTCTTGGCAGGTGGCATAGACATTTTTATCCCCTTCTTCTTGTCTCAGGAACTGATCGATGTTGCCATCTACCCTTCTCACCCCTCTGTGGTAACTATGTGCCCCCCCTCTGCGGCAGGTGGATTAAGGTACTATTCGACAATAAACACATTTTTATTTAGTTTTTTTCTCTCAGCCCAATTAACAGTACCCCAGGACGAGATAACCTTAACCCTTGTAGGAATGAGTTATATAAAGCGGCTCCCGAAAAGTAGCTCATATTGAGCCCCCAAAAGTATTCTTCTGTACTTTCGGGGGGTTTTTTATTATAATTATCAGGACAAAAAAATGAGGAGGTTCAAGATGCGTATCTACCCAAAATGTATTCTTGCCCTGTCTCTCCTGATGTTACCCCTTCTGTTCTCAGCCTGTTCACAGGTTGTATATCCAAGGGGTTCTATACCAGTCGCGATGGACAAAGTGGGCCCGATCAGCACTAATAAAGTGATCTCCCTGGTAAATGCGCAGACCGAATCCAAACTCACCCTCGTAGCTGTCCAAGGCAGTAATAAATTCTTTGCGGATTTCAAGCAGTGGAGCGATTTCATCGTCGTTCAATTAGGGACCGAACTAGAGAAGAGAGGTGTCCGGGTCAAGCCCGAAAGTGATTATGTCTTTAAGGTTTCGGTGCCAAATCTGAGATTCTTCTGGGGAGCGTGGTCAATCCGCTGCATCGTCAATGTCCAGGTTGAGAGGAAAGATGGCAAGTGGGCTAAAACGTATGAGGGGAATAACGCCGGCCAAAATATAAACAGGGCTATAGATGGCGCCGTTCATAGGGCTGTAGCAGCGATCATAGGCGATCCGGACTTTCAGAGAGCACTATCAGAATGAAGGGCGATCCCTCGTGCTCTTCCAGGTCCAAACGCTACTCTACTTCGCTCACAGGGACCTCGGCTGGAGAAAAGAGGGTACTAACTGTCTCGAATCGATATCCGGAATAAGGTTTCCACCCTCTGCAAATGGCCTCAAACTAGGGTAAAGGAGATCCTGATCATGTCAGGGCTCATCAACACTATGTTCGCCCCTTCATGACAGCCAGGTTACCCGACAGAGCTCGAATCCCTCATTACCCCCCTTCGAATCTCTGTTTTAAGAACCATTTGCACAAATAAATATTAAGATCAATTTTATCTAACTTTCACCCAAATTCTTCTTGACAAAAAGGGCCAAATTGGTTAGATTTATTGTCTCTTTCCTTCAAAGATTTATGCTCAGGCAAAGAGGCGGTAAACCTTAAGGAGGGGGGTACGTTGTATGGTAGAGACTCAGGCGTTAGATATCGGCAGTAAACTCAAGGCCATTAGAGGTGAAAAGAGGATCTCTCTGCGTACCTTGGCCAAGTTGAGTGGCCTATCGGTGAACACATTGAGCCTCATCGAGAGAAATATCACCTCTCCGACGGTAAATACCCTCTACAGCATCAGCAGGGCCTTGGGGGTGAAGATCAACTACTTCTTCGATGAGGAGAGGTTAGAAGAGACGCTCTTCTCCAAAAAGGGCCAGCGCAAACAGGTGGAAAGCAAGGATAAGGAGATAAAATTCGAGAGCCTCGGTACCGGCCTCATTCAGCAAAGCCTGGAGGCCTATACGCTTACCGCCGCCAAGGGCGCCAAGAGCGGAAGCAAAGGGGTGAGCCACCTCGGAGACGAGTTGGTCTTCTGCCTGCAGGGGAAATTCCAATTCGAATTGAAGAAGGAGAAATACACCCTCGAAGAGGGAGATAGCCTCCTCTTCAAAGGAAGTCTCTCTCAGCAGTGGGAGAATATCGGAAACGGTGATTCCGTCCTCCTCTTGGTGAGGGGTACGGAGAGATAAACAGAACCATCCGCACTGAGCATATCCTCCAAGCGCGTGTCACAAGAGTTGATTCTGGCCTCTTCTTCGCCGCGGAGAAGAGCCCTCCTCGCCTCCTTAGGGCTTCAGTTTCACGTCGTCCCTGCCGAGTTGCAGGAAATCCCCTCTCCTCATGAAGCTGCCAAAGATTTCGTCGTCAGGGTGGCGGAGAACAAAGCCCTGCTTGTCGGGACCCGGTATCCCCGCGCCTGGGTTATCGGGGCCGACACAATCGTTGCCGTGGAAGGTGAGATCTTAGGAAAGCCTCGCGATAGGGAAGATGCAAAGAGGATGTTGCAACGACTTGCCGACAGAGAACATGTGGTGCTTACGGGCTACGTTCTCTTGAATATGGCGGAAGGGAAAAAGCTGAGGGGGGTTGAGGAAACGCGGGTCAGGATCAATGCCCTTGAGGAGCGGGAGATAGAGTGGTATATCAATACCGGTGAGCCCTTTGATAAGGCAGGAGCATATGCCATACAAGGGAAAGGGGCCTTTATGGTAGAATGGATAGAGGGATCGTATACCAATGTGGTCGGACTCCCCCTGTGCCAGCTCATCAGGCTTTTCAAGGATGCCGGTATCGGCGATATCTTTTAGAGACGCGGGATCGGCTCCCTTGCCGTGCCGAATCGCATGCCGGAAGATACCATGGGTGAAATAGAGAAAAACCTGCGCCGGGTAAGGGAGAGGATGGAACATGCAGCAGCCAAGGCCGGCAGGGACCCAAGGGAGATCAAGCTTATGGCGGTCACGAAGACAGTAACGGTTGAAAGGATACGGGAGGCCATGGAAGCAGGCGCGACGATCTTCGGGGAAAATTATGTCCAAGAGGCGCGGTCAAAGATTGAGGAGATAGGGCAGGCAGGTATTCAGTGGCACCTCATCGGACACCTCCAAACGAACAAGGCCAGGTATGCGGTGAGGCTTTTTGACCTCATCCATTCGGTGGACGGCATAACCGTGGCGCGTGATTTGGACAAGAGGGCAGCAGCAGAGGGTAAGATCGTCGACTGTTTGATTGAGGTAAACCTCTCTCAAGAAAACTCCAAGTTCGGGATTAGCAAAGAGATGACCCCTGAGCTGGCCCATGAGTTAAGGGATTTGAAAAACATCTCCTTAAAGGGGCTTATGACCATGCCCCCCTATGCGGATGATCCAGAGGCGGCCAGACCGTATTTCATAGCCCTGCGGGAACTCAAGGAAGAGATCAAACAGGATGATATCCCCCTGTCTGAACTCTCTATGGGGATGTCGACGGATTTCGCGGTGGCCATTGAAGAGGGTGCCACCATAGTCAGGATTGGAAGGGCCATCTTTGGCGAGAGGAGTGTGTGATGGCGAAGAAACCATGGGGGGGGAGGTTCCCCGAGAAAACCGATGAGCTGGCAGAGGAGTTTACCGCCTCCATCTCCTTTGACAAGAGGCTCTCTACATACGATATCAAGGGGAGCATGGCCTACTGCGAGGCATTGGCAAAGGCTGGTGTCATCTCCCAGGACGAAAAGACGCAGATCCTCCGGGGCCTAAAGGAGATCGAAGGCGAGATCGAAGAAGGCACCCTCCCCTTTTCAGCGAGCACGGAAGATATCCACATGCACATAGAGCAGCGCCTCATTGAGAAGATCGGCGAGACGGGGGGCAAACTCCA
>MGQS01000082.1:2334-2750 GCA_001797905.1 Deltaproteobacteria bacterium RBG_16_54_11 | reverse complement strand
TCGATCTCGTACAAGGGCTCCAGGCCAGCTTGGTGGGATGGGCTGAAAAGCATGTGGATGCCATCATGCCCGGGTACACCCACCTCCGCAAGGCTCAGCCCATCCTCCTCTCACACCAGGTGATGGCCTATTATGAGATGTTCAAGCGCGATAGGGGGCGGATGATCGATGCCTTGAACAGGATGGATGTCCTCCCCCTGGGCAGCGGCGCCCTGGCCGGCACTCCGTACCCGATAGACCAAACGTACCTGGCCGAACGATTGGGTTTTGCCGAGATCAGCCGGAACAGCATCGATGCCGTCAGCGACAGGGACTTCGTGGCGGAGACCCTCTTTTGCTGCTCCCTCGTCATGATGCACTTGAGCCGTCTCTGCGAAGAACTCATCCTGTGGTCGGCCCCGGAGTTCGGGTTCCTG
>MGQS01000082.1:0-2316 GCA_001797905.1 Deltaproteobacteria bacterium RBG_16_54_11 | reverse complement strand
TGCACCGGCAGCAGCATCATGCCCCAAAAGGCGAACCCCGACGTCCTGGAGTTGATCAGGGCAAAGACCGGAAGGGTTTATGGCGCCCTTATCGCGGTGCTCACCGTGCTCAAGGCCCTGCCCTTGGCGTACAACAGGGATCTGCAAGAGGACAAGGAGCCGCTTTTTAACGCCGTCGATACGGTGAAGGCCTCCCTGAAGATCATGGTTGTGCTCTTTGCGAATATCGAGATACACGGGGAAAAGATGAGGGAGGCCGCCTCAGAGGGATATACCAACGCCACCGATCTCGCTGATTATCTCACCAACAAGGGGATCCCCTTCCGCGAGGCCCACCAGATCACCGGCAAGGCCGTGCTGCACGCCGAGGAAAAGGGTAAAAATCTCGATGCGCTTTCTCTCGAGGAGCTGCGATCCTTCTCCCCGGCCATTGGGGAGGATGTCTTCGACTATATCCGCATAGAGAATGCGGTGAATCGTCGTAACAGTATCGGAGGAACCGCTCGCCAGAGGGTGGTCGAGCAGATAAAAAAGGCTAAAAAGGAGCTATCATGATGAAAAAGATGTTTCCCATCTGGATCTTTCTTGCCATCCTCGCCGGGGGGTGCGGCGTCAAGACCTCTCTCGTCCCCCCTGATGTGTTGGTTGCCAAGGCGATCAAGGATTTGCAAGGCACGGTCAAGGAGGAGACCTTTGAGCTGACCTGGAGCGTCCCCAAGGCAAACGCGAATGGCTCCACGCCGGTTGACCTGGTGTACTTTCGGGTGCTCAGGAGGGACGAAACGGCAGGGTGCCCTGAGTGTCCCGGGGAGTTTAAGGTGAGGGCTGAGCTCGATCTTCGCACTCCGAAAGGCTATCGCTTAGAAAAAAATACCGCCACCTGGGCGGACAAGGATCTCAATGAAGGGGTCATCTATATGTATAAGATCGTCGGCGTCAACCATTGGGGTTATCCCAGCGCCCCCTCCAATGAGGTGATGATTAAATGGGCTGCTGTGCCAGTGCCGCCAGAGCCACCTGCACCTGAAACCCCAGAAAAACAGCCGTAGCCGAAGCCGAAGGTGGCCTTTTGGCCAGTGGCCCCTCAGCCAACATAGTTGGGGACGTTGTTACCAGGTATGGATTACTCTTTTGCCACCTTTACCCTCTTCATTGCAACGTAGGTAACAACGTCCCAAAGTTTATTTAACACCGGTGGATTTTGAAACCCTCAGGAGGACGGCATGATGAATGTTAAGAAAAAAGAACAAATAAATAGACCCATCCCTATTATTCCCGCAAGATATTTAAGTATTATCTTAATATTAATATTCGTTGTTTTAGGAACGATAGCTGCTGCTGAACAGACCAACAAATTAGAGGCTAGGGATTCCTGGAGAGAAATAAAACTAATTTTAAATGCGTATGGTGCTGTGTGGTGTGACAACCGGCACATAGCATTCAGTGGCGATAACTTCGGTAAAAGCAATAAGGGTATAAGAATATATGATCTTGATAGTGGCATGGTTCAAGATATAACCAATGATCCAGGTGACGAAAATGTCAGCTGCGCAGCTGATGGCCAGTATATCGTTTTTACTGATAAAATATTTGGGAAGAAACAAAGCAGTTTATTTGTTTATGATAGAAGCACAAAAACCATAAAGAAAATGTATGAAATGGAAAGCATACTATTGAAACAAATCGATGAAATGCCTTTATCACCTCATGCCAATTATTTGTTGGGACCGGATTTGCCAGAGGGGCAGAAATATATTTTGCCGGGAGGGAAAGAAGTTAAGCTAGTGCCATATAGAAGAGGCATAAGTTCTATACCAGAGTTTTCTAAATTTCAATGGTCTTTCGACGAGAGCAGGCTTTTCCTTTTTGATCCAAATTGTGGCAAAGTAACTATACATAGTTTGGAGGATAATGGAGATAGGCAATTATCTTTTGGTTGTAATCTGAGAGTAATGTACATTACCAAAGATAATAAATTATATGTTGATATCATGTTCGGTAGCGAAATAGGTGATAACAGTGTTACGAATTTATATATTTTTGACCTTAACAATCCAGCTAAAAAACGTAAACTGGTCAGCGATATTGAATGGTATGATGCAGATGATGAGGGTAATATTGTATTTAGTAAAGGGTCAAAAAACGAGCGTTTCATTTGCTACTTAAAAAGAGGAAGCCAACAGCCGCAAATCTTGAAAGAGATTCCGGTACCACGCGATATAGGGATATGGCCCCGAATAGCAAAGGATGGCAAAGCTGTTTTTTATTCTATTCCAATAGCGCCAAGAGGTGCAAGAGAATATACAATTTTAATAA
>MGQS01000081.1:12243-15537 GCA_001797905.1 Deltaproteobacteria bacterium RBG_16_54_11 | reverse complement strand
TCATCGTGCACACCCAGCAGCATTGATACGCGGGAAGGATTTTCTTTATAAGCTCCATGACAGCGAGATCCTGGCCGATGATTACCACCTGATCGGGTAAGAGGGACGATTTTTTCAGAACAACGTTAAGCTCCGCGAGTATGCCGGCATCCTCCTTGATTTCAACAAACAGCTTCTTCCCCGCGGGAACGGTAGCAAGCGCTTCCGCCAGTGTCGGTATCTTTTCCTTTGCCCATTTTTTACCCTTGAATCTGCCGACATCGAGTCGCCTGAGCTGTTCCAGCGTCCGCGTGGAAACCTTCCCGGATCTATGGGCTGTTCTCCAGGTATTGTCGTCATGGATCACGACGATTCTGCCGTCTTTGGTCAGGTGCACATCGATCTCCGCAGCATCTGCATTCTTCTCCCAAGCCAGGCTGAGTGCGGCCAGCGTATTTTCCGGTGCGTCGTGCGACTCTCCGCGATGGGCGATGATTAAGGCCCTGTCGGAACCCATTGCCGATCCTTCTCAAGCATGATTTTATTTATTCATACATTCTGCAGAGAGGTTTGTCAATCAGGGAATCCCCGATCTTGGTTTGGAAAACCGTCCTATGTTTACGGCGACTATTTAGCTTTGATCTCGAGATGGAATAATGATATGGTCATAATAATGCGCTTCGTAAATTCAACCCATGTGCCGGAAAGGAGAAAAAACAATGGCCAACTATGTGGGAGCCTTGGATCAGGGCACGACCAGCACCCGGTTCATCGTCTTCGGCAATCGCGGCCAAATCATCAGTGCGGATCAGAAAGAACATAAACAGATATACCCGCAGCCGGGCTGGGTGGAACATAACCCTCTTGAGATCTGGCAGAACACGCAGGAGGTGATCCGCGGCGCCATGGCAAAAGGGAGAATCGCCGGATCGGAACTGGCTGCCATCGGGATTACCAATCAGCGGGAAACCACCGTGCTCTGGGACAAAAATACGGGCCGGCCTTTTGCCAATGCCATAGTATGGCAATGCACCCGCACCCATGATATTTGCAAAGAGCTTTCCAAGGAGGGAGGTCAAGACAGGTTCCGGGCAAAGACCGGTTTGCCCATCGCCACCTATTTTTCGGGGCCGAAGATCAAATGGATTTTGGATAACGTCCCGGAAGCCCGTAAGGCGGTGCACAAAGGTGATGCCCTTTTCGGAACCATGGATACCTGGGTCATCTGGTGGCTCACCGGCGGGCCGAAAGGCGGGGCTCATGTGACCGATGTAACCAATGCCAGCCGCACCATGCTCATGAACCTGCATACCCTGCAATGGGATCATGACATCCTGGAGATCATGGGGATCCCGCGACATATCCTGCCTCAGATAGTCCCCTCCAGTGATCAAAACCCTTGGGGCGTAACGCCTGAGGACGGCCCCGTGAACGCCCGCATCCCGGTTTGCGGGGCGCTGGGAGACCAGCAGGCCGCCCTGGTAGGTCAAACCTGCTTTGAAATAGGAGAAGCAAAGAGCACGTACGGCACCGGATGTTTCCTCCTGCTCAATACCGGCACTAAACCGACCCCGTCAACGCATGGTCTGATTACCACCCTGGCCTACCAGGCAAGCGGCCAACCGGCGATGTACTGCCTCGAAGGGTCCATCGCCATTGCCGGCGCCCTTGTGCAGTGGGTGCGGGACAATCTGGGGTTGATAAAGGAGTCGCGGGAGATCGAGGCCTTGGCTCGAACAGTGGAGGATAACGGCGGCATCTATTTTGTTCCCGCCTTTTCTGGACTGTTTGCCCCCTACTGGCGTTCGGATGCCCGCGGGGCGATCGTCGGTCTGACCCGATACGTGAATAAAGGCCACCTTGCCCGGGCAGTGTTGGAGGCTAACGCCTACCAGACCCGGGACATCGTAGAGGCCATGAACCAAGACTCCGGTGTGAAGCTCAGCAAACTCAAGGTTGACGGAGGCATGGTGTATAACAACCTGCTCATGCAGTTTCTGGCGGATACCCTGGGGGTACCGGTCATCCGTCCCAAGGTTACGGAAACGACCGCTCTGGGAGCAGCCTATGCAGCAGGGCTGGCAGTCGGCTTCTGGTCCGATCTTGAACAACTGTATAAAAACTGGGCCGAGGACTACACCTGGACGCCGTCGATGGCACCGCAGATCAGGGAAAAGGGCTACCAAGGCTGGAAAAAGGCCGTAGAGAGGACCCTCAATTGGGTCGATGAGCCGGGGGTTTAAGCACCAGTCGTTGCTCATACCCGGATTCCCGTGCTGCGCCGTAATTAACCGGAGTTTCCTGCGTTTTGAAAACAAAAAAGTTTTTTGTTAGGCAATAGCGATCTGTTAAAGATACCGGGACCGCGAAGTATCGTTTTTTTTTCGTGTCGGCCATCATGAACTGGGCATTTCAAATACTTTTATAAAAGTTCTTTGACTGAAAATCAGGAAACTCCGGGGGAATTAGTCATTGACATAAAAGCGTATTCTCGATATAATTATTTTATCAGCAAAACAAATCCTTATTTCTTCGCGCAACTTGGGGGGGGAGTGAATAATAAGAGAAAACCATGAGATGAGAACCACACGATTGTGGAGGTCATTTCTATCAGGGCTGATTTTGTTGTTCGAGGGCCTTCATGATTGCTCGATGGGGAAGGGGTTTAAGAACTCATATCTTGATTATAGGAGGAAGCAGAGCTGCTCAAAAAATACAGGTGGTCGATTTTAAGGAAAGGTCCTGTCCATAGCAGCCCATCAGGATTGGATGCGGATGAAACCCGGTTCCCGCTAGGCTATGGTGAATGCCTATGATGCCGTGAATACATTTTGGTAATTGAACAGAGAAGAGCTGAGTATGGAGCAAATGCCGGCGTTCTAGGTTAGGAGAAATCAGTATGGCCGTCGTTCTTGACTCTGTTACAAAAAAAGTAGGCGGCGAAACCTACATCGACAACATCAGCCTAGAGCTTGAAAGTGGCGCCACCAATGTAGTGCTTGGTCATACCTTGGCGGGCAAGACTTCGCTTCTTCGTTTAATGGCCGGCCTCGACCGGCCGACTTCCGGTCGTATCCTGGTGGACGGAAGGGACGTGACCGGCCTGTCTGTTCGTAAGCGAAGCATTGCCATGGTATATCAGCAGTTCGTGAACTATCCTTCCCTGACCGTATACAAAAATATCGCCTCACCCCTTAAGATGAGCCGCATGAGCAAGAGCGAGATCGATCGAAAGGTCCGCAAAACGGCAGCCATGCTGCATATCGAAGATTTACTTGACCGTCTGCCATCTGAGCTCAGCGGCGGCCAGCAGCA
>MGQS01000081.1:11952-12195 GCA_001797905.1 Deltaproteobacteria bacterium RBG_16_54_11 | reverse complement strand
TGCTCTTGCTGGACGAGCCACTGGTTAACCTGGACTACAAACTGCGCGAAGAGCTTCAAGTTGACCTGCAGGATATTTTCAAGCAACGCGAGGCAATCGTGGTCTATACTACCACGGAGCCGGCGGAGGCGTTGATGCTGGGGGGCACTGTCGTAGTGATTGATGAAGGGCGCATCTTGCAAACCGGCCCTACCCCGGAAGTATACCACAATCCAGCAACCCTCAAAGTGGCTCAAGTATTTA
>MGQS01000081.1:11585-11875 GCA_001797905.1 Deltaproteobacteria bacterium RBG_16_54_11 | reverse complement strand
TTAGATGGTCATCTGAAATCCGTGCCGCCCGGAAACTACATATTCGGCGTGCGTTCCAATCATCTTTTTCTGACCAAGGTCGGCAAAAAGGACGCCGAAATCCGGTCGAAGGTCGAATTGGCGGAAATAAACGGATCGGAAACATTCATCCATGTCAACCACGGGGATTACCGGCTCGTGGTTCAGGAAGACGGGATTCACCCTCGGAGGATCGGTTCCGAAATAACAATTTATGTCAATCCATGTTGTTTTTTTGTGTACGATAAAACAGGGGCTCTGGTTGCATCACC
>MGQS01000081.1:7216-11533 GCA_001797905.1 Deltaproteobacteria bacterium RBG_16_54_11 | reverse complement strand
ATCGAACTCAAGGAGATTGCCCACAGCTATCTTCGCAACCCTAAGGGAGACGCGGATTACGCCATCAAGCGGATCCACACGGTCTGGGATGATGGGGGCGCCTATGCCCTGCTGGGCCCTTCGGGCTGTGGCAAAACCACCTTGCTGAACATCATTTCCGGCTTGCTTACCCCCAGCAGGGGGCGGGTGCTATACAACGGCAATGATGTCACCGACTTTTCGGCGGAAAAACGCAACATCGCTCAAGTCTTTCAGTTTCCGGTTCTGTACGATACCATGACGGTGTTCGACAACCTGGCCTTTCCCTTACGCAATCGAGGCATTGAGAAAATGGAAGTCACCAAACGGGTGCACGAGGTGGCCGAAATCCTTGACTTGATCCCTTTTCTTAAAAAGAAAGCCGCCGGATTGGCAGCCGATGCCAAACAGAAAATCTCATTGGGCCGGGGGTTGGTGCGAAGCGATGTGGCGGCCATTCTTTTCGATGAGCCGTTGACGGTAATCGATCCGCACCTGAAATGGGATCTGAGGAGAAAACTCAAAGAAATCCATGAACAACTGAAACTTACCTTGATTTACGTCACCCACGATCAGATGGAAGCCCTGACCTTTGCCGATACAGTGGTGGTCATGTATGAAGGGGAAATCGTGCAGATCGGCACCCCCCAGGATCTTTTTGAAAATCCGGAGCATAGGTTTGTGGGATATTTCATCGGAAGTCCCGGGATGAACTTCTTACCATGTACTCTGGATGGAGATGTGGCGCTTGTCGATGGCGCCAGGATACCCTTGGACAAAAAAACAGCAGCCCTGGGACGCCAGGCACGGGGCAAACTGGAAGTGGGGATTCGACCGGTACATCTGGAATTGAGTTTGGAGCCGGTGAAACGCGGCGTGCCGGCTACGGTAAAGGCGGTTGAAGATCAAGGCAGCTACAAGATTGTGACACTGACGCTGGCCGATAAAACCTTACGAGCCAAGCTCCTCGAAGGCAAACCGGTTCCCGAAGGCAAGGCCTGGGTTGCCTTCCCGCCGCAATGGACCAGGCTCTTTGCCGACGGGCGACTGGTTAAGGAGAAGGGGCGGCGTGATGGATAAGTGGGAGAATAATAAAGCCTGGTTTCTGGTAATGCCGGTCTGCGCGTTTGTCGCCTTCAGCGCCATCATCCCGCTGATGACCGTGGTCAATTATTCGGTTCAGGATATCATCGGGCCGGGCGCGCACGTCTTCGTCGGAACCGATTGGTTCAACAAGGTGTTGCACGACTATCGCCTGCATGACGCCTTGTGGCGTCAATTCCTCTTTTCCGGGCTCGTGCTGTTGATAGAGATGCCGCTCGGTATCCTCATCGCGCTGGCGATGCCGAAACGCGGCTGGGGCGTCCCTTTCAGCCTGGTGACGCTGGCATTGCCTCTGCTCATTCCCTGGAATACGATCGGGACGATATGGTTCATCTTTACCCGGCCGGATATCGGGCTATTCGGTTCCGCGATCAACAGCCTGGGTGTAGCCTTCGATCATACGAGGAGGCCGCTCGATGCCTGGGCCACCCTGGTGCTGATGGAAGCCTGGCATTGGACCCCGCTGGTTGCCCTGCTGGCCTACGCGGGGCTGCGGGCCATCCCTGAGGTTTACTACCAGGCCGCAAAAATCGACGGCGCCTCGCCCTGGGCGACGTTTTATTACATCCAGCTGCCGAAGATGCGTGGGGTGCTCACCATCGCCCTGCTGCTGCGCTTTATGGACAGCTTCCTGATCTACGCCGAACCCTTCGTGCTCACCGGAGGCGGGCCCGGCAATGCGACCACATTCCTGTCGATTTATGTGGTAAAGCTGGCCCTCGGCCAATTCGACCTTGGACCTGCCGCAGCCATCTCGCTCATCTACTTTTTAATCGTACTGCTGCTCAGTTTTATTTTCTACCAGGTGCTCCAGAGAGTCGGAAAAGGAGAGAAGGCATGAAAGGAAAGAAAAAAACGATCGCCCTGGTCATCTATTTTGGGCTGCTGTTTCTTCCGATCTACTGGATGATCAATATGTCCTTGCGAACCAACGCCGACATCCTCGCATCCTTCGCCCTGTTCCCGATCGATCTGACATTCGCCAATTACATAAAGATCTTTACGGACGCATCCTGGTATTCCGGTTATATCAATTCCATGATCTACGTCAGCATCAACACCCTGATCTCGCTGGCAACGGCGCTGCCGGCCGCCTACGCCTTTTCACGCTATCAGTTCATGGGTGACAAACATCTCTTTTTCTGGCTGCTCACCAACCGGATGGCGCCGGCGGCTGTTTTCGCGTTGCCCTTTTTCCAACTCTACTCGGCATTACACCTGATCGATACGCATATTGCGGTGGCGCTGGCCCACTGTCTATTCAATATCCCTTTGGCGGTGTGGATACTCGAGGGCTTCATGTCCGGCATTCCCCGTGAAATTGATGAGACCGCCTTTATCGACGGGTATAGCTTCCCACGCTTCTTTATCACCATCTTTATCCCTTTGATCCGAGCCGGCGTGGGGGTTACTGCGTTTTTCTGCTTCATGTTCAGCTGGGTCGAGCTGCTCTTAGCCCGGACACTGACGGTAACCGATGCGAAGCCGATTGTCGCCACCATGACGCGCACGATCAGCGCGACGGGTCTTGACTATGGCCTGCTCGCCGCCGCCGGCGTGCTCACCATTGTTCCGGGTGCGTTGGTAATCTGGTTCGTACGAAACTACATGGCCAAGGGCTTTGCCCTGGGCCGGGTGTAAAGGGGGAGGATAAGAACTTTTAATTTTCATGGTTCGTGGGTGACTGCCCCGGCCAAGAGGACCAACAATGACTTTCGAATGGATGTATTGGACGCTACCAACGGCAATTTTCTTCATGGCGATTTTTCTAATCCTGACTGCCATGACCATATGGCAAACAATATCACCCTCCATGGAACGCCGTGGATTTTTGCCGATACCTACTACGCCAGGAGATCGCCTCTTTATAGGGTTGTTAAGCAGTGCCTACCTCTTTCTCGCGTGGATCGGATTGACTGATCTCAGCCTGTTGATCTTTCTTCCTACTGCGGTGGGCTGGATCATTGTTGTCATGCGGTGGGGGTGAACAAGGATAAGACGAGGTTTATGTGGTTCGGCGTCCATGGCCTTCACGCCGACTATATAGGCCGAGTGGAAAGCCAACCATTGAAGGCCATTAAGGAGGGGGGAGAGCAGAAAATACATAGGACGAGGTTTATATCGTTCGGCGTCCATGGCCTTCAGCCGACGATGTAGGCCGGAAGAACAGAAAAACAACCATTGAAGGCCTAAAAGGAGAAGATCAGATGAGAGACATGACGCGCACGAAGAGAACCATGATGATGTTCTTCGGGGGAGTGGTAGCTGTAATGTTCGCATTCTTCGCAAGTTCTGCGAGTGCGGACATGGCGGCAGCAAAGAAGTGGGTCGACAAAGAGTTTCAGCCGTCGACGTTGACCAAGGCTCAGCAGATGAAAGAGATGGAATGGTTCATCAATGCGGCAAAGCCTTTTAAGGGGATGGAGATCAAGGTCGTCTCGGAGACCATCCCGACCCACGAATATGAATCGAAAGTGCTGACTAAGGCGTTCTATGAGATTACGGGCATCAAAGTCACGCACGATCTGATTCAGGAAGGTGACGTCATCGAAAAGCTGCAGACCCAGTGGCAGTCGGGGAAGAATATTTACGATGCCTACGTCAACGACTCCGATCTCATCGGGACCCACTGGCGTTACCCGTATGTGGTTGTCCTGGAAGACTTTATGAAAGGCGAGGGCAAGGACGTTACACTGCCGACTCTCGACGTTAAAGATTTCATCGGCAGATCCTTCACCACCGGCCCTGACGGCAAGCTCTATCAGCTTCCCGATCAGCAGTTCACGAACCTTTACTGGTTCCGTTACGACTGGTTCAAACGACCCGATTTCAAAGCGAAGTTCAAGAAGATCTACGGCTACGAGTTAGGCGTGCCGGTCAACTGGTCGGCCTATGAAGACATTGCCGAGTTCTTCACCGTGCACGTCAAAGAGATCGACGGTGTAAAGGTTTATGGCCATAACGATTACGGCAAGAAGGCCCCGGATCTCGGCTGGCGTTTCACCGATGCCTGGCTGTCCATGGCGGGGAACGGCGACAAAGGTATCCCCAATGGTCTGCCGGTTGATGAATGGGGTATCCGCGTTGACGCGAAATCCCGTCCGGTCGGTTCGAGCGTTTGCCGCGGCGGCGATGTCAATGGCCCAGCAGCCAAGTACGCGCTGCGCAAGTACATAGAATGGCTTTATAAGTACG
>MGQS01000081.1:7031-7177 GCA_001797905.1 Deltaproteobacteria bacterium RBG_16_54_11 | reverse complement strand
TTCTTGGCCAAAGCCAACGTAGCACAGCAGATCTTCTGGTACACGGCCTTCACCGCAACCATGGTCGAACCGGGTCCGACGGTCAACAAGGACGGGACGCCGAAATGGCGCATGGCCCCGTCTCCTCACGGCGCCTATTGGAAAAA
>MGQS01000081.1:5051-6967 GCA_001797905.1 Deltaproteobacteria bacterium RBG_16_54_11 | reverse complement strand
CGCCGCAAGGCCGCCTGGCTCTATGCGCAGTTTTGTGTGGCGAAGACCACCTCACTGAAAAAGGCCCACGTAGGCCTGACCATCGTTCGCGACAGCGATATCCGGCACAAGTCCTTCACCGAGCGCGCACCGAAGCTCGGCGGTTTGGTGGAATTCTACCGCAGCCCGGCCCGTGTCGCCAATACACCGACCGGCACCAACGTGCCTGATTATCCGAAAATGGCGCAACTGTGGTGGCAAAATATCGGTGAGGCGTCCTCTGGTGCAATCAGCGTAGACCAGGCCATGGACAATCTCGCCCGCGAGCAAGACGCTATCATGGAACGCATTGAGCGTTCGGGTTTACAGGGTGACCGCGGTCCAAAGCTGAACCCATGCGTCGATGAAAAAATTTGGTTGAATAAGCCCGGCGGTCACGCGCCACAGCCAAAGCTTGCCAATGAGAAGCCGAAAGGTGAAACGGTCGACTACGACCAGCTCATCAAGGCCTGGCGCGCAGGTAAAGTGAGATAGCCGCCACGTTGTGATACCTTTTGTAGACGCTATTGTGCGACCTTAGTTGAACTTACGAGGGGTTAAAGTCGATGCTTTAACCCCTCTTTCTTTATCACCTTGTTAAAAAACAAGCTTCGGGGCGCCAGACAAGGCCGTAACCCTATGACTTCTTTCAAACTCTATTTTTGCTATAAACGCACCAATTTTTAATCAAGGACGTTCCGATGAACTGTACCCTACCATAGGCTTCGTCGACGGAAGATGGCTTGACGAGCGAAAACCACAATATCAATTAATCGTGTTGAAATTAATCATTGACATTGAAGCCTAATTTATATATACATACAAGGCAGCCACTAGATCCTTATCCTGTTCCGTGTCTTTGTGAGAGGGAATAATAAAAAAGCCCCGATAGACGATGGACATACTGTTGTACCGATCGTTTATAAGAGGGTTTTTTTTATTGTTCCAGGGTCTTCAAAGTGCTTAATTGTAAAGGCTTTTAAAAACTCAGTTACTGATACTAGGAAGAAGCAGAGCTCCTCAAAAAGAGCAGCAGTCTATGTGTGGTGGTTGACGGCGACGAGGAACAGTATCTAGCTACCTTTGCTGTCAGTACCACAGACGGGAGAACGTAGTGAGTTATCTTCCGAAGACGATAGAGGCTACGAGCAGGTGGAAGGTTTCAGAGGGCTGCGGGAGGAGCCCCCCTTCAGGATGATGAGCAAGATCCAGCTAAAGAACCCAGAAGAAACAATAAAATATAAAGAAAGAAGGAGGCAATTATGAAGAAAAGGAAAAAAGCCGCTAAAAAGAAAAAGAATTTTTTACCCCTTGTATTGATTCTAGCCTTGATACTTATCCTGGGAGGAGGGTTGCTGGCCCATTGCATCCAGACGAGTGGCGGTGTTGCGGTTCGTGATGTACGGCTTGTAGGTACTAACGGCAAGCTGATGAGCGCCCTGCTGTATGTTCCAAAAGGGGCAAGTAAGGCTGCGCCTGCTCCGGGAATCGTGGCGATACATGGTTACATAAACTCGCGCGAAACCCAGGATGGCTTTGCCATCGAGTTTGCCAGGCGCGGCTATGTCGTTCTGGCGGCCGACCAGTCCGGGCATGGCTTTTCCGATCCGCCGGCCTTTGCCAATGGTTTCGGCGGCATACCTGCACTGGAATATTTGCGCACGCTGGATATTGTCGATAAAGACAACATCGGCATGGAAGGACATTCCATGGGCGGCTGGGCACTTTTAAAGGCTGCCGAAGCGAATCCTACTGGCTATCGTTCGGTAGTCCTCCAGGGGTCTTCCACCGGAACATACGGGGCCCCGGAAGGAACCGCCACCTTCCCGCGCAACATGTTGGTCATATTCGATAAGTACGACGAATTTTCCGACCTCATGTGGGGAGCCCCGATTGCG
>MGQS01000081.1:4417-4984 GCA_001797905.1 Deltaproteobacteria bacterium RBG_16_54_11 | reverse complement strand
AGCTGTACGGCTCCATCGAGCAGGGCACTGCCAGAAAACTGCTCATGCCGTGTATGGAGCACCCTATGTTGCATTGGTCCACCGAGGCTATCGGCGATGCCGTTGCCTGGATGCAGGCCACCTTGAAAGGTGGGAAAGACATACCGCCCTCCAACCAGATCTGGTATTGGAAGGAGATCGGCACCCTGATCGCTATGATCGGCATGATCCTCCTGCTCTTCCCCCTGGGCGGATATTTACTGAAAACCAACTACTTCAAGGGATTGAACGAGGCGCCGGCGCCGCCGAAATCCGCTTCCGGTTGGGGATGGTGGATCGGGGCAGTGATAACTATCCTGCTTCCTATCCCGGTTTATGTGTGGGCCTGGATGGGTAACGGCAAAGGCATGCAGAAGGCCAGTTGGTTGTTGCCGCAAACGATCACCACGACCATCATGTTTTGGGCGGTGGTGGTCGGGGTGATTTCTCTCATCTTGCTCCTTCTGTGGCATTTCCTGTCGAATCGGAAAAAAGGAGGCTCCTTTGCCGCGTATGGTTTCACCTGGAAAAATAAGGGGCTGCAATTGG
>MGQS01000081.1:2932-4378 GCA_001797905.1 Deltaproteobacteria bacterium RBG_16_54_11 | reverse complement strand
TTGTTGCGGCCTATCTCACCTTGGTGTTTTCAGCCTGGGCGTTTACGACCGATTACCGTATTTGGGTATTTGCCATCAAACCGATGACGACCCTTCAATTCGGGATATTCTTAAGATATCTTATCCCGTTTGCCTTCTATTTCGTGATCATCGCCATGGTAATTCACGGCGAGCTGCGGCGCAATTCCTCCGCCTGGGCGCAGACGGTGGTGAACATCCTGCTGTTGATCGGCGCCTATGTCTTGTTTTTCCTCTTTCAATACATCCCGCTCTTTGCCGGCAAGACGATGTCGCTTGCCGCTGCCCATCTGGCAACCATCGTGCTGTTCCAGTATATTCCGATCTTTATTATCGTGGCGCTGGTTTCGACCTATTTCTACCGCAGAACAGGGCATATATTTGTGGGCTCATTCATTAATGCCCTGCTGATAACCTGGATCGTGGTGGCAGGTCAGGCGACGCATTATCACTTCTAGCAGAGCCACGGGTAGACGTCCACAATCGTAAGGCTAAAAGGGTGCGGGTGCTGGTTCCAAGGCCTGGAACCAGCACCAGAATCTCTTTTTCAGGGCAATAGTATATGATCTCCCCGCTGGCAATAACAGCGCAAATTCTATTGTATTGAAGTCTTACGCATAAAAAACATCGGAATCCATAACGATCGTCCCCTGCGGAATCGGAATCCGAGGTGGCATAATTTTCTCGATGTATCTGCAATTACGTAACGTTGCTTATGCTAATGTGGAGGGACATGAAGCTACATACTAATGAAGCGAGCTGTTAAGGAGAACCAATGAGTGAAGTTCCGAAAGGCTTCGAATTAAGCTTTCTGACAAGCCCGTTTTTAGAATTAGTCGGCCCTTTTTATACAAAAGACCATGACGGCGGTTTTATTATCGGGGTGCGTGCGGCAAAAAAACATTGTAATACGAGGGGATTTATCCATGGCGGCTTAATTTCTACCCTGGCCGACTTTGCGTTGGGTTATAATGCCGCACGCTCCGGCAGCACGCCTATGAAAGTGGCTACGATAAATCTCGCGACGGATTTTTCAGGATATGCCGAATTGGGGGATTGGCTTGAGGCTCACGTCGATATTCAGAAGGTCGGAAAATCTCTGGCCTTTGCCAATGCATACATTTATGCGAATGGAAAGCGCATAGCGAGATCAAGTGGGGTATACACTCTCATTTCAGAATAATGCCATACGATGCGATTCTTGGCCCATGAAGAGATAAAATGTTTAGACATGCGCTTCCACAGTTTCACACCGGAATTTTGTTTCGGCAGCAAGATGATGAGGAAGGTAAGACCGAAATCTTTTGTTAGTCACCATTTTGTTTTTCTTTCTTAACCTTTTCCATCAAATTCACCAAGCTCTCCATCTTCGGCTTGGGAGGTGCGAATATTCTGTTCAAGTCTTCTTCGGAGTAATGTTCGTCCAAA
>MGQS01000081.1:0-2873 GCA_001797905.1 Deltaproteobacteria bacterium RBG_16_54_11 | reverse complement strand
TCTCGAAACGGCAGAACCGAAACGTGATCTCGCCGCCCACCCTGGGGCATCTCATCGTTTTATCGTCGTACTGCTCTATCACCTTGCTTCCCCTCTGCGTCGAAAGATGCACTCACAGGGCTCATTGAATAAGCCCTGTGAGTGCACAGCTAACTACCTTATAACATACGTGTTGCGAGAAGGCATGTACTGAAATTAGCCCTTAGGGATCTCAGGCAATTCAGCTAGGGCCTTCTTTATTTCCTTATCTGGTAAAGCAAAATCTTGGAGCTTACCCGATAAATAAGCATCATAAGCAGACAGATCAAAGTGTCCGTGTCCGCTGAGGGCTATCAGGATTGTTTTTGCTTCACCGGATGCTTTACACTTAAGGGCCTCATCAATGGCGACCTTTAAAGCGTGGCATGGCTCAGGACCGGCGATGATACCCTCTGTTCGAGCAAACTTGACGCCCGCCTCAAAGACGGCGGTTTGGTGAACGGCTACAGCCTCAATCAGACCTAAGTCATAAAGTTTAGATATAATCGGCGCCATCCCATGATAGCGCAAACCTCCTGCGTGTATGGGTGCCGGCACAAAGGAATGGCCCAGAGTGTGCATCATGGCGATGGGCGCCATGCCGGCTGTATCTCCAAAATCATAGGCATAGACCCCCCGGGTCATGGTCGGACAGCTTTCCGGCTCGACACAGACAATCCGCAAATCCTTTTTCTTGCCGCTGAATTTATCCCTGATCCAGGGAAGGAATTGGCCGGCGAAATTCGAGCCGCCGCCAACGCATCCTACGATGATATCGGGGTAGGCGTCTGCCATCTCCATCTGTTTTCTGGTCTCCTCCCCGATAATGGTCTGATGGAGCAAGACATGGTTAAGCACGCTGCCCAGGGAATAGTGCGTATCATCGCGAGTCATCGCATCCTCAACCGCCTCGCTGATGGCCAGCCCCAGGCTGCCGGGACAATCAGGCCATTTTTCCAGCATGTCTCTGCCCGCTTTGGTATCCTTGCTGGGGCTGGGAACACACCGTGCTCCCCACGTCTCCATGAGGATGCGCCGGTAGGGTTTTTGGTCATAGCTGATTCTAACCATATAGACCTTTAATTCGATGCCAAAGAATGCGCACCCCATTGCCAAAGCACTCCCCCACTGACCAGCGCCGGTCTCAGTGGTGATCCGCTTGATGCCTTCTTTCTTATTATAATACGCTTGAGGTATTGCCGTATTGGGCTTGTGGCTCCCTGCCTGACTTGTCCCTTCATATTTGTAGAAGATCTTGGCCGGGGTATCCAGGGCCTTCTCCAACCGATATGCCCGATGCAGTACCGTCGGTCTATAGGTGCGGTAGACATCTTGAACCTCTTCAGGGATGTCAATCCACCGTTCGGTGCTCACCTCCTGCTTAATAAGCTCCATGGCGAACAGGGGAGCAAGATCTTCCGGCCCGAGGGGCTTTTTCGTTGCCGGATGCAAATACGGTGGCATCGGCTCCGGCATATCGGCAAGAACATTGTACCATTGAGTCGGCATATCCTTCTGGTCGAGAAAAAACATTGCTCTCTTCATGCTACCCTCCTTATGGTGTAGGTTTTTTGGGTCCTTTGCGGTCCTTACGGGGTCACGACTGCGCGATAGTGCGCTAAACTCACCTCCCTATATGAAAATCTCCTCACACACTATGTGCCCTTCTTCCCCTTAGGGAATAGTACGTAACAAGGCCTTTTCGTCTAAAATTCATTCTCCTTTCTTATCTTACAAAAATTGCTCAACGCAACGGCCTAAATTTCTATCGCACCCCAAAAAAAGAAGCCATGAACACCTCTTATGCCCATGGCCTTTTATCAATAAAAAAGCCGTGGGCAACCCTGGAGCTGCCCGCGGCCTCAGTCCATATCTAGGAGCTGGTCAGTGGGCAGACTCCTCCTTGTTCCACCACCAGCACCACCAAGCATTGGAGCCTACTAATTTGCTCATCGCTCCTCTATCCTCCGCAGTCTCTATAACAAAACGCCTGACAGATGTCAAGAAAAACCTTTCTAAAAACTACCCTGAAGACCCTCCTTCCACTCCTCGATCCTCTCCTTGCCGTAGGCCCCTTCCCAAGCCTGCAAGATCAGATCGAGGGGGACGTCACTAAAGGTGCCGTGATGCCGCACATACTCCACGAATTGTCTCCCTGTGGCGTCGTGGGAGGGGAAGATGGCATCCTTTCGACCATCGAACTCCACCAGGGGATAGCCGTGCTCCCGCGATACTTCTTTATCAAAGGAGGGGGTCACCCGCACCCAGCGCTCGCCGAGAAACCACTCCACATAGCCGTGGAAGACAAAGAGGTTGGTCTCCATTAGCTCCGCCACCCGCTCTGATATGAGGTAGTTGCGAATATCGGCGAAGACTAATCGCGCAGGAATCCCTGCTGCCCGCGCGAGGGCGACCAGCAGGACCGCTTTTTGGACACAATATCCGCTGCCTCGATGCAGCGTCGTACTAGCCCTGTAGTGCTCCAGGAGGAAGAAGGGAACATAGAGGTTATACGGTATGGTATCCCGGACGAGATAGAAGAGCCGTTGTGCCTTCTCGTGCACATCCCGTGCGCCGCGGATGGTCTGGGAGGTCAGAGCCTGAATCTGCGAGTGGTTACAATCGATGACCTCGGTGGCCTGAAGAAAGGGGCTCATCGGCTCATCCTTTCATCTTCTGCTTCAGCAAGGCAACGGTTTGGGAAAGGACCTCTCCGGTGCCTTCGTGGAAACGCAGATGGGCGTACTGGTCAAGGGGGGTCTCGCCGCGGTTGATGATCGCCAGCTTGGCCCCGGCCCTCAAGGCTTCGACGGGCATCTGGGCCGCGGGGGTGACCACCAGGCTGGAACCCACCG
>MGQS01000080.1:4851-11266 GCA_001797905.1 Deltaproteobacteria bacterium RBG_16_54_11 | reverse complement strand
TTTGCCTTAACCCTGACCACGCGCTGGGTCTGGGGGAAGGTCTTCATCACCTCGGCCAATTCGGCAAGCGAAGCACCCTTCTTTTGCATGACAGCCAATACCTGCAGGGCCGTGATCATCCCGTCGCCGGTCGTATTGTGGTCTAAAAAGACGATATGCCCTGATTGCTCGCCGCCCAGGTTGTAGCCGCCCTTGAGCATCTCCTCCACCACGTAGCGGTCACCCACCGGCGCCCTGACCATCATGCCCCCGGCCTCCTTGAGGACCATCTCCAACCCCATGTTGCTCATCACCGTCGCCACCAGCGTATTCTTTTTTAGTCTCCCCTCCTGCATCATATCCAGGGCGCAGATGGCCATGATATGGTCCCCGTCTATCACCTTCCCCGTCCGGTCCGTGAAGACTACCCGATCGGCATCTCCATCCAAGGTCAATCCCAGATCCGCGCCCTTCTCCCGAACCAGGCGGCTGATCAGCTCGGGGTGCAGGGAGCCGCAGTCGAGGTTGATGTTCTCCCCATCGGGTTCCACCCCGACGCTGAAGACCTCCGCCCCCAGCTCCTCCAATACCGTCGGGGCCACCCGGTAGGCCGCCCCATGAGCGCAGTCCACTACGATCTTTAACCCCTCCAGGGTGAGATGTTCGGGGAAGGTATGTTTTAAAAAGACCGCGTACCTGCCCGTGGCATCATCGATCCTAAAGGCCTTCCCCACCTCCGTGCCGGTGGGGCGCACCTTCTCCAGCTTACCGGAGAAGATCAGTTCTTCGATCCGCTGTTCCATGTCATCAGGGAGTTTGAACCCGTTTCCGGAAAAGATCTTAATCCCATTATCGCTAAAGGGATTGTGGGAAGCGGAGATGACGACCCCCGCATCGGCCCGCATATCGACGGTGATGAAGGCGATACCCGGGGTGGGCAGGGGACCCACCAGGAGGACATCTCCGCCCATCGAGCAGATCCCCGACGCCAGGGCGGTCTCCAGCATATAGCCGGAAAGCCGCGTGTCCTTTCCCACAACAATCCGATGCCTCCCCTTCTTGTTGCGGAAGAGGTAGGCCGCGGCCCGGCCTATCCGCATGGCCATCTCGCCGGTCATCGGCTCTACATTGGCAACGCCCCGCACGCCATCGGTCCCGAACAGCTTTCTCATCCGCTCCTTCACTCCTGCTTAACCGCAACAATGACCTTGACCGTGCCCTTCACCCCTTCCTTTAAACAGAAGTCGGTGAGCCTCAGGGGCACCTCGAGCTTCAAGGTTTCTCTCAGGCCCGAGATATCGACCTCCTCGGTCAACACTTCCCTTAGCCCCGCCAAGTGGCTGCGCGCCCCCTGCAGATTTATAGAGGGGGGATCGACAACGATCTTGGCGACGCGATACCCCGGCGCAGGTTCTCCCTTCACTACCGCCTTGACGCGGACCACCTTGTCCATCACGCGGTCTATCTCAACCTTGATTGATGAAGGGCTGATCTGCATGATCTTTAAGGCCTTGGGGATAGTAAAGTTATCGGGGAGGATATCAAAGGTGTTCGTCCCCGGCCTGGCATCGGAGAGATCGA
Source organism: Deltaproteobacteria bacterium RBG_16_54_11 (assembly GCA_001797905.1). Lineage (GTDB taxonomy): Bacteria > Desulfobacterota > B13-G15 > B13-G15 > RBG-16-54-18 > RBG-16-54-11. The sequence goes on along the minus strand of MGQS01000080.1, from coordinate 9,706 downwards.
TCCGCGCTTTTCCCTCTCTGGTGGAAACCCGATCCACCTGCGAAAGGGGACCCATGATGCGCACCGTAATGGCATCCTCACTCACCTGGGTGACGATGAGACTTGAGGGGCAGCGAAAAAACTCGATCGGCACTACCATCCCTACCTCGCCCTCGCTCGTGCTCTTGACAAAGAGCCAGAGGATGACGGCGAGGATAAGGGAGATTACCTTGAGGGTCGGATTTTTAGTAATAACGTTCACGGTAACCATGTACTCTTAATATCGTAAGGAAAACCGGCGTTTTTTCTTCTTACTGATGAAGATGTTAAATAAGACCCTTCTCAACGCACTGGCATTGAGATTTCTCGTCATCTTTCCGCCAATGGCCAGGGAGATGACACCCTTTTCCTCTGACACCACAATGACCACGGCATCGGTCTCTTCGGTGAGCCCGAGTGCAGCCCGGTGGCGGGCCCCCAGGGTCTTGACCACGCGGGGGTTGGCAGTCAGGGGGAGGAAACAGCGGGCGGCTTTCAACCTTCCCCCTTGGATCAGGACGGCCCCATCGTGCAGGGGAGAGGGGGGAAAGAAGATAGTCGTAATCAGCTCTTTGGTCACCGTGGCATCTATTTCGACGCCCACCTCCAGATGTTTGTCCACCTCGGCCTCTCGCTCCAAGACAATGAGAGCCCCTATCCGCCTCCTTGCCATGCTGATGGCAGCGTCGATAATCTCTTCCACCATGGGGGCGCCATGGGGGGAGGAGGGCTCTAAGAAGAAGGGGTTCTTCCCCACGGTGGAGAGGGCCCGGCGGATGTCATACTGGAATACCACGACGATGATCAGGATGATGGAGCTCAAGAAGTTATTCAAGATCCAGTGCACCGTCATCAATCTCCCCATCTGGGAGATCAGAAGGGCGAGGATGAGCAAGACCAGTCCGACGAGCATCTGCACGGAACGGGTCCCTCGAATGAGCAGGATGATCCAGTAGATCACCGCGGCGACAATGAGGATGTCCACGGTGTCCTGCCACCTAAAATGGGCAAAGACTTCGCCTAACCCCATCATGCGCACCATCCCTCAGGGTTGATAATGGCATCCACCATATCGATGGTCTGTCTGCTCGGGGGCACATCATGGACCCTCACGATGTGGGCGCCCTTGAGGGCAGAGACGGCCACCGTGGCCAGGGTCCCGATCATCCGCTGGTCTACCTCCTGCTTCAGTACCGCACCGATAAACGACTTGCGGGAGGTCCCGATCAGAATGGGCCTTTCGAGAATGGTGAGATCATCGAGACGGTTGAGGACGACGAGATTGTCCTGAATCCTCTTGCCGAAACCGATGCCCGGATCAACGACCACCTGGTGGGGATCCACCCCGGCTTGCTCGGCCCTCTCTATCCCCTCACGCAGATAGGCGATGATCTCACCCATCACGTCGTCATAAAGGGGAGCCTGCTGCATAGTCTTCGGGCTGCCCTTGATATGCATGATGATCAACGGCGTATCGTATCGGGCAGCCACAGCAGACATCTGCGGATCGAAACGCAGGCCGCTGATGTCGTTGATCATCTGGGCGCCGGCCTCGATTGCTTGCTCGGCCACCTGCGCTTTATAGGTGTCCACCGAGACGGGGATCTCAAGCCGGGAGGTAAGCCCCTCGATGACGGGAAGGACCCGCCTCAACTCTTCGTCCAGGGAGACGGCATCAGAGCCCGGCCGGGAGGACTCTCCCCCGACATCGATGATGTCCGCCCCCTGCTCCGCCATCCGGAGTCCGTGATCGATGGCCCTTGAGGAATCAAAGAAGCGCCCGCCATCGGAAAATGAGTCCGGCGTGACGTTGAGGACACCCATCACCAGCGTCCTCTCTCCCAGTCGCAGCTCCCCTCCCCGGCAACGCAGCTCAAACTGCTTCCTGGCTCCGTTGCGGGAAGGACTCATGCAGCGGCACCCTTCTTGATGAGCTGGTCGATCTCTTCTCCGGAGAGGGACTCCCGCTCCAACAGCGTCTTGGCCAGCGCATGCAAGCGTTTGATGTTCTTTTTGAGGACCTGTTCGGCCCGCTCATAGCAACCGATGACGATCCTCTTGATCTCCTGGTCTATGTCCTGAGCGGTCTTCTCGCTGTAGTCCCGGTGCTGTGAGATCTCCCTGCCGAGAAAGATCTGCTCTTCCTTCTGACCGAAGGCAAGGGGGCCCAACACTTCGCTCATCCCCCACTCACACACCATCTTGCGGGCCAGCTCTGTCGCCTTTTCGATATCGTTCCCCGCCCCGGTGGTGAAGCGCTTGAGGACAATTCCCTCCGCTGCCCGCCCTCCCATGAGGGTGGTGATGTTGGTGATGAGGTATTCTTTGGAGTAGAGATGTCTCTCATCAAGGGGCAGCTGCTGGGTCACCCCGAGGGCATGGCCGCGGGGGATAATGGTCACCTTATGGATGGGATCGGAGCCGGGTGTCAGCTTGGCCACGAGGGCATGGCCGGCCTCATGATAGGCGGTATCCTTCTTCTCCTCCTCGCTGATGATCATGCTGCGCCGTTCCGTTCCCATGAGCACTTTATCCTTGGCCTGTTCAAACTCATGCATGCCGATACGCTTCTTGCCCACCTTGGCAGCGAGCAAAGCGGCCTCGTTCACCAAATTCTCCAGATCGGCCCCGGTGAAGCCCGGGGTCCCCCTGGCCAGGACCGAGAGATCCACATCATCGGCAAGGGGGGTGTTCCTGGAATGCACCCGCAGTATCTCCTCCCTCCCCTTGATATCGGGGATGAGGACTACCACCTGTCTGTCAAAACGACCGGGCCGCAGCAGGGCCGGATCCAGGATATCGGGTCTGTTGGTGGCGGCAATGAGAATGATCCCCTCGTTGACCTCAAAGCCGTCCATCTCCACCAGGAGCTGGTTCAAGGTCTGCTCCCGCTCGTCATGCCCTCCGCCGAGACCCGCCCCCCGGTATCTCCCGACCGCATCGATCTCATCGATGAAGACGATACAGGGGGTGCTTTTTTTGGCCTGCATGAAGAGGTCTCTCACCCGGGAGGCCCCTACCCCCACGAACATCTCCACAAAATCGGAGCCGCTGATGCTGAAGAAGGGCACATCCGCCTCACCGGCGATGGCCCGGGCGAGGAGGGTCTTACCGGTGCCCGGCAAGCCGACCAGCAGGATCCCCTTGGGAATCCTACCCCCCAGCTTGGTAAATTTCTGAGGGTCTTTCAGAAACTCTATGATCTCCGTCACTTCTTCCTTTGACTCCTCAATGCCGGCCACGTCTTTAAAGGTGACCTTCTTCCCCTGATCTTTAAGAAAGACCCTGGCCCGGCTCTTGCCGAAGGACATGGCCTTGCCTCCCCCTGCCTGCATCTGCCTCATAAAGAAGATCCACACCCCTATAAGGATGAGTATAAAGAAGCCGTTGAACAGAAGGGATTGCCAAAACCCCGACTCCTTCGCCGGCTTGGCCGCTATCTGGACCCCTTTATCGCGCAGCATCTTGACCAGATCGGGATCATAGGGGGCAAAGGTCTTGAATACGGTCCCATCCTGAAATTTTCCCGATATCTCGTTCCCCTGGATAGTGACGCTGGCCACCTTGCCTGAGTCCACGGCGTCGACGAACTTACTGAAGATAATATCCTTCTCCTTGGGCCTCTGGATGGACAAGGTTTGCCAGATGAAGATTCCGGTTAAGATGACCATCAACCAAACAATTAAGCTCCTCTGCATCTGCCCTCTCACTCCTTACATCGTGTAATATGTGTACTGTTATTTATAACATAATTGCGAGGATTCATCAACAAAAATGGCGGGGCCTTCTCCCTGACAGGGCTTTGGATAAAGAGGGGTTGACAAAACCGAGCGGAAAAACTAAACTGGCTCTACGATCGCGGGGTGGAGCAGCCTGGTAGCTCGTCGGGCTCATAACCCGAAGGTCGGTAGTTCAAATCTACCCCCCGCTACCAAGCAATCTTTATCTTTCTTAGAAGGCCGAGGGCGATGCGCTCTCGGCCCATTTTTTATCGGATAGCCGAATACCCCAATATTGCCCTTGACAAGGGCACAATTCTTATCTAGCGTTCAGGAAGGTGGCAATATAAGGCCCCTCAGCATGGGCGGCTTTTGTGCTTTAGTCCTTGTTATCGCTTATGGTATTATATTATGGAAGTAATCAACAAGCCGGCTCGCATAGCGACATGTTAGCAGCCCGTTACAGGCATGGAAAGGAGTTCATTAATGAAGAAATCAGCATCGATCATTTTTGCCGTAGTGTTAACGGTAATGCTCGGTACCATAGTTTATTCGGCGAATATTAGTGATGACCTATTCGGGGCAGTAGAAAAAAACGATATGCAAAAAGTCAGATATCTGATAGCCATTGGCGCGGATGTCAATGTCAAGGACTCTTATGCCAGCATGTCCCCTTTGATGATGGCAGCATATGACGGCTACACCGAGATGGCCAAGCTGTTGATAGAAAAAGGCGCGGAGGTGAATGCGAAAGGCGGCGCAGACATGGACATGACGCCATTGATCTTTGCAGCCAGTCAGGACCGAACGGACATGGTAAAGCTCTTGATAGAGAAGGGGGCAAATGTGAATCTTAAAACTCAATACGGCTGGACACCCTTATTCTTCGCAGTAACGAGGGGCCGGACCGACATTGTCAAGCTGCTCATCGATATGCGCGCGGAGGGGAATGTCCAATTACCGACCGGCGAAACGGCCTTATCAGAGGCCGAAAAAACCGGCAAGAGTGACATAGTCAAATTACTGCGACAGGCCGGCGCCAAGTAAGCATTTTTGACTGATCTGGAAGAGGCATTGATTAAGATAAGTGTCAGGACGGGGATTGCGAGCAAGGAGGA
>MGQS01000080.1:3423-4680 GCA_001797905.1 Deltaproteobacteria bacterium RBG_16_54_11 | reverse complement strand
GGCCTCTTCACTGCCACAGTGCTTGTCGTTGCCAACATGATCGGGACGGGTATCTTCACAACCTCCGGCTTTATTATGCAAGAAGTGGGACATCCGATGGCCTTGCTCCTGTGTTGGCTTATCGGAGGTATTTTCGCCCTCTGCGGGGCGCTCTGTTATGGAGAGCTGGGGGCTGCTTTTCCTGAAGCAGGAGGCGAATATGTCTATTTACGGGAGAGTTTTGGGAAGTTGGTCGCCTTCCTTTCCGGCTGGATTTCCCTCTTGGTGGGCTTTTCCGCTCCCATTGCCGCAGCAGCCATTGCCTTTGCGACCTACGGCAGCGGCATCCTTTCCCTGCCTGCCCACTCCCAATTCAGCCTGACGATCTCCGGCATCACGTTTCTGACGGTTTCCCCGATCAATATAGGGGCAATCGCTTCCATCGTCATCCTGTCGTTCGTCCATTATCATAGCATCAAGGTCGGCGGCAGGGTTCAAAACACACTGACATTGTTTAAAATATCGATCATTGTTCTTTTCATTGCCGGAGGCTTTCTTCTCGGGACCGGCTCCCTATCCCATTTCTCCGGCACCGTACCGCTGGGGTCCGTGTTTCAAGGTAAATTTGCCGTTTCCCTCATCTTTGTTTCTTTCGCTTATAGCGGCTGGAATGCCGCTGGTTATCTCGGCAGTGAGATTAAAGATCCATCCAGAAACATTCCTCTCGCCCTGGTCACGGGCACTTTTTTGGTTTTAATAGTATACCTGCTCCTCAATGCGGTATACATTTATGCCCTCCCGGCCGGCCGGATGAGCGGCGTCCTGGAAATCGGCTTAACATCGGCGTCTTCTCTCTTTGGGAATAATATCGGGAAATACTTCGGTATGGCGATTGCCATAGGCATATTGTCGGCGCTCAGCGCGATGATCCTGACCGGACCACGAGTTTATTACGCCATGTCCAAAGACGGCGTCTTTTTCGAGCTTTTCAAACGGGTCAATCAAAGATACAAAACACCTGCCTTTTCCATTTTCTTACAGGCGACGATTGCCATTCTCTTCATCTTAACGTCATCTTTTGAAAGGTTGCTTATTTATATCGGCTTCACGCTCGCCCTCTTTGCCATGCTGACCGTCGCTGGTCTGATGATCCTGAGACTTAGGCAAAAAGCCTTGATTAGTTCTTATAAAACATTCGGCTATCCAGTCACGCCGATTATCTTCATCGCCGGCAATCTGTGGATAGCCTACTTTTCCATACAGAACCGGCCCATCACC
>MGQS01000080.1:0-3341 GCA_001797905.1 Deltaproteobacteria bacterium RBG_16_54_11 | reverse complement strand
CTAAGTGATAAGGTAGAATCACTCTAATTCTTCATCTTCAAGGTAATCTTTCATGACGGAGCGTCGACCTCTGACCAAAGGGTCACCTTCGGGAACGATAAAAATCCCCCTCAATCCTCCTGGCCAAAGGGCCACCTTCGGTTTCCCAAAGGGGGATATTTACCCTCCCTTTCGTAAAGGGAGGGGGGGAGGGATTTAATAAAGCTATTTTCTGAGCAATTTATCTAAGGTGCCACCGAGGCGTTTACAAGACCGAAAATAGCCGGCACACGCCCGATAGCGAGACTATCACGAAACGCAAAATACTTCTTTTGAATATCGTCTTCCTTCGCCTGCAGATGATCGACGACTTTATATCCCCTCTCCGATAAAAACGCGTTCATTGCCGATGCTTCTATTGTCCATTCGGAAGGTTCATTGGGGAAGTTTTTTTTCCAAAAATCATCTAGTTCTTGCAGCGCCGTTAATTCATCCCCCACAAGGCCATGCCAGGGCGCCTCGTAGTCGAAGCAAACCAGACTGCCGGCCGGCGAATTCGCTTTGATGAAACGCAGCGTCGTATCGATGGCCTTGGAATCTAAGTATTCAGTAACCCCTTCCCAGAGAAAAAGCGTCTTTTTATGTTTGTCGTAACCTGCTCTAAAAAAAACCTCTTCAAAGGTGTCCTTGTTGAAGTCGATGGGAACAAAAATGACGTTTTTAGGTATGGGAATATTGGCCTTCTGCAATAACTCCTTTTTATGCTGCAGGGTAGGAAACGTATCCAATTCGAAGAACCGTGTTTCTTTGGCCAGTTTTTGGAAACGATAAGCCCTGCTGTCATACCCCGTTCCCAGGATGACAATTTGAGGAATATTCTCTTGCAGGGCCTGTTCCACGATATGATCGAAATAGAATGTCCGGGCAAGGATGTATGCATACATGCCCGGAGGTTGTTTCTTAAGCGCCCATTTCCTCTGGGCCGGGGTCTTGAGGAGCGCTCTTTGATTATCGGGAAGGAATATCTCAGCAAGGTAATCACCCCGTTTGATCCCCTCTCTGCTTTCAGCGGCAGCAAGGGCGCGCATGAGAACACACCACATAGCTGTTCCTGAGGCCTGTTCCTGGACAGACCCCGTATTCCATTGCAGGGTTGTCGTCGGGTTTTCCCGGTGATAACAGCCGGCGGCGAAGGAGAATACCAATACCCATACGAATATCTTTATAAACGTTTTCATTCCACCCTCCCAACAAGAAATAGTGACGCCGGGAATGCCCTCAGCGGTCCCCTTGAGGCGGATCATGCTAAGCGCTCTGTGCATTTCCTTACTCTTATGCTTAAATCCTCTTTTTCATCCCCGAAAATACCGTTCTAAGGCGCCAATAAGTACCATAATTTACCACTTTTGTCTTTTATCTCAAATAGCTACCTAGGTCCGACTCCAGGCCATCAGGCCCAACTCAGTCCGAGGCCACTCGTCTCATAAAGAATTCGTTTAATATGTTCCAAGTCTTGCCATTATCCTTTGATTCTCGTGATAGCCAGTGAAAAGAATTTGCCGTTATCTCCGTAAAGCACCACTGGCACCGCGTCCCGTCTTCCTTAAGGTATTCTTGCACTATATCTTCGCCGACTTTCCGTCCGATCATGCTATCAAAAGATTGCGTGCCGGGATTGATCCAAGTGATATGCCAACGATCGTTCTGTGGATCATAGACGCGCAGCGTGGTGCCGTACAGACTGCCCCGCGGAGAAATCTTGGAGTCTTGCCTCTCGCTGCGTGAAGGCGCGATCCAGACATCCTGAACAGCGCGCCCCTCCAGCACCCAACCGAAATGTACTTCACAACCCGCTTCACCCCGGCTGCCATCGGGCGCGTGAACGACCACCCTCCCCTCCCATGACCCGACAAACTGCCCATAGAGCATCATTTTGCTTTTTATGTCGGAAGCCGGCCCCTCTGCGTGGAGGACGCTCAACATAGGAACTTGATCAATCATAATTAGTCATTCCCCTCAGTGCTCAGCTAATAAGGACCTCTCAACAACTTAAATGATTTCGATATTTCCGCGGTAATAGCGTCAAATTCCGTCTTTCTTGATTTTGGATATGAGATGAAAAAATGAATATTTTGATTTTCTTTCTTTCTATAAAAAACCTTAGTATAAAATATTTTATCCCCCTCAGTACCTGAAATCACATACCAAGTTTCAGTTAATTTCTTATAAGTAACTTTTCTGCCAGCATTATCTGCAGAATTATCTTCAGATTCATTGTCAAACATATATTTCAGTGTATATTCTTCCGCTTCCTGGTTATAGTAGCCATATACCAACATTTCTACCTTTTTATCTTGAGAAATAAACTTTTGACCGTCACCGTTATCTGCCTCCCCTTGAGGAATTAGAATTCCCTCTGGATATGAAATACCGAATGCAAACCGAGCATTTATATATCTTTTATATTGAATATCGCCACCGAAACAAGGACTCGATAGTCCTAATATTATGGCTATTAATACCCACATCTCTTTTCTCATCTTCGTTTTTCTCCCGACTTGGCGGTCTAATGAGAAGACTATCGTCACGAGAAACGATTCTTCGGTAGATTTATCACTTATGCTTTTCTAGCTTTGATACAAGCTCCAGCCATTCTTTTAAGAGGAGTGCCCTCTGCTTGACAACAGGAGTCATCATCCTGTCAGCATCGCCGGCCCTCATCAGTACATACATCGTGCCCTCTTCCGTATATTTTTTATCAAGCAAGCGAGAATTGAAGGCAATTGTCGCGTCTCTCTCTTTAATCCAGGCAAGCTGAGACTCTTTGAGCAATTTTTTTTCTTTTTCTCCAAGGATTTTCATTAACTTGCTATAGTAGATATTTAATTCCCCATCCCACATTTCATAACCTATTAAACATGGGACACCGCCGGTGCCTCCACCTGTATTCTCACGGCAATGCTGAATGTATTTATTATAACTTGCTTCAAATTCATCAATGGATTTGAAAGATTCCAAAGTTTTAAAATCATCTATTTTCTTATACGGATAGTCAACGGCGAATGCAACTGATGATGCCATGAGTAACGCGACTACGCAAAGTACTTGTAATGTTTTCCACATACAAAGAGCTCCTTTCTTTTTATGTGTAACAATGAGTAGACTGCCCAGCCTGGCGCCTATCACCAAGGACTGTCAGCCTCGTACGCCGACAAGACCATTTTCCCCCTATCCCTTACAATTTCCCGATAGCCTACTTGTCCCCTTTTCCCTTCCCAATCCGCTGCAAGCCGTGGTTGTGCAGATGTTCGCTTTTCACAAAAGATATCAGAAATCGGGAAAAAATACACCCAGCACAAAAC
>MGQS01000079.1:4778-12811 GCA_001797905.1 Deltaproteobacteria bacterium RBG_16_54_11 | reverse complement strand
GAGAATAGGACCCTTTTACCTCTTTCAAGGCGGTGATGATGCGCTCCACCGTAGAGCCGATGGCGGCATGGGCGAAGAGGTGGATGATCACCTCGGTATCCATGGTCGATTGGAAGATGGCGCCCTCGCGCTCCAGCTGCTCCCGCAAGGCCTGCGCATTGATCAGGTTGCCGTTGTGGGCGATGGCTATTCCCCCCTTGGAATAGTCAAAGACAAAGGGTTGGGCGTTTTTCAGATGGCTCCCCCCGGCTGTGGAGTAGCGGACATGCCCGATGGCGTTGGAGCCCGGGAGTCTTTTCAAGATATCCTCGTTAAAGATCTCCGCGACCAGCCCCATCTCCTTGTGGGCGTAGATCCCCTTCCCATCAGAGGAGACGATCCCCGCGCTCTCCTGCCCCCGATGCTGGAGGGCATAGAGACCAAGATAGGTCAGGTTCGCCGCCTCCGGGTGGCCGTACACCCCGAAGATCCCACACTCCTCATTCCATGAGCAGCCCATATGAACCTCACCATATATATACGCAACGAGCGCACTTTTATCAAGGTGCATGGTAAAAAAATAGGGGAAAATAGGGCTCATAGCCATGCCGAGGCCCATGGGGTAATCAACGCAATCTGTTTAAAAGATGTGGGAAACCCAGGGTAAAAGCCCCTTAACCCATGAAGATTAAAGGGGTTATAAGGGGATGCCTGTTTTATGGGCAATTATAAAAAATCAATAATATCAATATATTACATTAATTTTGAATTTTTTTAACAAAGTATTGGATGACAGCGACACCCCCTTTTTTGGTTATAAACAATTTTTAAACATCTTTGTTCCAAATGTCCTTCCAGCCTCTTTACCTCGAAGCAAAACAACCCCCTTAAATTCCTTTCTATAGCGATATATTGTCCATAAATAAGTTCATATTCCCAGCCCTTCGCTGGTAATTTTATCGCTTTTTTAATCAGGACAGCTCCCAGCGGTTCGTGGTACAATGGCCCCGCAACCCAGGGAGGGGCGGATGGGAAGGTTTAAGATCGCCACCTACAACGTGAACTCCATACGCTCTCGTCTCCACATCATCATCCCGTGGCTGGAGAAAAATCACCCGACGGTCTTCTGCATGCAGGAGACCAAGGTGGAGGACGAACGATTTCCCGCACAGGAGTTTGAGGGCGCGGGATACCATGTGGTCTTCAAAGGGGCGAAGCGATACAACGGGGTGGCCACGGCATCTCTGGAGAAGCCGGAGCAGGTCTCATTCGGCCTCGACGATGGGGGACCGGCTGACGCAGATCGGCTGCTCAGCGGGGTCTTTTCAGGGATCCCTGTAGTCAACACCTATTGCCCCCAGGGATATGATCGTAAAAGCCCTCGCTTTCAATATAAGCTTCAGTGGTTCAAACGCCTGAGGGCGTTTTTCGCCGAACACTACTCGCCCAAGGAACCGCTCATCTGGTGCGGCGATCTTAACGTTGCGCCGGAGGAGATAGACGTGCACAACCCAAAGAGGCTCCTGGGGCATGTCTGTTTTAACCCGGAGGTTTGGGATGCCTACGGCACAGTCAAGTCATGGGGACTGGTGGATGTATTCAGAAGGCACCACGCCGGCGAATCCGGACAGTATACCTTCTTCGACTACCGGGCCCCCAAGGCGGTGGAACGGAAGCTGGGCTGGAGGGTGGACCACATCCTGGCCACCCCTGCCCTGGCAGATGCATCCATAAGCTGCACGATAGACATGGGCCCGAGGCTCGCGGAAAAGTCGTCCGACCATACCATCGTGGTCGCCGAATTCGAGGTGTGAATCAGAGGGCGGATGATTATTCATGAACAATTCTGGCCATATTGACATCTAATTTTGTAAATGCTATCTTTTTTTTAAACAAATCTGTTCAATAATTAAGGTAGCGTATTGCCAAGGTTACATCCTAACGCTATTGTCTGCGCCCTTGAAGGAGGGATGACTCAATGGCTGTTACCGTAGACCACAAGAACTATATAAATCTGATAAAAAAGAATGTGCTGTTTCGGTATATGTCGGAGGAGGCATTTTTTGCATTTCTCAACGGATCGGAACTCATGGAGTTTGAGGATGGTGAAATAATAATCTCCCAGGACGATGTCAGTCAGTTTTTATACTGTTTGATTAAAGGATCTGTCGCCATTTCCGTACATGAAAAAGGAGACGATTTCTTTATTTACAACCTGGAAGAAGGAGAAATATTCGGAGAGGCCGCCATTTTTCTGACCGAGCTCAGAATCGCAAACGTGAAAAGTTCAGGAGCCTCACTTATTACTAGAATACACAGGAAGAATTTAATCAAATTCATCGGTGAATATTCTCAAGCGGGCAATAGGATTTTCATAATGCTCATCTATAGCCTGCTGAAGAAACTGAGGGCGTCCACAAGGGAGATCACCGCGGCAAAGAAATTGTATATGGAAGTGCAAAAAATGAAGGCCCAAATGGAAAAGCTCTTACAAGAGCTATGATTAGCACGTCTTTATTAATGACAGGGGGCAGCCATCGACACAAGATATTGGAAGACGTGTCCTAATTTATCCACGCAGTGAAGGAAAAGCGACACATCCCCTCATCCTCTTCTACCGGGCAGGGGATAACGACAGCAACCTATTTCCGAGCTCATAAGGGTCTTAAAAATAATTAAGGGGAAAACCCGGCACAGGGGGGGGATAAAATGGGGGACCCCCTTACCGCAACGCCGGCTTGCACCGGCGAGGAGCTAAACACTCGGCTTTCCCCTCATATAAATATAACGATCCTATCCTGATTTTTCAATAACGCGGCACATCTTTCAGAAAAAGGCGCTTTCCCCGAAGGAGCTTACAAAGCTGGATAATATCCAGCTCACGATGCTGATCAAGATCGCACCGACCACGGCCCCCCAAAAACCATTAACGTAAAATCCCCGCACTACAGCCGACACCAACCAAAGCAGCAGCCCATTGATGACCAGCAGGAAGACCCCGAAGGTCACGACGGTGAGGGGGAAGGTAAGCAAGACCAAGAGGGGGCGGATGAACGTATTGACGACCCCAAGGAAAAAGGCTGCGACCAAGGCCGCCATCAAGCTATCCACCCGGACCACCTTCGGCAAGAGATAGGCGATGATCAGGATGGCTGCCATATTGATCAGCAAACGGATGATAAAGTACACGATTCTTCCCCTGTTGGATGGTTTTTTTTGGCGAGGTCCTGGTAACGCTCAAGCTCAGCAAGCGCTAAAAGGCGTCGGTCCTGACTATCAAGTGGCTGTTGCCAGAGGGGTGCTACACTTCTAAAACCGCTTCCCGGCTTTGCAGCTTACCGGTGATACCGGAGGGACGATGAAGCTGCCGCCGTTCTCTAGTATTCCCCCAGCCCTCGGACAAAGGTGAAGTTAAAGGGCTCACCCACGAGTGCAGAAGCGGTGTTTTTTGCGCTCCCGGTAATGACCGCAAGAGGAAAGGAGGCGATGAAAAAGGTCGTCCCCATTGCCAGGCCCACAAAGCCGAGAGGGCGAGCAATGATAAAATCAAAGACGATCTCCGTCCCCGTCGGTTTGTCTATTTGCTGACCATACATTTCCTGAGCCCATACCACAGGGGGCAGACCCACAATGCCGGCGAGGACTATTGCGGCGATCCCTATAACGATCCCTTTTTTCAAAAACATATCTACCTCCCTCTGCTGCTTAGTAGCGGCTAACCTTCATGCAGGACTTTTTTACTCATCCTGCCCAATATTTTCACAAGAAAAAGGGCATTTGTCAATATATCTTTTACATCTTGTGATGTAAATCCTGTGTGCCTTTTCACTTTCCCGACGAAGGGGGATATGCTAGACTTTTCCGAGATCCACGCTCAGAAAAAAGCCAGATGAAGGATAAAAGGACCGTTGTTTTTTTGCTATTCCTCTTGCCGGCATTACTGGGGCACTTCCTCCTGATTTCCCCTGTGGCTTTTGCGCAAGATCCCGGGGGCCCCTTTCGGGTCAAGCGGGTGGTGGATGGAGACACCATCGTCTTGGTGGATGGGCGGCACGTCCGTTATCTCGGTATCAACACCCCTGAACACGATGAGCCCTTCTGGAAGGAGGCCAGGGACTACAATGCCCAAAAGGTCGGGGGGAAGATGGTCTCCCTGGAGTTTGGGGATGTGCTGGAGGACAAGTACGGACGTATCCTGGCCTATGTCTTTGTCGGGAAGGAGATGGTTAACGCAGAGCTTTTGCAAGCGGGGTTGGCGCATCTCTTTGTCCTCGAGCCTATACAATACTATGATAGTTTTCGAAGGTCCCAGGAGGAGGCCAGGGCAAAGGGGCTAGGGATCTGGGGGAAAAACGGATCACCGGGACCCCTTAAGATCACCTCCCTTCACGCCGATGCCCAAGGGGACGACAGGCAAAACCTCAATGGGGAGTATGTGAGGATATGCAACATATATCCTCGGGATGTAGACCTCAACGGTTTTTCCCTCTTTGACGGTGAGGGACACCGATACATCTTTCCCAAGGCCTTTCTTCGAGCAGGCTATACCGCACTCCTCTTTACCGGAGCGGGAAGGAATATGGTGGAAGGGGTTGATCAGCTGTTCTTCTACTGGGGTTCGGCATATCCCCTCTGGAACAACAAGGAGGACAAGGCCTCACTCAGGGACCCGCAGGGGGAGTTGATAGATACCTTTGTATACAGAAAAAAGGCATTCAACTAAAGCATGTATGCAAAATGACAACGGATAACTTATTGCTTTAGACCAGTCTTTGTGATATCTTTTATTTTTTCCTTATATAACCTTAAAAATGCTCGTGGACAAGACCTATGGATTATAAGAAGACCTTGAATCTTCCCCAAACGCCTTTTCCCATGAAGGCGGATCTGCCGAAGAAGGAGCCCGCGATGCTCGCGGCGTGGGAGGAGAAGAGGCTCTATAGCAAGATACTCGAGTCAGCCAAGGGGAGGACAAAATATATCCTCCACGACGGCCCGCCGTACGCCAACGGACACATCCACATCGGGACCGCCCTGAACAAGATCCTCAAGGACATCATCGTCAAGGCCGCGTATATGGCCGGTTTCGACAGCTGCTATGTCCCCGGGTGGGATTGCCATGGTCTGCCGATTGAGCATGAGGTGGATAAGACGCTGGGGGAGCGCAAAAAAGGGATGAGCAAGGCCGAGATCAGGATGCTTTGCCGGGATTACGCCGCCAAGTTCATCGATATTCAGCGGGAGGAATTCAAGAGGTTGGGGGTGCTGGGGACTTGGGAAAACCCCTATCTCACCATGGACTACGAGTACCAGGCCACCATTGTGCGGGAATTCGGCAAATTTGTAGAGGGAGGCTATCTCTATAAGGGGAAAAAGCCTGTCTACTGGTGTGCCACCTGTCATACCGCCTTGGCCGAGGCCGAGGTTGAGTATGGTCCTCACCGTTCCCCCTCTATCTTTGTGAAGTTTCCCATGATCTCGGATATCGGAAAAACCTTTCCCTCCTTACAAAAGAAAAAGGTATCAATCATCATCTGGACCACCACCCCCTGGACCATTCCGGCCAACCTCGCCATCGCCCTTCACCCTACCTACAAGTACGTGGCGGCCGAGGCCAATGGTGAGGTCTATATTGCAGCCGAGGGGCTGGCAGACATCGTGATGCACACCCTGGGGATGAAGGATTACCGGGTGCTGGAGACCTTTGAGGGGAGCGCCTTGGAGGGATTCAAGTGCCGCCATCCCTTTTTGGAGAGGGAATCCGTCATCATCCTGGCCGACTACGTCACCCTGGAGGCAGGTACGGGTTGCGTCCATACGGCCCCCGGACACGGGCAGGAGGACTATGAGAGCGGCCTGAGATACGGATTGCCGATCTATGCACCGGTGGACGACGACGGCAGATTTACCCCGGATGTGGAGTTCTTCCAGGGAGAATTCGTCTTCGATGCCAATAAACACGTCAATGCCAAGCTGGCCGAGGTGGGCGCACTGCTGAAAGAGGAAGAGGTCGAGCACTCCTATCCTCACTGCTGGCGATGCAAAAACCCCATTATCTTCCGCTCCACCGAGCAGTGGTTCATCTCCATCGATCACGACGGATTCAGGGAGAAAGCGCTCAAGGGGATCGATGCCGTTCAGTGGATCCCTGCCTGGGGGAAGGAACGTATCTACGGAATGGTGGCCAACCGGCCCGACTGGTGTATCTCACGACAGAGGGTCTGGGGGGTCCCCATCGTGGCCTTTTACTGCGAGGGGTGCGGCGAAATCCTTCTACGGAAAGATCTGATAGACTTTGTCGCCGATAGGTTTGCCGAAGAGGGCGCCGATATCTGGTTTGACGAGCCGGCACAGAAGCTCCTCCCCCCTGGGACCCGATGTCCCGCATGCGGGGGTGAAAAATTCAAAAAGGAATCGGACATCCTCGATGTCTGGTTCGACTCAGGGGTGAGCTGGGCCGCGGTTCTGGAGAGGCGAGCAGATCTGAAATTCCCCTGCGATCTCTACCTGGAGGGAAGCGATCAACACCGCGGGTGGTTTCACTCTTCGTTGCTGACCGCGGTGGGGACCAGAGGCACCCCGCCGTACGCGAGCGTCCTCACTCACGGCTTTGTAGTTGACGGCGAGGGGAAAAAGATGTCCAAGTCGGCGGGGAATGTCGTGGCCCCCGAGGAGGTCATCCAAAAGTTCGGAGCCGAGACCTTGAGGCTGTGGGTGGCGGCTGAAGACTACCGGGACGACATTAAGATCTCTCAGGAGATCCTCGATCGACTCACCGAGGCCTACCGGAGGATCAGGAATACGTGGCGGTACATGCTGGGCAACCTCTATGACTTCGATCCCCAGCGTCATAGCGTGCCTGTCACGGAGCTCCTGGAGATCGACAGGTGGATCCTCCACCGCTTCCGGCAATTGGTGGAACGGGTGCGCAAGGCCTATGAAGAGTATGAGTTTCACATCATCTATCACGCCATGCACAACTTCTGCGTGGTAGACCTGAGCTCCTTGTATCTGGATATTCTCAAGGACCGTCTCTATACCTCCGCGCCCGCCTCACTCAAGAGGAGGTCCGCCCAGAACGCCATCTATCGCATCCTCAAGGGGATGGTGCGGCTCATGGCCCCGGTCCTCTCCTTCACCTGCGATGAGGTGTGGCAGCACCTCCCCCGGGAAGCCGGCAAGGAGGAGAGCGTGCACCTGGCGAGCTTTCCCCAAGCCGACGAGGAGTTCTTCGATGAGGCGCTGGAGGAGCGATGGTCGCGGTTGTGGCAAACGCGTGAGGAGGTGACCAAGGCCTTGGAGAAGGCCCGCCAGGACAAGGTGATCGGCCATCCATTGGATGCCGTCGTGAAGGTGAAGGCGCCGCAGAAGCTCTTCGACTTCCTGCAGGGATTCGGGGCCGAGTTGCGGGAGATCTTTATCGTCTCGCAGGTGGCGCTGGAGCGTGATGGGGCAGCCGCCGAGATGACGGTAACGGTGGCGCGGGCAGAGGGTGCGAAGTGCCAGCGCTGCTGGGTCTATGACACGAGCGTGGGGGCGAAAAAAGAGCACCCGGAGATCTGCCAGCGCTGCTTCCAAACCATCGCCGACGAGGGGTGATGAAGAGAAAATATTGGATTTTATCGATCGTCTTCGTCATCCTCCTTGGCCTGGATCAAGCGAGCAAACTCTCTATCGAGCGCCACTTCCCCCTCCATCAGGCCAGGGAGGTTATCCCGGGGTTTTTCGCCATCACCCATGTGCAGAACAGAGGGGCCGCTTTCGGCCTCTTGGCCGATCTTCCCGGAGCCGGCACCCTCTTCGTCATCATATCCCTGATAGCTATTGCCTTCATCATCGCCTATTTTCGCTGGATCAAAGAGGAGGAGGTGTGGACCCCCCTCTGCCTCGCCCTTGTTTTGACAGGGGCTGTGGGTAACCTGCTCGATCGCTTCCGCCTCGGGGGGGTCGTGGACTTCCTCGATGTCTATTACAAAGGGTGGCACTGGCCCGCCTTTAACGTGGCGGATGCCTCCATCACCACCGGTGTGCTGTTGCTGGCCCTCAAGATCCTG
>MGQS01000079.1:2930-4769 GCA_001797905.1 Deltaproteobacteria bacterium RBG_16_54_11 | reverse complement strand
AAAAAGGACGCGGGCAAGGAGCGCTGACATGCATCCCGTACTCTTCCATTTTTGGAGATTAACTATCTATAGCTATGGTTTCATGATCGCCGTCGGCATTATGGTGGGGTTGTTTTTGGCGAGGCGGCAGGCGGCGCAAGAGGGGATCGATCGGGACAAGATCGTTGATATCACCTTCTATATCCTCTTGGCCGCCTTGATCGGTTCCCGCCTCCTCTTTGTGCTCATGAACTTCGGGGAATACGCCGATAATCCCCTTAATATCCTCAAGATATGGGAAGGGGGATTGGTCTTTTACGGCGGGCTCGTGCCGGCCGTGGCGATAGGGATCTGGTATATCAAGAGGCTCGGCCTCCCCCTCTGGCAGGTGGCCGATATCTTCGCCCCCTCCCTCGCCATCGGCCACGCCTTCGGCAGGATCGGGTGTTTCTTAGCCGGGTGCTGCTACGGGGAAGCGTGTGCCCTCCCCTGGGCAGTCACCTTCACAGACCCCCGGACGCTGGCCCCCCCGGGCATCCCTTTACATCCGACCCAACTCTACAGCTCGCTTGGCCTCTTTGCGCTCTTCGCCTTTCTCGTATTCTTGCGAAAGAAAAAGACGTTCCAGGGTGAGATCTTCTGGTCGTATGTCTTTTGCTACTCCGTCGGCCGCTTCTTTTTGGAGTTCCTGCGGAGTGATGCCCGCGGCAGCGTCCTGGGAGGGCTCCTCTCCACAACCCAGGCCATCGGTATCCCCCTCGCTGGAATTTCCGTGTTCATGTTCTTATATTTAAGAAATAGAGGCACAACGAGGCATGCCCGTCGCTAAGATACGCATCTATCCCGATCCGGTCCTCCAGACCCGGGCAGCGGAGATCGAGAAGATCGATGAAAGGGTGGTCCGCCTGGCCGCCGATATGGCGGAGACTATGTACGCCGCTCCCGGCGTCGGTTTGGCTGCACCGCAAATCGGGGTTTCGGAGAGACTTATCGTTCTGGACGTCAAAACACCGGAGGGGGAAAAAGAGCTCATCACCTTGATCAACCCGGAGATCATCGAGGCCGAGGGCAGGATCGTGGAGGAAGAGGGTTGTCTCAGTGTGCCCGAGATCAGAGAGAACGTCGCCCGGGCCGAAAGGGTCCTGGTGCGGGGCCTCGATCTGGACGAGCAGCAGCGGGAAATCGAGGCCGCAGGCCTCCTTGCCAGAGCCTTCCAGCATGAGATCGACCATTTGGATGGCATCCTCTTCATCGACAGGATAAGCCGTCTGAAGCGGGGGATCATCCAGCGGAAGATACGCAAGCTGATACAGGAGGCACAAGCTGCCCAAGACGATGGATCTCGGCTATTCTAAAAAAGATGAACCCTCTACAAAAGAAGCTGCGGATCTGCTTCATGGGGACCGCCGCCTTTGCCCTCCCGACGATGCAGGCGGTGGTTGCTGCTGAAGAGGTGGTGGCAATCGTCACCCAGCCCGATCGCCCCCGCGGCAGGGGGAGAGAGATTGCACCGCCCCCGGTAAAGAAACTTGCTCTCGACCTCGGCCTACCAATCATGCAGCCGGAGCGGGTAAAGGATCCCCTTTTCCTCGGACAGTTAAGGGAATTGGGACCGGAGCTGATCGTGGTGGCGGCCTTCGGACAGATCTTGCCCGCTCCTGTGTTGGCTTTGCCCCGCCTGGGATGCGTTAACGTCCATCCCTCCCTCCTTCCCAAGTACCGGGGGGCAGCCCCCATCAATTGGGCCATCATCAAGGGGGAGACCCGAACCGGCGTGAGCACCTATCTCATGGATCAGGGGATGGATACGGGTGCCATCCTTTTGACCCGGGAGGCGGAGATCGGCGATGCAGAGACAGC
>MGQS01000079.1:0-2919 GCA_001797905.1 Deltaproteobacteria bacterium RBG_16_54_11 | reverse complement strand
GCAAGCGGCTGGCCGAGATAGGCGGGGAGCTCGTGAAAGAGGCTATCAAAGCCCTCAAGGAAGGAACCGTGCAAGCGAAGCCCCAAGATGAAAGAGGCGCCTCATACGCCCCCCTCTTGCAAAAGGCTGATGGCCTGATTCCGTGGCAGGAAGAAGCGGGCCGTATCAGAAATCGGATCAGAGGGATGGTGCCTTGGCCTGTTGCGTACACCATGTGGGCAGGGAAGATGATAAAGATCTATAGGGGAAGGATCGGGGACGGCACCGGCTCCCCCGGCGAGATCATCTCCTTGGATAGAGGGATTGAGGTGGCGTGCGGCAAGGGCTCGCTGCTCATCGAAGAGCTCCAGATGGAAGGGGGAAAACGGATAGGGTGGGATGCGTTTGTCCGGGGCCACCGATTGACGGTGGGAGAGAGGTTGGGGTAAGATCTTATAACGTATTAAGGAGGAACAAGATATGAACCAGATGAAGACCTATATCCTTATGGCACTGCTCACGATTCTATTGGTTTGGATCGGGAGCTTGGTTGGGGGACGCAACGGCGCCATCTTCGCCTTGATCTTTGCGGGGCTTATGAATTTCGGCGTCTATTGGTTCAGTGACCGCATCGTGCTCAAGATGTACCGTGCCCAGGCAGTCACCGAGGCCCAGGAGCCTAAGCTCCATAGGATCGTGAGGGAGCTGGCCCTGCGCGGCAGCATCCCCATGCCCAAGGTTTACCTCATCCCCCAAGACGCCCCCAACGCCTTTGCCACGGGGAGAAATCCCCAGCATGCAGCCGTGGCAGTTACGGCAGGGATCATGAAGCTGCTCAATGAGGAAGAGCTCAAGGGGGTCCTGGCCCATGAGCTCTCCCATATCCGCCACCGGGACATCCTCATCGGGACCATCGCCGCCACCATCGCCGGGGCCATCAGCATGATCGCCACCATGGCCCGTTGGGGAGCCATGTTCGGCGGGGATGATAGAGAAGGGGGCGGGATGGCGCAACTCGTCGCCATGCTGGTCCTGACTACCCTCGCCTCCATCGCAGCCCTCCTCATCCAGCTGGCCATCTCCCGATCCAGGGAGTACCAGGCCGATGAGGGAGGGGCGCAGCTTGCCGGCAACCCCCTCTTTCTGGCCAGGGCCCTGGCCAAGCTCGACGCCGGGACAAAGCGGATACCCATGCAGGTCAATCCCTCTACTGCCCACATGCTCATCGTCAGTCCCCTGACGCGGAAGGGGGTTCAGGGCCTCTTCAGCACCCATCCCCCTATCGAGGAGCGCATCAGGAGATTGGAGCATATGGCTCACCGCTAATGGATCAGGCACGCAAAAAAGCCCTCGAGGTACTCACTCGCTGGGAAAAGAGGGGGTCCACGATGGACCCCCTTTTTGATGCCTATGTTGTGAAGGACCCCCTGCTCACGGACCTGGACAAGGCCTTTGTGCGGGAGATTGTCTACGGCGTGCTGCGATGGAGAAGCAGGCTTGATTGGATCATCGCGGCCTATTCCCGCATCAAGCCCTCGCGCCTGGAGCGCGCGGTCCTCGCCATCCTCAGGATGGGGGCCTATCAAATCCTCTTCATGGACCGCGTGCCAGCTGCGGCAGCAGTGGATGAGTCCGTTAAGCTGGCCAAAGGCTTGAGGAAGAAAGAAGCCACGGCCTTTGTCAACGGGATACTGCGGGGGATTGCCGAAGGGAGAAGGGAGATCACCTATCCCGATCTCCGGACTCATTCCAGCGAATATATCGCTGCCTTTCATTCCCACCCGCAATGGCTGGTGCGTCGCTGGGTCGATCAGTTTGGGAGAGAAGGGACCATCGCCCTGTGCGAAGCCAATAACCAGTTTCCCCCTTTGGCAGTTCGGGTGAACACTCTCAAGGCAAGCCGGGCGGAGGCCATTGATCAACTGCATGACGAGGGGATAGAGGCATCCCCCACCCCCTTTTCCCCGGTTGGCCTCTGCATCAAAGCCCCCCCTGCCCTGGTCTCATGGGGGCCCTTGCAACAAGGTTGGTTGCAGGTCCAGGATGAGGCTGCCCAGCTCGTCTCCCTTATTTTAGCACCCAAACCCGGGGATCGGATCCTCGACCTCTGCGCTGCCCCTGGGGGCAAGACCACCCACCTGGCCCAGCTGATGAAGGATCAGGGGGAGATCATAGCGGTGGACGTAAGTCAGGCAAAACTTGCCATTCTAAAGGAGAACTGCCGCAGACTGGGTATCTCCATCGTCAAGGCTATGGCCCTGGACGCGACAAGGCCCCTGCCCTTCCCTTCTGGTTCTTTTGATGGTTGCCTGGTTGATGCCCCCTGTACAGGGCTGGGCACCCTGCGCCGGCATCCCGAGGGCAAATGGCGGATCAAGGAGCAGGACATCCTTCGCCTGCAAGAGATGCAGGGCCAGATCCTGAGACAGGCAACCCCCCTTATAAAGGAGGGAGGGATACTCGTTTACAGCACCTGTACCCTGACACGGGAGGAGAACGAAGGGGTGATCAGCGCCTTTCTCTCCGAGCATAAGGAGTTTTCCCTTGAGACAGCCTCAGAGCTGCTTCCCGCTGGATGCGAGGGATTGGTGGATAGCCAGGGGTATCTCCGTACCCTGCCCCATCGCCACAACACCGACGGCTTCTTCGCCGCACGGTTACGGAGGCGCTAATATGAAAAAAATACTCGCTGTCATGGGAAGCCCGCGCAAAAAGGGCAACACCCATATCCTCATCTCACGAATACTAGAAGGTGCAAAGTCAGAGGGGGCTGCGGGAGAAATTCTTTTTCTCGGCGATCTAGCTATCCGCGAGTGCGATGGATGTCGCGTCTGCTGGAAGGGCAAGGAATGCAATAAGAACGATGACATGAACAATATCTATCCGAAGATCAGGGAGAGCGCAGGCATCGTCTTCGGCACGCCGGTATATTGGTATGGT
>MGQS01000078.1:6110-6250 GCA_001797905.1 Deltaproteobacteria bacterium RBG_16_54_11 | reverse complement strand
AGTAGTTAGTAGTTTGTAGTATGTAGTTTGGGGATTCGTTTAATAAAAGATAGTTTTTTTTCAGTTCGACTCGAGCGTAAGCAGCTTCAATATTCGATTTTCGTTTTATGGTAAATCAGTTTCATTTTCCGGGTTTTCGA
>MGQS01000078.1:5450-6101 GCA_001797905.1 Deltaproteobacteria bacterium RBG_16_54_11 | reverse complement strand
TCGATTAACTATTTTTTCGCCTGTTAGATTCATTTCACAAATTTTTTGTAGCCGATTCGTTTTTTGAGTCACGGTAAGAAGTCGTTAGTTTTAAGTTTACAGTTAACAGTTTACAGTTTACAGTTTAGAGTAATTAAGGCGAAAAGTGAAGGGGATTTTGTCGCTATAGATCTCTCCCCCTCTTGCAGGATATTTTATTGAAGCTTAGAATAGGGCTGGTAAGCCGCTATACAGGAAAAGGCAGAGATTGAGATTGGGGAGTAAATCCCCCTTAATCCCCATTTTTCAAAGTGGGAAACTGGAAAAGGGGACTGGATTCATGGGCAGGTGGAAAAGGGCGATGAATTAAGGAAGGCAGAGATTAAGATTGCCACGCTTCGCTCGCAATGACATTGGAGGGAAATTATGAAAGCATCCGAGGGGAAAATGGGGAGAGTATGAAAGACCTTTCCCCCTTTAATTCCCCCTCTCCGCTGGCAGAGAGGGGGAAATGGTGGAGTGGTATTTATCATCAACCATACCTCTTACATCGAGGGAGAGGAGAAATTCGGAAGGGCGTGATGAGAAAGGGAAAGGATTTAGAATGAAGGCAAGTGAGGGCAAAACAGGGAGGGTGTTCGTTTTGAGGCTGGAGGACGGGGACATGGTGCC
>MGQS01000078.1:5213-5412 GCA_001797905.1 Deltaproteobacteria bacterium RBG_16_54_11 | reverse complement strand
AGACGGGGCACGTGATATTAATCGGGGGAATTGGCGGAGGACAGATAGTAGTCGGGCCGAGAAAGAGCGACGAGATGCCGCCCGACCCGGTTTTGCTGCCCGTCGAGGGGGCGCATGAGGTGGCGGGGGTGGGCATCATCGCGCCGGACAAGGAGGGTAAGCCGGTCTTGCACATCCACGCTTCTTTAGGGAGAGGGGA
>MGQS01000078.1:915-5084 GCA_001797905.1 Deltaproteobacteria bacterium RBG_16_54_11 | reverse complement strand
TGGAGATGTGAAGAGGAGAATTGATGTCGCAGTGTATCTTTTGTAAATCAACAAGCGGCCCATTTAGCACACAAGAACACATATTACCTGAATCTCTTATTGGCGAGAATGATGCTATATTGCCCGATGGTCTATACTGCGATAAATGTCAAAATGTTTTTGGTTCTTCAGTCGAACAACAAGCAATAGGAAACTATCCATTTAACCAACTAAGAGTTCTCTTTCAAATCCCAACGAAAAAAAGAAAGAAACCGTGGTTTAAATCTGGTGAAGGAATATTTATAGCAACTGATCGACCAAAGATTATTGAGTATATACCTTCGCCACCATTTGTCGAAGCAATGAAGGAAGGAAGAAAAACTGTAATAAGAGTCTTGGCAGAACCGAAGAGACCAGATATGGTATGTCGTTTCCTATTAAAAATGGCGTTAGAAAATGTAGCTTTAAACAATAGGGAAATGGTTTTCAAAGAAAAATACGATTGCGCACGAAATTACGCACTCTATGGAGAAAAAAACCAAGAATGGTGGTATTTACAAAAAGAAAATCTAACGGCATTAAATGTAGCGATAAAAACAAGAACTCATCCTGATTCATGGAATGATCCAATAATATGCAAAATTTATGTTTTTATTGATGGTGCAGAAATATTTTTCTTTAAATTATATTATCTAGAACTATTTACTCCTTTACTCGCTAATACTCCTCCTCCCCTCCTAGACCCATTAACGATGAAAGAACCAGAATATCGACTTTTTAAAGTTTAAGGGGGTATTAATGATAGATACAATTATATCAGGTCTATTCAATCTAGTACGAACACTTAAAGAAATGGGTAAAGATCAAAGAGAATTACGAGATAATGCTTTAAGGGCTATTTCTCATGCGCTTAATGAAACGTATCTATATTATCGTGATATAGATTCTGGAAAAGCTAGAAACTTAGATACAGAAGCTCAATTATCTAGATATTGGTCTGCCGCAGCAATTCCTTTACGTCATATTGATGATAATTTAGCAAGTATCTGTGACTATAAATCAGAATATTGGATTAACCCAGAGTCGTGGGATATAAAAAAAATTAAGCAGTTTAAAATTGGCCTTGAAGAAGTAAGAGAACAATATCGACATTTGTTGTATCCCGGTCTATTTCCTTCAAAAAGACGAAATAACAGGTGGGGGAAAAGGGGGAGGGGCAAAATCTCCCTTAATCCCTCTTTACGAACGAGGGACAATAATAAGGGTGTTTAAGAGGCGTCTATGCCCCCTCTCGCAGCGCACTCCCGTTTTTTGGGGGGAATACAAAATCTCCCTTAATCCCTCCTTACGAAGGAGGGAAACGGGGTTGGGGGGTGAAGGGGTGGGACAGACCACACCGAGATCCTTCGCTGCACTCAGGATGACAACCTGGGGAAAAGGGGGTGGGGTTAAGGCAACCGACCTCTCTCCCGAAGCCCTCTCTCCGATGGCAGAGAGAGGGAAGTTTGTAAAATCTCCCTTAATCCCCCTTTTCTTTTTCTTGTCATTCCGAGGGAGCGCAGCGACTATGAGAATCTCTATCATTGGCTTCAATTGGACTGTGAGATTGCCACGCTTCGCTCGCAATGACAACGGGGGGAAAAGGGGTGGGTAAAAATCC
Organism: Deltaproteobacteria bacterium RBG_16_54_11; assembly: GCA_001797905.1. Lineage (GTDB taxonomy): Bacteria > Desulfobacterota > B13-G15 > B13-G15 > RBG-16-54-18 > RBG-16-54-11. The sequence goes on along the minus strand of MGQS01000078.1, from coordinate 3,445 downwards.
TACTCCATCTCCCCCGTATCAAGTACGGGGGAGGCTCTTACGAAGGAGGGACGTCAATACCCCAAAAGGGAACAGCCTGCGAAGAGGGGCGTTAGCCCCTCTTTTTAATTTCCCCCTTCCTTTGCCAAAGGAAGGGGGTCAGGGGGATGGATTTTTGGGGAAAAACCCTCATTATCTCCCCCGTATCAAGTACGGGGCAAGCTCTTTACGAAAGGGAGAAACTGGGAAGAGGGCTAGATTCTCAGGCGGGTCGGGAATGACGTGGGGCAGAAGGGGTTGAGACACCCTACCACCCCGAGATTCTTCCCCCGATTTGCATCGGGGTCAGAATGACAAATCCTGCACATCGGGTAAATACACTCAAGGAAATGAAAGTTAACCCTATTGTCCGGGGGGTTAAGGCGGGGTAAACTTTAAGCGCCAACACTGGCAAAGCGGGACGGCGCACACTCCAGGACTGTAATTGAATAAACAGTTCAACCTGGAAAGGCTGCCGCCCCTCTTTTTTTGTTGATTGTCTATACTCACCCCCTTGCCCCCTCTCAAACTCAATTATCTATAACGCTTTATTTTTTATATGTTTGAGAGGGGGAGGGTTTTTAAGAGGAGGCTCCGCCCCCTCTTGCAGGACCTCTCCCTGACCCGCAAAAAAGTGCTGATAGACCGATAAATTTTGCTGTGCGAAGATAGAGATTGCCACGCTTCGCTCAGGATGACAAATAGTATTCCAAGAGGTTCACGAAAGGTATATACTTAAATGAGAAGCTAAATATTTACCACCACGGAGGCGAAACAATGGCAGACAGAACGAAACCCATTACCAAAGGCGAAACCGCACCGGACTTCACTCTCAAAGACCAGGACGGGAAAGATTTCAAACTATCGGACTATAAAGGTAAAAAAGTGCTGCTGTCTTTCCATCCTTTAGCGTGGACGGGCGTCTGCACCGCGCAGATGAAGTCGCTGGAGGCCAACTACAAAACAATCGCAGGGCTGAATACCGTGCCGGTAGGCTTGAGCGTGGACGCGGTGCCGGCGAAAAAAGCATGGTCGGACAACATGGGGCTGAAACAGCTAAAGATTCTGGCGGATTTCTGGCCACACGGCGGGGTGGCTAAAGCTTACGGGCTTTTCCGGGAGCACGGCGGCACTTCCGAAAGAGCCAATGTAATCGTCGATGAGCAGGGGAAAGCGGCGTGGGTCAAGGTCTATGAAATCAGCCAATTGCCTCCCATAGATGAAGTTATCGATGAGTTAAAAAAGCTTTAGAAATTAGAACTTCTGTGCTATAATACTACTATGACGCAGTTTAAGATAGTTTCCGACTTTCAAATGACCGGCGACCAGCCCCAGGCGGTGGATAAACTGGTGGAGGGGCTGGAAAAAGGCTTTAAGCACCAGACCCTGCTGGGCGTGACGGGCAGCGGCAAGACCTTCACCATGGCTAACGTCATCGAGAGGGTGCAGAAACCCACGCTGGTCATCTGCCATAACAAGACGCTCGCGGCACAGCTTGCCGCCGAGTTCAAGGAGTTTTTCCCCGATAGCGCGGTGGAGTACTTCGTGAGCTATTACGACTACTACCAGCCGGAAGCCTACATACCGCAGAAGGACATGTACATCGAGAAGGACGCGGAAATTAATGAGGAAATCGATAAGCTGCGGCATGCCGCCACCCGCGCCCTATTCGAGCGGCGGGACGTGCTCATCGTGGCATCGGTATCATGTATCTACGGACTGGGGGAGCCGGAGGAATACCGGGGGTTCGTCGCCACGCTAAAGAAAGGGCAGCATTACGGGCGGCAGCAGCTTTTGAGGCAGCTAGTGGACATGCAGTACGGTCGCAACGAAATGGACTTATCGCGGGGGAACTTCAGGATACGGGGAGACACGTTAGAGATACAGCCGGCTTACGAGGAGCTGGCGTTAAGAATAGAGTTCTTCGGGGACGATATAGAACGCATAATGTCTTTGGACCCGCTGACGGGCGAGATTTTAAGTGAAATGGAAGAGATAAATATCTACCCCGCCAAGCACTTTGTGACGAGCCAGGACAAGATGATTAAAGCCATGGCGGCGATACGGGAGGAGTTGGCGGGGCGGCTTAAAGAGCTGAACGCGCAGGGGAAAGTGGTGGAGGCGGCGCGCCTGCAGGCGCGCACCAATTACGATTTAGAGATGATGCAGGAGGCGGGCTACTGCTCCGGCGTGGAGAACTACTCAAGGCATTTGGCCGGCCGGGCACCGGGCAGCTCGCCGTGGACGCTAATCGACTATTTTCCGAAGGACTTCCTGATGTTTATAGACGAATCGCACATGACGCTGCCGCAGGTACGCGGTATGTACCACGGCGACCGCTCCCGCAAGGAAACGCTCGTCGAGTACGGGTTCAGGCTGCCATCGGCGCTGGACAATAGGCCGCTGGACTTTACGGAGTTCCAGTCGCGCATCAACCAGGTGGTGTTCACGTCGGCGACGCCGGCGCCCTACGAGTACGAACACAGCCAGCAGGTGGTCGAGCAACTGGTGC
>MGQS01000078.1:0-609 GCA_001797905.1 Deltaproteobacteria bacterium RBG_16_54_11 | reverse complement strand
GCCTGGTCGCTATCCTCGACGCGGACAAGGAGGGGTTCTTGAGGTCGAGGTGGTCGTTAATACAGACGATGGGACGGGCGGCAAGGCACATCGACGGGCACGTGATTATGTACGCGGACAATATAACGAAGAGCATGCAGGAAGCCATCGACGAAACGATGCGGCGGCGCAAGATACAGGAGGACTTTAACAAAGAGCACGGCATAACGCCGCAGGGCATAAGGAAGGCGATAAGGGACATCACGGAGCGCGTGAAGGCGGCGGCGGTGGCGGAAAAAAGGGTTCAGTATGATGTTACCGCCCCGGCCAGCCGCGAGGACATGGCCCGACTGGTGAAAGACCTGGAAACGCAGATGAAACAAGCCGCCAAGGCGTTAGAGTTTGAGAAGGCGGCATTGATACGGGATAGAATTATAGAGCTACGCAAAGAAATGGTGATAGAAGATGGTCAACAATTCACCAGGAAGAGATAGAAGATAAACTCTAAATCCTAAATCCTAAATCCTAAACTCTAAAGGGGAAAAGGGGTGTTCAACCTCTCCTCTTAATCTCCTCTCCGTACACAGAGAGGAGACAATAGAAGCACTCAAAATCCCTCTCTAACTCTCC
>MGQS01000077.1:4056-17021 GCA_001797905.1 Deltaproteobacteria bacterium RBG_16_54_11 | reverse complement strand
GCATTGTCATCGTTTTTCTTCCCACATTTTGGGCAATACATGGTAAGCCTCCTTTTTTAAGGTATTACATTAGTAATGCAAACATAGTACCTCTGGATGCCGGTCATGCTCTGTTTTAATTACCTAAAATCAAAATCCCTTTTTTGTCAAGGTTTTTTGTGAATGGCAGGATCAATAATCCCGACTGATACTTGGCAATCTGTAAAGGCAGCAATATAAGGCTTCCCGGAGCCGCCGGAGCCGAAGGTGGCCCCTTGGCCAGTGACCCTTTGGTCAATGGAGGTATATCGTGTCTTTTCATAATCGCTCAGGATGTGCTATGATCCTCGGTGTCGCACGTGCTTATTGAACCGGGGGCTTATTACAAAAACTATGGGGAATACCGTGAAGAATGCAAAAGGCTCGTATCCCATTAAGGAATGGCCAAAGAGCGATCGTCCGAGGGAGAAGCTCCTGGAGCAAGGACCTGAAGCCCTCACTGACGCAGAGTTGCTGGCCATAGTCCTCAGGACAGGGGACGGGAAGAGCGGCAGGACCGCCCTCGATCATGCCCGGCAGCTCATAAAAAGATTTGAGACGTTTCGAAACCTTGCCTCTGTGGCGCCCGCCGAGCTATTGGACCTCAAGGGGATCGGGCCGGCCAAGACGGCAACCGTAAAGGCGGTCATGGAGATCGCCCGCAGGTATGCCACCGAGAAATTTCCCCAGGGCAAGGCCTTTTCGCGCAGTGCGGATGTCTTCGCCCATTTTCACCAGCGCCTGAAAGATAAGAAGAAGGAGTGTTTTTTTATTCTCCTGTTGGACAGTAAGAACAAGGCCATCAGAGAAGAGAGGGTTTCAGAGGGGACCTTGACCAGCTCCCTGGTTCACCCCCGGGAGGCCTTTGCCCCCGCCATCAGGGAGTCCGCTGCCTCGCTGATCTTGGTGCACAATCATCCGAGCGGCGACCCCACACCGAGCCGAGAGGATGAGGAGATAACCGGGCGGCTGGTGGAGTGCGGAAGGGTGCTGGGCATCGGTGTCTTGGACCACATCATAATCGGGCAGGGGAGTTACTATAGCTTCGCCGACAGGGGACGGCTTGCTCCCGGGGCCCCACCCACACCGAGCTGAACAGAGTGAAGGAGAAGGCGGCGGGAGATCGATCTATGGGAGACAACCTGGAGCGATTGCATCAAGTGGTGCAGAACAAACGCAAGGTGCTGATCGCTACGCACACCAACCCTGATCCCGATTCCATCGCCAGCGCTTATGCCCTGCGACATCTCTTTGCCTCGTGGGGGATAAATTCGGTGCTCGTCTACGGAGGGATCATCGGCCGCGCGGAGAACAAAGCCATGATCACCAGGCTGCAGATCCCCATGCGCTCCATTCAAACGATCGACCCCTTTAATTTTACCGTGGTCTCTCTGGTAGACTGCCAGCCGTTTTCCGGAAACGCCCCGCTCCCCCTCTCGCTCGTGCCCAGCATCGTTGTCGATCATCATCCGGCGAGAAAGATCTCCCTGCTAAAAAAGGTCCCCTTCGTGGATATCAGACCGGCGTATGGGAGCACCTCCAGCATACTGGCCGAGTACCTCGTGAAGGAGGGGGTTGATATCAATCGAAGATTGGCCACAGCCCTCTACTACGGGATCATGTCGGATACGAGGTATCTGGGCAGAGATGCCCATGAGGTGGATGTAAAGCTGTCAGCGGCCCTCTACCCCAAGGTCTTGGGGAAGACCCTTTCGCAGATCGAATACCCTTCCCTCCCGCGTGAGTATTTTCGCATCCTGCAAGAGGCCCTCGAGAGGACGATGTGGTATCCTCCTCAGGGGGTCTTGATCAGCGAACTGGGGGAGATGGCGGACCCGGACATGGTGGCTATCATAGCCGATTTTTTGATCCGCATGGATGGGGTGAGATGGTTGCTCGTCCTCGGGGAGATGGATCATGAGGTTTTATTTTCCCTGCGCACAACGGGGCGCCACAAGGGCAGCGCCGATAAACTGGCCCGTGACCTGATCAGAGGCGTGGAGGGGGCGAGCGCCGGAGGACATGAGGCCACCGCCGGGGGGAGGTGGTTGCTGGCCGTGCCGCAGAGCCGCAAGGAGGCCACGCAGAAGCTGAAAGAGCGGTTTCTCAAGAAGCTCGGTTGCGATAGAGCAAAGGGTATCCCCGTTGTTTAACACAAGAGAGGAGGGAGCGTTCTATGGAGATCACGGCAGTGAGACTCGAGATCCCGGAGGGAGGCAACGTCATCTTAGGGCAGAGCCACTTTATCAAGACGGTCGAGGACCTCTACGAGGTGATAGCCGGTGGGGCGCCGGGGGCAAAGTTCGGTATCGCCTTTTGTGAGGCCTCGGGCAAGTGCCTCATCAGATCAGAGGGGAATGACGCCGATATGGTCAAGGTCGCCCAACAAAATGCCGCAAAAGTGGCGGCCGGCCATACCTTCATCGTCGTGCTCAAGGATGCCTTTCCCATAAACGTCCTAAACGCCATCAAGATGTGCCAGGAGGTGTGCACCATCTACTGTGCCACTGCCAACCAGGTTGAGGTGGTCATCGCCGAGACGGATCAGGGAAGGGGCATTATGGGGGTGATCGATGGCGCGCCTCCTCAAGGGATCGAAGACGACGCAGGGGTTCAGTGGAGGAGAAAACTCTTGCGGGATTTCGGTTACAAGCTATGATTTCTTCTCAGCGGTTTTTTTCTTGGCGGGCTTTTTGCCCGCCTTTTCTTTCTCTTCCTTGACTTCCGGGGGAAGCAACTCAATGATCGCAAGGGCTGCCGCATCGCCCGGACGGTTTCTGGTCTTTAAGATGTGGGTATATCCCCCATTCCTCCCCGCGAAACGGGGGGTGATCTCAGTGAAGAGCTTGTGGGCAACCTTTTTGCTATTGATGATCCTGAGGGCCTGACGGCGGGCGTGCAAATCGCCCTTCTTCCCCAAGGTGATGAGGCGCTCGGCAAGACTGCGCACTTCTTTCGCCTTGGCCTCGGTGGTCTCAATCCGCTCATGTTCGAACAGGGAGGTAACCATATTACGCAGCATCATGAGGCGATGACTTGTGGTACGATTGAGTTTTCTTCCGGCCTGGCGGTGTCGCATCGGGTTCCCCCTATTCTTCTTTCTCGTTTTGCTCTGCAGGGGGCGTGAGATCTGCCATGTTCATCCCCAGCTGTAATCCCATCCCCTTCAAGACCTCTTTTATCTCATTGAGGGATTTTCTGCCGAAGTTCTTGGTTTGGAGGATATCCTGCTCCGTCTTTTGCACTAATTCCGAGATGTATTGAATGTTGGCGTTCTTCAGACAGTTGGCCGATCTGACCGACAATTCGAGCTCATCCACGCTCTTGGTTAGTTTTTCGCGCAGTTCCTCCAGCTTCTTCTTCTTTGTTTCTTCATCGTCCTCACTCGGAAGCTCTTCAACAGGCTCCTCGAAGTTGATAAATATGCTCAATTGATCCTTAAGGATCTTGGCTGCCAGGGCCACTGCGTCGTCCGGTTTTATGGTCCCGTTGGTCCAGACTTCGAAGGTAAGCTTGTCATAGTCGGTGATCTGCCCCACGCGCGCATTGGTCACCGTATAGTTCACCTTCTTAATAGGGGTGAAGATGGCATCAATGGGGATGGTCCCTATCGGCATGTCCTCTTCCTTGTTTCTCTCGGCGGTGACATACCCTTTGTCCATCCTTACCGTCATCTCCATCTTCAGCTTGGCGCCCTTGCCGAGGATAGCGATGTGCTGTTGTGGATTTATCACCTCCACATCGGCATCGGTGATGATATCCGCTGCCACAACCTCCTTTTCGCCCTCGGCCTCTATCCTCACCATCTTGGGACCGGGGGCGTGCAGCTTGCAGACCACCTCCTTCAGATTGAGAATGAGATCGGTGACATCCTCCTTGACCCCCGGTAGGACAGAGAACTCATGCAGGCTGCCGTCTATCTTGACCGCCGTGATGCCGGCCCCCTGCAGGGATGACAGGAGGATTCTCCTCAGGGAGTTCCCCAGGGTCATGCCGAACCCCCTCTCCAGGGGTTCAACGACGAATTTACCGTAGTAATCGGTTAAGGTCTCTTCATCGACCTCAAGCCTTTTCGGTTTGATCAAGGCCTTCCAATTCTTCTCGTTTATCTCCATAGCCTTTTACTGTCCTCCTGCGCCATACTGAATCGCTATTTGGAGTATAGCTCTACGATGAGTTGCTCTTGGATGGGAGGAGTCGTTAATTCCCCTCGATCAGGCCATCCCTTGACCATTCCTTTGAGTACGTCCTTTTCCATCTCGAGCCATTGAGGCAAGCCCCTCCTCGCCATCCCCTCTACAGCCTCCTTGATCCGACCCATCCCTTTGCTCTTTTCTTTGACTTCGATGACATCCTTGGGCTGCACGAGATACGAGGAAATGTTTACCTTGCGCCCGTTCACCAGAAAGTGGCCGTGCCCCACCAGCTGTCGTGCCTCCTGACGGGAGGTGGCGAAGCCCAGACGGTAGACCGCATTGTCAAGCCGCCGCTCCAAGAGGATCAGGAGGTTTGTCCCCGTAATACCCTTTTGTCTGTCGGCCTTTTCAAAGTAGTTGCGAAACTGCCGCTCGGTTACGCCGTATATGCGTTTGACCTTTTGTTTCTCCCTCAGTTGGATGCCGTAGTCGGAGAACTTAACCCGGCGTTGGCCATGTTGTCCGGGCGGATAACCCCGGCGCTCGAAGGCGCACTTATCGGTATAGCATCGCTCACCTTTCAAGAAGAGCTTCATTCTTTCTCGGCGACACAGTCGGCAGAACGAATCTTTGTATCGCGCCACGTTACACCCTCCTCCGCTTGGGAGGCCTACAGCCGTTATGCGGTATGGGGGTGACATCCCTGATCATGTGGACCTTCATCCCTGCGGCCTGCAAGGCCCTCAGGGCGGCCTCCCTCCCTGCCCCGGGCCCCTTTACGTAGACATCCACCGACCTCATCCCGTGCTCCATGGCCTTCTTTGCGGCGGCCGACGCGGCCAATTGGGCGGCAAAGGGCGTCCCCTTGCGCGACCCCTTGAAACCCTGCGTGCCCCCGCTGGCCCACGCAATGGTGTTGCCCTGATCGTCGGTAAAGGTCACAATGGTGTTGTTAAAGGTAGCCTGGATGTGAACGATCCCCGTAGGGATATTTACTCGCACTTTTTTCCTTCCCTCTTTTTGCTCCCTTTTGGCCATACAGTCAGTCCTCCTATTTCTTCTTCCCGACCACTCCCCGGCGAGGACCTTTTCGAGTCCTGGCGTTGGTATGGGTCCGCTGCCCCCGCACCGGAAGGGATCGGCGATGGCGCAGCCCCCGATAAGAACCCAGGTCCATGAGGCCCTTGATATTCATGGCTATTTCCCTTCTCAGTTCTCCCTCCACTTTAAAGGCGCCGTCGATGATCCCCCTTATCTTGACCACCTCGGACTCGCTCAACTCCCCGGCCTTCTTGTTCCAGTCGACCTCGGCCTCTTGCAAGATCCGCTGGGACGCAGAGCGTCCGATGCCGTAGATATAGGTAAGGGCGATCTCAACCCTCTTATCCTTCGGTAGGTCAACCCCTGCGATTCTGGGCACTGTTTTCCCTCCTAGCCTTGTCTTTGTTTGTGCTTCGGGTTTACACAGATAACCCTGATGACACCCTTCCTCTTGATGATCTTACATTTATCACAGATCTTCTTCACCGAAGATCGCACCTTCATCTGAATCCTCCTATCCGGTTTTTATCAATCAAGCTGTCTTTTTCTCCCGATAGGTTATCCTGCCCCTGCTGAGGTCATAGGGAGAGAGTTCCACGGTAACCTTGTCCCCCGGAAGGATTTTGATGTAGTGCATCCTCATCTTTCCGGAGATGTGAGCCAAGACCTTGCGGCCGCCCTCCAGCTCGACCCTGAACATGGCGTTGGGCAGGGTTTCCGTGACCGTTCCTTCTACTGAGAAGGCTTCAGCCTTGGGCATAGAGCGTTCCTCGTTACTCCTCGATGGCCTTCACGATCTTCCGGAAGATCTCCTCGACCCCTCCCACGCCATCGATGGCACGCAAGAGCCCCTTTTCCCGATAGTATGCTATCAGGGGAGCGGTCTGCTCGTCGTAGACCTTAAGCCTCGCCCTGATGGTCTTCTCTTGATCGTCTGCACGTTGATATAGCTCCCCCCCGCACGTGTCGCAAACCCCCTCCTTCTTGGGAGGATCGAAGATGAGATGAAACATGGCCCCGCAACTCCGGCAGGTCCTCCTCCCCCCCAGACGCTTGAGTAATTCTTCTTTGTCCACCTCGATGCTGAGGACATGGTCGATACCCCTGTGCATTGCCTGCAAGGTGGCTCCCAGGGCCTCGGCCTGGGGCACGGTGCGGGGAAAGCCGTCCAGGATAAATCCACCCGTGCAGTCCGGAGCCTTGAGCCTATCCCGAACGATTCCCACCACTACCTCATCAGGCACCAATCGCCCCTGGTCCATATACTGCTTTGCCTCCACCCCCAGGCGGGTCTTTTCCTTTACCGCAGCCCTGAGGATATCGCCGGTGGATATCTGGGGGACATGGTACCGTTCCACCATTTTTTTAGCCTGCGTGCCCTTGCCTGAGCCGGGCGGCCCCAGCAGGATTAAATCCATCTACCTCACCTCATCCATTTCCGTTATCTGCCATAACGCCCTTTAACCCTCCCTCCACTGATCAAGCCTTCATAGTGCCTGGTCAACATGTGGGACTCGATCTGCTGGACGGTGTCCAAGGCCACCCCCACCACGATGAGCAGGGATGTCCCCCCGAAGTAGAAGGGGACGTTGAACCTCGCCATCAGGAAGGTGGGCAGGACGCATACGCCGGCGATATAGATGGCCCCCCCCAAGGTGATGCGGGTGAGAACCCGATCGATATAGTCGGCGGTGGAGCTCCCCGGCCTGATACCGGGGATGAAGCCGCCGTACTTCTGCATGTTCTCTGCCACGTCCACGGGGTTGAAGACCACGGCGGTGTAAAAGTAGCAGAAAAACATGATGAAACCCACATACAGGACGTTGTAGATCACCGTCGTCGGGGTAAGGCTTTTGGAAATGGCCTGCATCCAGGGATGCGCCACAAAGGTAGCGATGGTGGCGGGAAACATGAGGATGGAGGAGGCGAAGATCGGGGGGATGACGCCGGAGGTGTTGATCTTTAAGGGCAGGTGCGTGCTCTGCCCCCCGTACATCCTTCTCCCGATGATCCTCTTGGCGTACTGGACGGGTATGCGGCGATGGGCAGTCTCCACATAGATGATAAAGGCGGTGACCGCGACCATTAAGGCTACAATGGCCAGCATCAGGAGGGCTCCCAGCTCCCCCGTCTTCATGAGCCGAAAGGTATTGCCGACTGCAGCCGGCATACTTGCCACGATCCCCGCAAAGATGATCAGGGAGATACCGTTGCCGATCCCCCGCTCGGTGATCTGCTCCCCCAGCCACATCAGAAAGGCAGTGCCGGCAGCCAGGGTGATCGTCGTCATGAGCCGGAAGGACCACCCGGGATGGAGGGCAATCGCTGTTCCATCCATGCCGCGCTGGGCCTCCATCCACATGGCGATGCCGAAGCCCTGGATGATGCTCAGGACGACCGTTCCGTATCTCGTGTACTGGATGATCTTCCTCCTGCCTATCTCCCCCTCTTTTTGCAGTCGCTCAAGATAAGGGACGACCACGGTGAGCAACTGCAGGATAATGGAGGCGCTGATGTAGGGCATAATACCGAGGGCAAAGACGGACAGGCGGCTTAAGGCGCCGCCGGCGAACATATCAAAGAATCCGAGCAGGGTCCCGGCTGTCTGTTGAAAGAACGAGGCGAGCGCCGCGCTGTTGATCCCCGGGGTGGGGATGTGGCATCCCAGCCGATAGACCGCCAGGAGCAAGAAGGTGACGATGATGCGCTTCTTCAACTCCGGTATCTTGAAGATATTGCCGATAGCTGCCATCGTTAGGCCTTCTCAACCTTCCCCGAGGCCGCCTCGATCTTCTTTCGAGCCGACTCGGTAAATGCGTGGGCCCTGACCGTGAGGGCAACGGTGAGGTCGCCGTCCCCCACTATCTTCACGCCATCAGGGGCCTTCTTGACGAGCCCTGCCTCGCGCAAGGCCTCGACATCCACCACCGCACCTGCGGGAAAACGGCCGAGGTCCCTGATATGGACCAGGGCAAATCGCTTTTTGAATATATTCCTGAAGCCCCGTTTGGGCAGCCGCCGCTGCAGAGGCATCTGCCCCCCTTCGAAGCCGGGACGGATATGGGGGCCGCTGCGCGCCTTCTGGCCCTTGTGGCCTTTGCCCGACGTCTTCCCGTGACCTGAGCCGGGACCCCTGCCCACGCGTTTCGGCCCTTTTTTTGCCCCCTGGGGAGGTTTCAGCTGCCCTATCATCTTACTCAATCACCTCCAGGAGGTGGGAGACCTTTTTGATCATCCCCCGCGTCTGCGGCGTGTCTTTGAGGGCCACCACCTTGTTTAATCTGGTCAAACCCATCCCCCGCAAGACCGCCCGGTGTTTTCGGGGATGTCCAATGCCGCTGCGCACCAATTTGATCTTTATATATCCTGCGTCCATATTATTGCCTGAGGATTGCTCCCACCTCGATCCCCCGTTTCTTGGCTATCTCCTCCGGGGTCTTGAGCTGTTTGAGGCCCTCAAAGGTGGCCTTGACCAGGTTGTGGGGGTTATTGGAGCCGAGGGATTTGGTCAGGATGTTCTGTATCCCCGCTACCTCCACCACCGCTCTGACCGCAGCCCCGGCGATGACGCCGGTCCCCTCGGAGGCCGGCCTCAAGATGACCTTGCCCGCGCCGAAGTTTCCTACGACCATATAGGGTATGGTGCTATTGATAATAGGGACCTTCATGAGGTTCTTCTTTGCCAGCTCGATACCCTTGCGAATGGCCTCGGGGACTTCATGGGCCTTCCCGAGGCCGCTGCCCACGGTCCCGTTCCCGTCTCCCACCACCACCAGGGCGCTGAAACGGAATCTCCTGCCCCCTTTTACCACCTTGGCTACCCTGTTGATGTTAACGACCCGATCGGTTAATTCCCGTTCCGTGGAATCTATCGCCTCCACCATTCTCTCCTCTCTCAAAATTCGAGTCCTTTTTGACGCGCTGCCTCAGCAAGCTTCTTTATCCTGCCGTGGTAGAGGAATCCGTTGCGGTCGAAGACCACCTTTTTGATCCCCCGCTCCAGGGCCTTTTGCGCTACGAGCTCGCCGACGGCCTGCGCCGCCCCGCTGTTTCCCGTGGCCTTGAGCTTCCCCTGCAATTCTTTGCTGAGGGTAGAGGCGGCTGCCAGGGTCTGCCCGGTGCGATCGTTGATAACCTGGGCATAGATGTGATTGAGGCTCCGGTACACGGTGAGACGGGGTCGCCCTTCGGTCCCCTGCACCTTTTGCCTGACCCGCCGCTTTCTCCTCAATCTCCCCGTCAATCTCTTTGCAGCCACCGCCCTTCTCCTTAGGCCTTTGCCTTGCCCGCCTTCCTGCGGACCTGCTCTCCTATATATCTGATCCCCTTGCCCTTGTAGGGTTCGGGCTTTCTGAAACTCCTTATCTCGGCGGCCACCTGGCCGACCTTCTGCTTATCGGTGCCCTTGACTGTAATTTTATTCTGTTTCTCCACTACCAATTCGATGCCCTCGGGGATGGCATAGAGCACGGGGTGTGAGTATCCCAGGCTCAATTGGAGGTTTTTGCCCTGCACGTTGGCCCGGTATCCTATGCCCACGATCTCGAGCCCTTTTTCAAACCCCTGCGTCACCCCGGTTACCATATTGGCGATCAAGGTCCTCATCAGGCCATGGAGGGAGCGCGCCCGCTTTGCATCCCCCTTGCGTTTGACGTGGATCACCCCGTCTCCGATCTCGAGGGAGATGCCCGTGGGTATATGCTGAGACAAGATCCCCTTGGGGCCTTTCACCTCAAGGGCGGATCCCGCTTGTTTTACCTCGACCCCCTGGGGCACAGATATAGGGGCCCTTCCTATCCTGGACATCTAACCTCCCTCCGGCACGCTACCAGACATAGCAGATGATCTCCCCCCCGACCCCTGCCTGGCGTGCTGCACGGTCCGTCATCATCCCCTTGGAGGTGGAGAGGATGGCTATTCCCATCCCGCTCAACACGGATGGGATTTCATCCTTGGCCACGTAAACCCTGCGGCTGGGCTTGCTCACCCGCTGCAGGTTGACGATCACACATTCCGCATGATCGTCATATTTGAGCTTGAGCTTGAGGATTCCCTGTTTGGTGTCGGGGATAACCTCATAGCCTTGAATATATCCCTCCTGCTTGAGGATTTTTGCGATCAATACCTTCATCTTGGAAGAAGGGATCTCTACCTCGGGTTTTTTTACCATACTGGCGTTGCGTATCTTCGTCAGCATGTGAGCTATAGGATCGGTCATGCTCATAGATCATCTCCTCAAGCGCTACCAACTGGACTTCATGACCCCCGGGACATCCCCCCGGAGGGCAAACTTCCTCAGACAGATACGGCACATGTTGAACTTTCGGTAAAAGGCCCTGGACCTCCCGCACACCGGACATCTATTATATGCCCTTACCTTAAATTTATTCGGCCGCCGGGCCTTCACTACCAACGCCTTTCTCGCCACGGGGAAACCTCCTTAACTCCTAAATGGCATACCCAAGAGTCTGAGGAGCTCCCTGCCCTCCTCATCGGTCTTGGCTGTGGTCGTGATAACTATGTTCATCCCTTTTATCTTGTCTATCTTATCGTACTCTATCTCAGGGAAGATGATCTGCTCCTTGATCCCCAGGGAATAATTTCCCCTGCCGTCAAAGGCGTGGGGGGAGAACCCGCGAAAGTCCCTCACCCTGGGCAGGGCAATATTGATGAGTCTGTTCAAGAACTCATACATCCGCTCCTTGCGCAGGGTCACCATGCAGCCGATGGGCATGCCGGCCCTCAGTTTGAACTGGGCAATAGATCGCCTGGCCTTCGTGATGACCGGCCGCTGCCCCGTCATGGCGGCTATCTCTTCCAGGGCGGAGTCAAGGATCTTGATGTTCTGGATGGCCTCGCCGAGCCCCATGTTGACTACGATCTTGTCCAGCCTGGGCACCTCCATGATATTCTTGTAGTTAAAGTGCTTCTTCAGGGCTGGAACGACTTCTTTAAGATAGAATTCTTTCATCGACATCGTTGACCTGCCAGCTCGAGTATCTATTGATCGATGGCCTCCCCGCACTTCCTGCAGATGCGGATCTTCCTGCCGTCCCCCAGGATCTTCTTCCCTATGCGGGTGGGGAGGTTGCACTTGCCGCAGAGCAGTTGGATATTGGAGAGGCGGATGGGGGCCTCCCTTTCCACGATGCCTCCCTTGCCGTGGGAAGCACCGGCTCTCATGTGTTTCTTGACGAAGTTGAGACGCTCAATGAGCACCGAGCCCTTTTGGGGAAAGACCTTGAGCACCTTGCCCGATTTGCCCCTATCCTTGCCTGCAACCACCATCACGGTGTCGTTTTTCTTGATTACTATCTTCTCCATGCCCCTTCTCACAGGACCTCCGGGGCGAGGGAGATGATCTTCATGAACTTTTTCGCCCTGAGCTCCCTGGCCACCGGACCGAAGATTCGGGTGCCGATCGGTTCATTTTGCGGGGTGATGAGCACGGCTGAATTATCGTCAAACTTTATATAGGAGCCATCGGACCTCTTGACGCCCTTTTTAGTTCTGACCACCACGGCCCTCACCACATCCCCCTTCTTGATCTTGGAGTTGGGGATGGCGTCCTTGACCGAGACCACGATCACGTCGCCCAACGAGGCGTACTTTCTCCGCGAGCTCCCCAAGACCTTTATGCAGCCGATCTTTCTCGCCCCCGAGTTGTCGGCCACATCCAACATGGTCCTCATCTGGATCATGGATATCCGTTAGACCTCCGCTGCCTTTTCGATGATCTTCTTTACATTCCACCTCTTGGTCTTGCTGAGGGGACGGGTCTCGACGATCATGACCTTATCGCCGACGCTGCACGCATTCTCCTCATCATGGGCCTTATAGGTGGTGTAGCGTTTGATATATTTCTTGTAGACGGGATGCTGGGTCATGCGCTCCACCTGGACAATTGCCGTCTTGCCCATCTTCCCGCTGACCACGATCCCTATCTCATGCTTTCTCATCCCCCGCCTTCTCATTGCTCTCCTTTCCTGTGCTCTCGCGTAACACGGTCTTGACCCTGGCGATATCGCGCTTGACGGCGGTCAATCGCGTGAGGTTTTCGAGCTGTCCGGTGGCCCGCTGGAACCTGAGGTTGAAGAGCTCTTCCTTGAGGTCATGCTCTTTCTGACGCATCTCGTCGATGCTCAATTCCCGCAGCTCCCTGGCCCGCATTATATCTCCTCCCGGGCCACAAAGCGGGTGGCGATGGGGAGCTTGTGCGCGGCGAGCCGGAAGGCCTCCTTTGCCCTGTCTTCAGGCACGCCTTCCATCTCGTACAGGATGCGGCCCGTTTTCACGACAGCCATCCATCCTTCCACGGCCCCCTTGCCCTTTCCCATCCTGGTCTCGGCGGGTTTCTTGGTGAAGGGTTTGTCGGGGTAGATGCGGATCCAGATCCTCCCTGTCCGCTTGATGAAACGGGTCATGGCGATACGGGCCGCTTCGATCTGGCGGTTGCTGAGCCGCCCGCCTTCCAAGGCCTGGAGGCCGAAATCGCCGAAGTTGAGTTCGGTCGCCGCGTGGGCCTTTCCCCGAATCCTTCCCTTCTGCTGCTTGCGGTATTTAGTCTTCTTTGGCGACAGCATCCTCTTCTACCCTTTCGGAGATGTTCCCTCGCGGGGGGGGAGGATCTCTCCGTTGAAAACCCACACCTTTACCCCTATGATGCCGTATGTAGTCTTGGCCTCGGCAAATCCGTAATCGATATCGGCCCGGATGGTGTGCAGGGGGACCCGCCCCTCACGGTACCACTCCCGGCGGGCCATCTCATGT
>MGQS01000077.1:2444-4037 GCA_001797905.1 Deltaproteobacteria bacterium RBG_16_54_11 | reverse complement strand
GCGATCTTTATCCCCTGCGCCCCCAGCTTGAGGGCGGAGCTCACGCTGCGCTTCATCGCCCTCCTGAAGGCCACCCGCCGCTGCAGCTGGAAGGACACGTTCTCGGCCACCAGCTGGGCATCTGTCTCGGCCTTTCTGATCTCCTTGATATTGATGATGATCTCCCTCTTCGTCATGGCCTGGAGCTCGTTTTTGAGGTTTTCCACTTCCGATCCTTTTTTTCCGATGATGATGCCGGGCCGGGCGGTATAGATATTCACCTTTACCTTGCTCGCCTTGTTTGCCACCCGCTCTATCTCCACCCTGGAGACCGCTGCATGGGAGAGCTTGTTACAAACGTACTTCCTGATGGACAAATCCTCGTGCAAGAGCGTGGCGTAGTCCTTTTCGGCGAACCACTTGGAATTCCAATCCTTTATGATCCCCAGCCTAAACCCGATCGGATGTACTTTTTGCCCCAAGCTGTCACCTTCCCTTTCTATTTCTGATCCAGGACCACCGTTATGTGGCTGGTCCTCTTTCTAATCATGGTGGCCCTCCCCATGGCCCGTGGTATATGCCGTTTGAGGGTGGGCCCGCCGTCTACCGAGATCAGCTTGACCATGAGGGTATCCACATCCATCTTGTTGTTCTGCTGGGCGTTGGCCACGGCGGAATTGATCAGTTTGGTCAGGGTCTTGGCAAAGGCCTTCTTGGTAAAGGCCAGTATATTCAAGGCCTCTTCCACCTTCTTGCCCCTGACCAGATCAACCAGCAATCTGGCCTTCCGGGGAGAAACCCTCACAAATCTCGCTTTCGCCGTAACCCCCATCTTCCTCTCGTCCTCTAAGCCTTTGGCGCCGCCGCCGGGACGACCCTGGTCTTTCTGTCCCCGGCATGACTGTGAAAGGTACGGGTCGGGGCGAACTCACCCAACTTATATCCCACCATGTCCTCGGTAATGAAGACGGGGATAAATTTTTTCCCGTTATGAACCGCTATAGTCAAGCCCACCAAATCAGGGGTGATGGTGGAGCGGCGCGACCAGGTCTTGATTACCTTTTCGCCTGCGCCCTCTTTGGCCCTCTGGATCTTTCTCAAAAGGCTGGGCTCGATATAGGGACCTTTTTTGAGAGAACGTGCCACAACTCCTCCTGTCTAACCCTTAGCGTAATCTACCCCGCCAACGGCGGGAAACATATTATCTCCCCCCTCTCTCACGCCTTGGCGTGACGGGAGAGGAAAGAATGGTGGTTATTTTCTCGGTAGAATGAACTCATTTCCTTTTCTTGGCGATGTATTTATCGGTGCTCTTGTTTCTCCTGGTCTTGTATCCCTTAGCAGGCACCCCCCACGGGCTGACGGGATGTCCCCCCCCCGAGGTCTTCCCCTCGCCACCCCCCATGGGGTGGTCCACCGGGTTCATGGCCACGCCCCGCACATGGGGGCGCCTCCCCAGCCACCGGGACCTGCCCGCCTTGCCGATGGAGATGCTCTCGTGCTCTATGTTGCCCACCTGTCCGATGGTGGCGTAGCACTCCTGGTACACCAGCCTCACCTCGCCGGAGGGAAGCCGCACGTGGGCGTATTTCCCCTCCTTCGCCATGATCTTGC
>MGQS01000077.1:0-2412 GCA_001797905.1 Deltaproteobacteria bacterium RBG_16_54_11 | reverse complement strand
TGCCGATCTTCAGCTCCACGTTGTGGATGAGGGTGCCGAGCGGTATATTCTTCAGGGGCAGGGCGTTGCCGGCCTCGATCTCCACCTTATCCCCTGCCATAACCTTACCCCCCACCTTGAGCTCGAGAGGGGCAAGGATATATCTCTTTTCTCCGTCGGCGTAGTGCAGCAGGGCGATCCTGGCGGAGCGGTTCGGGTCATACTCGATGCTCACCACCGTGGCGGGCACCCCGACCTTATCCCGCCTGACGAAATCGATAAGCCGGTACCTTCGCTTGTGTCCGCCGCCCCTATACCGGACGGTCATCCTCCCGGCGTTGTTTCTTCCGCCGCTGCTCTTCAGGGGGCGCAGCAGGCTGCGCTCCGGTTCCGGCCGGGTGATCTCCTCAAAGGTCGAGACCGTCTGGAACCTTCTGCCCGGGGATGTGGGTTGGTATTTTTTTATGCCCATGAATCAATGACCCTTTGGTTAAGCCCCTTCGAAGAATTCGATGCGGTCCCCTGGTCTCAAGGTGACCACCGCCTTTTTCCAATCGGCGCGTTTGCCGCTGGTGCGCCCGATCCTCCGGGGCTTCCCTTTCATCGTGGCGATATTGACCTTGAGAACCTTCACCTTGAGCAGGCGCTCCACCGCCTCCTTGATCTCCGCCTTGTTGGCCTCCGGGGCCACGACGAAGGCGACCTTGTTATCCTTTTCCTTGAGGATATTCGCCTTCTCGGTGACGAGGGGCTTCTTGATTCCCTGATAGATATCCTTCATCCCTTGAGCCTCTCTTCGATCTTCCCGACAGCCGGTTTCAGGATGATCAGATGTTCGTGCTTGAGGATATCGTAGACGTTGATGCCGTTATACCGTAAGACCTTGACCCACGGCACGTTTCTGGCGGATCGCTCCAGATTGAGGTTCTCCCCATCGGTTACGACCACGGCGCTCTTGATCCCCAACGCCTCCATCGCCTTGACAAAGGCCTTGGTCTTTCCCTCCGGCGAGGGGAATGCGTCGAGCAGGAGGAGCTTGCCCTCCTGGAACCGGAGGCTCAGGGCCGAGCGCAGGGCAGCCATGCGGACCTTTTTGGGCAGCGGATAGCCGTAATCCCGGGGGTGAGGGCCGAAGATGGTGCCGCCCCCCCGCCACAGGGGGGACCTGCTGGTCCCGGCACTGGCCCTGCCCGTCCCCTTTTGCCTCCAGGGCTTGCGCCCGCCGCCGCTCACCGCCGAGCGTTCCTTGGTGGAAGCGGTCCCTTGGCGCCTCTTGGCCAATTGCCACGTGGTCACCTCATGAAAGAGGTGGGGCTTGATTGGGGCGGCAAAGATATGGTCTTGCAGCTCCAGCTTTCCCACCTTTTTCTTTTCCAGATTATAGAGATCGCACTGCGCCATTGCCTTTCAACCCTCGGGTGCCGCTTCTGCGGGTTTTTGCGAAGCCCCGTGCTTCTTGACGGCCTCCCTGATGATCACGATGGAGTTTATCGAGCCGGGGATGCCCCCCCTGACCAGCAGGAGGTTTCTCTCCGGTTTTATATCGACGATCTTGAGATTCTCCGCGGTGACCCGGCTGTTGCCGAAGAGTCCGGGCATCCTCATCCCCTTAAAGGTCCTTCCCGGGTAGGAGTGCGCGCCGATGGAGCCGCCGTGTCTGAAGTATTCATGGGTCCCGTGGGAGCCGGGGGAGCCATGAAAGCCGTGCCGCTTGATGACCCCGGCAAACCCCTTGCCCTTGCTGGTGCCGATGATATCGACGACATCCCCGACGGAGAAGGCCGCCAGGGTTATCTCCTGCCCTACGGTATACCCCCCTACGTCGTCCACGCGAAACTCCTTGAGGCAATAAAAGGGGCCTGCGCCGCTCTTCTGCTGGTGCCCGGTAAGGGGGCGGTTCACCCGCTGGGGCTTTTTCTTCAAGAAGCCGAACTGGAGGGCATTGTACCCCTCTTTTTCTTTCGTCTTGATCTGGACGATGGCGCAGGGGCCTGCCTCGATAACGGTGATGGGGATGACATTCCCGTTATCACCGAAGATCTGCGTCATCCCGAGTTTTCGCCCGATAATACCCTTCAGCATGGGGGAGACTCCATCACAGCTTGATCTCCACATCGACCCCGGCGGCAAGCTCCAATCGCATGAGGGCGTCCACCGTCTGTTGGGTCGGCTCGATGATGTCGAGCAGTCGCTTGTGCGTCCTCATCTCGAATTGCTCCCTCGATTTCTTATCGATATTCGGCGACCTGAGCACACAGTACTTGTTGATCTTGGTGGGGAGCGGGATAGGCCCTGCCACCTGTGCACCGGTCCTCCTCACGGCATCCACGATCTCCTGAACGGACTGATCGAGCAATTTGTGGTCAAATGCCTTGAGACAGACCCTGATTCGATCGTTGGGCATCCTTGATTCCCCTTACTCCAAGATTTCGG
>MGQS01000076.1:6246-7645 GCA_001797905.1 Deltaproteobacteria bacterium RBG_16_54_11 | reverse complement strand
TTGAGCCCCGTAAGGGTATCCAGCTTGGTGATGGCCAGTCCTCCGAGGCCGTTCACCCTGACCGCATGTCTCACCACCACGGCATCGAACCACCCGCATCGGCGCGGCCTGCCCGTCGTGGCCCCATACTCTCCTCCCTTTTCTCTGAGTCTATCGCCGATCGCATCGGTGAGCTCGGTGGGGAAAGGACCGCCCCCCACCCTGGTGGTATACGCCTTCGTTATCCCTAAGACAAAGTCGATCTGAGCAGGACCGATACCGGAACCGGAACAAGCATTGCCGGCCACGGTGCTGGACGAGGTAACATAAGGATAGGTGCCGTGATCCACATCGAGGAGGCTTCCCTGGGCGCCTTCAAAGAGGATCTTTTTCCCCTCCTTGATCTGCTGGGAGAGAAAGAAGGAGGTGTTGGCGACATACTTGCGCAGCCTCTCCCCGTACTTCATATATTCCTGATACAGGGGCTCCAGCTCCAATCCCGCTTCCTGCAGGACATGTGTGAGGTAGTAATTTTTCTGGGCCAGGACATCCTCTAATTTCCTGCGAAAGATCTCTTCCTCGGCGAGGTCGATGACGCGGATCCCCTCCCGGGCGGCCTTGTCCTCATAGGCAGGCCCGATTCCCCGCCCAGTAGTCCCAATCTCCCCTGAACGGATGCGTTCGCGGCCTTTATCGATCATCTTGTGGTAGGGAAAGATGAGGTGGGCCTCCTCGCTGAGCAGGAACTGGGAGTCGTCCTGGAGGTACCCCTGTTCCTTTAATCGGTCGATCTCCTCGATGAGGACCTGGGGGTCCACCACCACCCCGCTGCCGATGATGCATCGTTTTCCCTTATGGAGGATGCCTGAGGGGATGAGGTGGAAGACGAATTTCTCCCCTTCCACCACGAGGGTGTGGCCGGCGTTACTTCCGCCCTGGAAGCGGACGATCACGTCGGCGAACTCGGCCAATAAGTCGATGATCTTCCCCTTGCCTTCATCGCCCCATTGGGTCCCAACCACTATTATTACGTGCGCCATATTCGCCCGTGTCTACAGTTGGATTAGCTTGACGGAATTCACATTGGGGAGACGGCTGAGCGCATCAAGGACGTCTTTGGAGGGGATGGCATCCAGGTGGAGGATGCACAGGGATTTTCCCCCCATCTTGTCTCTGCCGAATTGCATATTGCCGATATTTATCTCCTTTTTCCCCAGGGTATCCCCTATGTTCCCGATGACCCCTGGTTTGTCGAGGGTGTCTATTAAGAGGATATTCCCCACGGGTACCGCTTCTACTAAATAATCATTCACTGATACTAATCTCGGCTCTTTCTTGCCGAAGAGGGTGCCTGCCACCTGATGCGCCTTGCCATCCGCCTTTGCCCTGAGGGTGATGAGGCTGGTGAAGTCGGCCGTCT
>MGQS01000076.1:3478-6187 GCA_001797905.1 Deltaproteobacteria bacterium RBG_16_54_11 | reverse complement strand
ACATCGTTGACTTGATCTTCCATGTGAGATTTAAGGATACCCACCAGGACGGCCGACGAGATAGGGGCTACATTATAAGCGGTCACCTCCCCCTGATACTCGATGATGAGTTCCTTGAGAGGGAAGGGGCATGTCTGGGCAAAGAACCCGCCCATCTTCTGGCCGAGGTTGAGAAAAGGGCCCAGGGTAGCCAGGACCTGCGCGTCCACCGAGGGAACGTTGACGGCATTCCTGACGGTGCCCTCAATCAGATAGGCGACGATCTGGTGGGCGATGTCGACGGCCACGTTCTCCTGAGCCTCGGCAGTGGCGGCGCCGAGGTGGGGGGTGCACACGATGTTCTCCACCCCCAACAGGGGGTTGTCGGGCAGGGCAGGCTCTTTGGTAAATACATCGACTGCCGCCGCCCTGACCTTGCCGCTGCGGCAGGCATCTGCCAGGGCCTTCTCATCGACGATTCCCCCGCGGGCGCAGTTGATCAGCATCACCCCGTCCTTCATCTTGCCGATGGCCTTGGCATCAATTAAATTCTCCGTCTCCTTGTTCTTGGGGACATGGACGGTGATGACGTCGGAACGGACGAGGAGCTCATCCAGGGAGACCAGCTCGATCCCCTTTTGGGCGACAAGATCAGGGGAGACAAAGGGGTCGTAGGCGATGACCTTCATCTTGAGCCCGAGCCCTCGATCGGCCACGATGCTTCCGATGTTCCCGAGGCCGATGACCCCCAGCGTCTTGCCGAAGAGCTCCATCCCCATGAAGCGTTTCTTCTCCCATTTCTTCTCCCACATGGAGGCAGCGGCCTGGGAGACACTTCTGGCGATCGCGAACATCAGGGCGATGGTATGCTCCGCAGCGGCCATGGAGTTTCCACCCGGCGTGTTCATGACCACGATCCCCTTCTTGGAGGCAGCTGTCACATCGATATTGTCGACGCCGACCCCTGCCCTGCCGATAACCTTGAGGTTAGAGGCTGCATCGATGATATCGGCAGTCACCTTGGTGGCGCTGCGCACCACCAATCCGTCATACTCACCGATAATTTTGCGAAGCTCCTCCGGTGAAAGGCCTGCCTTGACGTCGACCTCTATCCCCTTTGCCTTGTGTAGGATCTCCAGCCCCTGAGGGGAGAACTCATCGCTCACCAATACCTTCATCGTTGCACTCCCTCTACGCTGCGCTTAATATCTCCTCCGCCACCTTTACCCCTGCGCCCAGTTTCACCGGGTACCCCAGGCCCTTGAGCACGAGCTCCAGGGTGCTGACGGCCTGGATGATGTCCAGCGATTGGAAATAGCCGATATGGGCGATACGGATGATCTTCCCCTTGAGTTGCGATTGCCCGCCGGCGATGATGAGGCCGAACTGATCCTCGAAATTCTTCTTGAGCTTCTTTCCATCGACCCCTTCGGGGGCCTTGATGGCGGTGAGGGCGTCGCTCGGTGCCGTGGGCGCCAAGAGCTCCAACCCCAGGGCCTTGGCCGCCTCCCTGGTCGCCCGCGCCAGCAGCGCATGTCGCTTGAAGACGTTCTCCAGACCCTCCTCTTTGAGCATCTTGAGGGCCTCCCGCAGCCCCACGATCAAGGATATGGCCGGCGTAAATTGGCTTTGGTTCTTCTGCGCTACGGCCAATTCCTCTTTGAGATTGAAGTAAAATTTGGGAAGGTTCGCTTTTTCCGCAAACCCCCATGCCTTGGCGCTCAGGGCTATAAAGGCCAGCCCCGGCGGGAGCATGAGGGCCTTCTGCGAGCCGCTCACC
This sequence comes from Deltaproteobacteria bacterium RBG_16_54_11, assembly GCA_001797905.1. Lineage (GTDB taxonomy): Bacteria > Desulfobacterota > B13-G15 > B13-G15 > RBG-16-54-18 > RBG-16-54-11. The sequence continues at coordinate 4,428 of MGQS01000076.1, read as the reverse complement.
ACGACATCGATCCCCCATTGATCCATGGGGAGATCGGATACCCCGAGGGCGGAGATGGCATCCACTATCAGGATGGTCCCCGCACGGTTTTTCACGATATCGGCGATTTCCTTGATGGGGTGCATGACGCCGGTCGAGGTCTCGCTGGCCTGCACCAAGACCGCCTTGATGGCGGGCTTGGCGTCGAGGGCCTTCTTAATCAAGCCTGGATCCACCGCCTGACCCCAGGTGACATCGAGGGGGGTGACGTTCACGCCATAGGCCTCACAGATCTCCCCCCAGCGCTCGCCGAATTTCCCTCCCCTCACCACTAAGACCTCGTCACCACGCGAGAGGGTATTGCAGACCGCCGCCTCCATGGCGCCGGTCCCCGAAGAGGCCAATACCAGGACCTCTTGTTTTGTCTGAAAGACGTATTTGAGCCCCTCCCTGACCTCCTGAAAGAGCACCTCATAGCCGGGGTCCCGATGGTGCATCATCGGCCCTGCCATGGCGAGCAAGACCCGTTCAGGCACAGGGGTCGGCCCTGGGGAAAAGAGTTGTTTCTTTATCATAGCTCCCTCCTTCAGAAAGTAGCTTGCTCTTGTTTTCCCAAACACAGCATTCTATTGAAGCTGAGCGGTAATGTCAAGGTCTTTGGTCTTGAGGGGTTGACAGGGGTGAGGAGCTGTGCTATACAAACGGCGACAACTGAATAGTTCGTCTTGATGTGGGTGCCGTGTAAGGCCTAAGAGGGAATCCCGTTAAAAACGGGAGCGGTCCCGCCGCTGTAACCGGGGACGAACCCCGTAAAAGACCACTGTTCCGGTAAACCGGGATGGGAAGGCGCGGGGGGTAGGATGATCCGGGAGCCAGAAGACCTGCCTACATCGATGACCGGTATCCCTTTCGTGGATCGAGGGGAGAGGTAAGGGGCGAAGAAAACTGGGTGCAGCCCTCAGGAAGATTCC
>MGQS01000076.1:2569-3367 GCA_001797905.1 Deltaproteobacteria bacterium RBG_16_54_11 | reverse complement strand
TTTGTTTTTGCAGGAGGAGGTGTACTATGAGGAAGGGGTTCATAGCTCTACTGTTTGTCGTGCTCGGCCTTGGATGTAGTGGTCCGTTGTTCGCAGCGGAGAACGAGGCGGTAGAGCTGGAGGAGGTGGTGGTCACAGCCACCCGTACCGAGGTTCCAACGAAAGAGCTGGGAGTGTCGGCCACGGTAATCACGGCAGAGGAAATCGAGCGCAGTCAGGCCGAGGACGCTGCGGACCTACTCCGTGACGTGGCCGGAATCCACGTGGTGCAGACCGGATCCAGGGGCGGGAACACCTCCCTCTTCCCAAGGGGTGGGGAGGATAATTTCACCCTCGTTCTCCTGGATGGGGTTCAGGTCAACGAGGCAGGAGGTTTTTTTGATTTTTCCACCCTTGCCGCGGACAGCATCGAACGGATAGAGATCATTCGCGGCCCCCAGAGCGCCCTGTATGGATCGGACGCCGTGGGGGGTGTGATCCATATAATAACCCGCAAGGGGAAAGGCGGGCCCACAGTGAGCGTCTCCACCGCCCATGGCGCTCATTCGGAGAATGGACACTACATCGGCGAACAAAAATTCAGCTTCTCAGGTGGGAATAAATGGGTGGACTACTCTTTAGCCTATGGCCGGTCGGATGATAACGGGATTTTGAATATGAATAATACATTCTGGCGCAATACCGTCAACGGCCGACTGGATTTTTACCCGAAAGATAAATGGGATGTCACGCTTACTCTTCGTTACGAAGATGCCCGCGCCGAATTCCCCACGGAGAATGGGGGTGACCGGCCTGACC
>MGQS01000076.1:0-2407 GCA_001797905.1 Deltaproteobacteria bacterium RBG_16_54_11 | reverse complement strand
TGGAAAGCGCCTTTGACGCTTCTCCGGGGAGCTTTTCCGACACCGTCGAGAACCGCTTCACCTTCGACTATCACACCAACCTGCGTTTCCCCCGAGAGGGGGCAATTCGCTCCATCCTCACCTTAGGGTACGAATACGAGTTGGAGACCTTTGCCTTGGACGACCTTTCCACTTTCCGCTATGGCTCTGATCCTACTGCCGTTTTCTCAGCCACTACTCAAAGCGATGAGAGCCGCACGAACAACGCCTTCTACGCCCAGGAACAGCTGACGCTCTTCGACCGCCTCCATCTTACCGGCGGGCTTCGGATTGATAACAACAGTGAATTCGGCACGGGGATAACCCCGCGGGGTTCCCTTGCATTCGAGATCAAGGAGACCGGGTCCAAGCTCCGCGCGGCTATCGGCACCGGCATCAAGGAGCCCACCTTTGTAGAGAACTTCGGTGGGTTCGGCACCGTCGGCAACCAGAATCTGAAACCGGAAAGGTCCTTCTCCTGGGAGCTTGGGGTGGACCAGGAACTCTGGGATGGGAAGGCCCAGCTCGGCTTGACCTACTTCCAGAACAGGTACAGAGACCTTATCGCAACTATCTTTGTGTCACTTCCAGTGCCCCAATACAGCTATTTCAACGTTCAGGCAGCAAAAAGCTGGGGCGTAGAATTCACAGGCAAGGTTAACCCTGGTTATGGTCTCACGTTGGGTGTAAACTACACCTATTTAAAAACGGAGGTGATTGATGCCGGTGGCCTCGTGAACCTCTTTTTTGCCGAGGGGAAGAAACTCTTGCGCAGGCCGACGCACACCGCCTCATTCTTTGTGGATTGGCTCTGGAAAGGCCTCAACCTGCATCTCAATGGGACCTATGTCGGAGAGCGGGATGACTCCTTATTCCTTGTAGCGCCGGGGCCCTTTTACACCTATACGAATCTGCGATTGGAGAACGATGACTATTTTGTTGCGGATCTGGCTGCCTCATATACCTTCAATATCGATTTCTTGCTCCTCAAGGGGGTTAAGATCTTTGCCAAGGGTCAAAACATCTTTAATGAACACTATGAAGAGGCCCTCGGATTCTCGTCACCGAGGTTTAGCGCCATGGGGGGGATAGAACTTACCTTTTGAGGGAGGGCACGTCGTGAAAAAGGGGCTTGAGAGCGTGATGGAAAAGATACTGCCCGAGGTCAGACAGAACATACAAGCGTCTTTGAGGAGAAATCTGGCTGAAGGCATCCTGATGTCGGGTGGGATAGATTCCGGAATCCTCGCTTATCTTGCTCCCCATGCCAAGGACATCACGGTGAGCCTCGAGGGCCAGGGGGATGATCTTCGTTCCGTCTCCATCCTCAGGAGGGTTCTTGATCGCGACCCTATCCTGGTAAATGTTACCATCGATGAAGCCCTTGCTGCCCTGCGTACTGTAGTAAGGATCCTCGAAAGCTTTGACCCTGCCCTGCCCAATGACCTCGCCGTCTATTTTGGGATGCGAGAGGCGAAGCAACAGGGTCTTTCCTCTCTCATGACCGGTGATGGGGGGGATGAGCTCTTCGGGGGCTATCCCTTCATGCAGGAGATGGAGGATCTCGACGGTTATATCCGCGGGATGAGCCGCTTATGGAGTTTCAGCTCAAATAGTATAGGGGAACATTTCGGTCTGAAAGTAAAGCAGCCGTATCTGGATGATGCGTTTGTGGATTTTGCGTTAACCGTGCCGGGCAATCTCAAGATACGGGAGGATAATGGGCAGGTATGGGGGAAGTGGATTCTCAGGAAGGCATTTGAGCCCTTTCTCCCCCCTGAGTTCATCTGGCAGGGGAAGCGCCCGCTCGAGGTCGGCTCGGGCATGACCCTTTTGCGTGCAATCATTGCCGAGCGGATCGACGACAAGGAATTTGAGGAGAAACAGAGGGGGTATCCGGTGAAATTCCTCTGCAAAGAGCACCTTCACTTTTACGAGATCTACCGGGAAGTGGTAGGGGAGATCCCCTTGCCTCAGCAGGGGGAGGAGCAATGCCCCGGCTGCGGGACGGGGATACCCAAGGGCAAGAGACATTGCCGGGTCTGCGGATGGGTGCCATGATGCGCCTCTTTTTACTGAAACGGATGACGAGCAAAAGGTATAGAGGGGTTTTTCTACCCTTTTGTATCTCCATTCTATTCCTTCTCAATCATGCCCTTGCGTTACCCATGAACTCCACCCCCCGGAGGATCGTTTCCCTAGTTCCGAATATTACTGAGGAGCTCTTTGACTTAGGGGTACAGGACCGCATCGTCGGCGTCACGGTCTATTGCCTACGGCCCCCTGAGGCTCAATCCAAGGAGCGAGTAGGGACCGTTGTTGAGGTGAACGTGGAGAAGATCCTGAGCCAGCAACCGGATCTGGTCATCGCCTCCCCCCTTACCGACCA
>MGQS01000075.1:6636-9064 GCA_001797905.1 Deltaproteobacteria bacterium RBG_16_54_11 | reverse complement strand
ACAGGAGCTGTCCTGCTTTACAACCTTGGCATACCCTTCTCTGACAACCTTTCTTATGTCTTCATTACCCATTTTCCATCACCTCCCGGATTATTTGGCAACATCCGCCGGCATCATCTCTTTCATCAGGGGACCAAGCAACCCTTTTACCATCTCTCCAAATTCGCCGGCCTTAATTAAGACAAAGCAGCACACCTTCCCTTCTTTTTCCCAGCTAACCAGGGCCAGCTTATCCCCGGGATGGATATCCGCTTTATCTCTCATCTCTTTGGGAAGCACCATCTGCCCGCGTTCATCCACACTTATCAGTGCCTCAACCTTACAGCAGCTCATTTGCCCGCAGGTGGGTTCGCAACATGTGGTTTTTACAGACTTTTTTGCCATTTTTACCTCCCAGATGATTTTCAGTATAATTTAATTATACTGAAATATCTTACTATGCTGATAAATATAACAAATCAGAAATAGCTTGTCAAGTCTTTTTTTTAAAATTTTAAAAGGGGGCCCTTTACGCAGCTACATCAATAGGGACGCAAGGGAGGATCCCTTTCAATACGCCGGTGGCCGGCAGCGGCACACCACTGTATCTACATCTAATCGGGCGTAATCATAAAAGAGCAAGATTTGAAACAAAGAAAGCAAGAATCGACAAGAAGTTAAGCCCCCATCGGCATATCCTTGCATACACCAAATAAGAATCTTACGTAGAGCAAAGGAGGGTACTTGTATGGGATTTGTAAAATCAATGCAAGAGCTAATGGCCAATGCCAGGACAACGGCGGACTTTTATGACGCAGAAATACTCGCCGTCTTTTGGGAAACCAAGCCTGAGATCGTTGCCAGACTGCTGCCGCCGCCGCTGCAACCGGCAAAATATCCGCTTGCCATGGCTTTTGTCGCCAACTATCCCAGGACCAATTTCGATATCACCTATAAGGAAAGCGCCCTGTTTCTGTATGCCGTCTATCAAGGTGAAGAAGGAAGGTATTGCCTGGCCATGCCGGTGACCAATGACATGGCAATGGCCGGCGGACGGGAGTTCTTCGGCTTTCCCAAGAAGATGGCTGATATTCATTTCACGAAGAGCAAAGAAACCGTAAGCGGCTGGACCGAGCGCCACGGGGTTCGTTTCATGGAAATTCGCGCAAAGCTCACCGGCAAGTACAACGATGCAGAAGCCGAAAAAATACTAATAGCTAACCCCGCTGAGGACGGTTCCATAAAGGGGGTCTCATATCTCTATCGACCCTTTCCGCCACCTGGGGCAGGGCCGTTGGATTATAACCCGTGGCTCGTCAGACAGGAAACAGTGTTAAGACCAAAAGAGGTACAGTTTGGCGAGGCGGAGATTATACTCAAGGATTCTGCCTACGATCCCTGGGCCGAGGTAGAGGTTGTGAAGATGCTGGGAGCCGTTTATACGGTAGGAGACAATTCCATGCTGTCGGGAAAAGCGGTTGCGCAAGTCGATCCCATGAAATTTGCGCCATACGCATTTTTAAGATGGGATATGAAATAATGTGCACGAGAGAGTCCTGTACCCATTGCCGACATATGTAAGGATGGAAGTTCTGATCAACGTGATCGAAAAATAAGGCTAAAAGGACCATACCGATGGCTCACCTGGATATCGATATCAAGATAAGCAGCGAGACCAAGGCCATGCTGAGTGAAGTGAAGAAATTCAGCATGGAAGTGACGCGTCCGGCGGGGATAGCGCTGGACAAGCTTCCTAATCCCGAAGATGTGATCGCACAGGGCTCTGTGCTGTGGGATGTTTTTAAAGGCTACCGGGCGCTGGATCTGCACCTGATGCGGATGCCAGAAAGCGTGGGAGGCATGGCAGAACATCTCGACCCCATGGCGGCGGTACTGATTGCGGAACAACTCGGGTATGCGGACGCCGGACTGGCCATCAGCATGGGGGTGTCGTGCATGCCGTTCAATTATGCCGCCCTATTCCCCATTCCAGAAATGCAGCAGCTCGCCCGGGATTTCTGTCAGGATAAAGGGGGAAAGATGATCGGTTGCTGGGCGATAACAGAGCCTGATCATGGCACGGACTGGAGTCTCGGCGGGGGAAAACCACAGTGCGGTCCTTCTGTACAGGCGGTGCTGAAAGGTGACGAATATATTGTGAACGGCGAAAAGTCGGAATGGATTTCCAATGGAACAATCGCCACCCATGCGGTCCTTCATGTGGGGCTCGATCCGTCCCGAGGCATGCGGGGCCAGGGTTTGGCCATCATTCCTCTGGATTTGCCCGGCATCTCCCGCGGAAAGCCGCTGGATAAGATGGGCCAACGGCCATTGAACCAGGGATCGATTATTTTCCAGGATGCCAGGATTCCGAAGAAGTATATGGTTATTCCGGAGCCGGACTTTATCAATGCGACAGGCGGACAGGGCTTGGCCGCCGTCAACGGCG
>MGQS01000075.1:6276-6629 GCA_001797905.1 Deltaproteobacteria bacterium RBG_16_54_11 | reverse complement strand
CGTTGTCTTCGCCGGTCTGGCCAGGGCGGCATTCGACGAAGCCTTCAGATACGCGAAGGAAAGGATACAGGGTGGGGTGCCGATATTCGAACATGACGTCATCAAATTGAAACTGATGCGGATGTTTACCCTGGCGGAGGCGGCCAGAGCGAATATGCGCAGGATGGCCTTGTATAATCTGCAAAATCCGTTTTCTCCAGCCGTGGCGCATGCGGTGGCGGCCAAATGTTTTTCAACGGAGGCGGCGACAACCATTGCAAGCGAGGCCATACAGATCTTCGGCGGGTATGGGCTGGCAAAGGAATTCCCCATTGAAAAGATGTTCCGCGATGCCCGGGCAAGCATGATCGAGG
>MGQS01000075.1:5869-6270 GCA_001797905.1 Deltaproteobacteria bacterium RBG_16_54_11 | reverse complement strand
TAAACGACGCCCTGGCGATAAAGGCCGCAGAGTATCTTTAAGTAAATAATCCCGCCAAGGGCGGGACTTTAGGGCTCGAGGATCCCATCCCACCCATCGAACCCTTTTGAAAAAGATCGAACTAAATGCTTCGGCTAAAACGAGGGTTTTGTTCCCTGAATGGGACAAAAATGTAACCGGGTCGGGAGGCAAAAATTCTCTATGGAGTCAAATAAAACAATTCGTATTTTTGCTGGAGCTACTGCCATCGTCACCGGTGGTGCATCGGGAATCGGTAGAGCGCTGGCCGAGGAATTAGCAAAGCGCGGATGCGAGGTGGTATTGGTTGATCTTCAGATTGATCAGGCAGAGGAGGCCGTTGCCCTTATTAAAGCCGCCGGCGGAAAGGCAATAGCAGCTAA
>MGQS01000075.1:331-5840 GCA_001797905.1 Deltaproteobacteria bacterium RBG_16_54_11 | reverse complement strand
TGATACCTTCAGGCGCACCGGACGCGTGGACTATATCTTTAACAATGCGGGAATCGGCATCGGCGGCGGCGTGAGTCAGTATTCGATCGAAGACTGGAACTATATTGTAGACGTCAATCTACGGGGTGTTATCAACGGGGTCCAGGCGGCATACCCCCTCATGATCAGGCAGGGATTCGGCCATATCATCAACACGGCCTCGATGGCCGGACTTATACCATCTCCAGGAAATGTGGCCTATGCAACCACCAAGCATGCGATAGTAGGTCTATCAAATTCACTTCGAGCCGAAGCCGCGCTGCTGCGAGTGCGCGTCAGTGTCCTCTGCCCCGGTATCATCAGCACGCCTATTTGGAAAGGAGGAGGCAAATACGGCAAAACGTATTTAATTATTCCTCCTGAATTGGTGAAGCAGATGCTGGAAAAAGCCAGACCAATGTCTCCTGATATATTTGCAAAAAAGGCGTTACATTTGGTTGCAAAAAATAAAGCAATAATTATTGTGCCGTCATGGTGGAAGTGGTACTGGTGGTCCAACCGTTTATCGCCTTCCGCAGGAATATTCCTTGCTCAAAAGTTTTTTCAAAATACGCTCAAAAAGTTTGGCATGTTACAGAAGCGCTGATCGGCAGCAGTAGCTATCAAAGACGCCACTATACGGTCTTAAGAGGAAATTGACGTGTTATACATACAACGGCCTGATCGGCAAACAGAGATCCAGGATCAGGTGTTTCAGGGGATGCGTTGCCGCATCGTTATAATAGATTTCATAGACGGGGCGATCATCCGGTTGATAGTCGCTCGCTGCCAGCCAGTTGAGGATCATGCTCATCCATGCCTCATCATGACCATTGGCCTCGATCTCACAGTGATGAATGGCAAATTTTCCCCCCGGAAGTGATTGAATATTGACCCATTTGTCGGCCTTTATGGATTCGGGCACGGTAATGCATGCATCATAGCTCAATTTATCTCCGGGCGTAACGTCGGGGTTGCCCCAGATGACCCCCATCACCAGCGTCTCTTTGTTCATGAGCCCCCTATCGCTCGCCCACTGCAACAATCTCATAAAAACTCCGCGCATCGTTTCCCAGGTGGCAGAACGTAACCTGCGCCGCACGTAGGCCACACGAAAGGAGGGCATCTCCGTTACCCTGACCTCCATCTCTGTTCGTCTATCTAATATATCTTCGATTGATACATGGCGTTGGGTGCGATAATGATTCAGGAGATCTGCCGCCTCTGACGGAAGTTCTTGGCCATCATCCTTTTTTAAATTTCTCATCTTGCTTTTCCAGCTCTCCCAATTGAATTGCTCCCGGAAAAGTGAAGGAGTAGCCCCGCAGTAAGCTTTAAAGCACCTGGCAAAATTTTGTGAGCTGGAAAATCCGCACTCAAGGGCAATCTCGGTAATGGATTTGTATTTATCCAATACAAGCTTACGGACGGCTCTCTCCAGTCGGACGCGCCTGACGAACTCATTCACGGTCTCGCCGACAAGAGCCCGGAAGACGCGATGGAAATGATACCTGGAGAAACAGGCGACCTCGGCAAGTTTTGTCAGATTCAAATCTTCCGCATAGTGATTTTGGATGTAATCTATGACGCGATTCAACCGAAGCAGATATTCATGTTCCAATATCTCTGCATGAGATGAGGGCATAGAGGTGCAGCTTTTAATCCTTATATTGTCAGTTTATTGACTATTGCCAACCATTTCTATCAAAAAATTTTGCAGCCAGTCCATTCTATGTGCAGAGCTGGTCTAAGTATCTGATATACATAGGGAATACTGTTATAAAATAACTGAAAAAATGCTCGGTTGTCAAGGATAAGTTTCTCGAAGCCGAAGCCGGAGGTGGCCTTTTGGCCAGTGACCCTTTGGTCAGAGGTTGTCAGGCGTTTACGGTATTGACAATGCCTATATAAATAGGCAATGAATAAGTTGCAGGCAGATAGCGAAGCCAGGGGAAGAAAAGCTATGATCAAGGTGACCTGTTGCGGAGCTGCAGGGACGGTAACCGGTTCCAATTTTCTCGTTGAGACCTCACGGGGGCAAAAGATACTCGTAGACTGCGGGCTTTTTCAGGGCGGAAAGGAGACAGAAAGACACAATTGGGAGGCTTGGGGGGATAAACCGAAAGAGATCAAAAACCTCATCCTCACGCACGCCCATATCGACCACAGCGGACGGATCCCCAAATTGGTGAAGGACGGTTTTCGCGGAAGGATCATCACCTCTCCGCCCACGGCCGAACTGTGCGAGGTCATGCTTCTCGATTCCGCCCACGTGCAGGAGATGGAAGCGGAGTGGCAGACACGGAAAAAACGGCGGCGAGGCAAAAAAGCCATACAGCCGCTCTATACGACGGAAGACGCCGAGGAGAGCCTGCAATATTTAGCCCCTAGGGAGTGTGATCAGATCATTGAGGTTGAGCCGGGCATCAAGACCAGGCTTCGGGATGCGGGGCATATCCTCGGATCATCCGTCGCGGAGCTGTGGGTCGAGGATGAGGGGAGAGAAACGAAGATCGTCTTTTCCGGAGATTTGGGAAGACACGACCAGCCCATCGTAAAGGACCCCTTCGAAATCATAGAGGCGGATTATCTGTTTATCGAGTCAACCTACGGCAACCGGCTGCACCGTACGTTCGAGGAGAGCAAGGCGGAGCTGCTTGAGGCGATCCGGCACGCCGTTTCTCATAACGAAAAGGTGATTATACCGGCCTTCGCCCTCGAGAGAACCCAGGAGGTTCTCTATCTCCTCGGTGAATTCTCCCGAGCGGGCCAACTCCCCGATATTCCTGTTTATCTGGACAGCCCCCTTGCCATCAAGGCAACAAAGATCTTTCGGAAGTATAAAAAGTACTACGATGAAGCCGCCCAGGTAATTGTTGAGCAGGGCTTCGATCCATTCGCCATGCCCAACCTCAGGCTCACACCGACGGTAGAGGAATCCGTAAAGATCAATAAGCAGCAGGGATCGGCGATTATTATCTCGGCCAACGGCATGTGCACGGCAGGCCGGATCAAGCATCACCTGAAACATAATCTGTGCCGACCCGGAGCAAGCATCATCATCGTGGGATTCCAGGCCCAGGGGACGACTGGACGGCAGATAGTGGATGGTGCGAAGACAATCACCATTTTTGGGGAGAAGGTCGCCGTGAGGGCAAAGGTGTTCACCATCGGGGGCTTCTCCGCTCACGCCGACCAGGCGGACCTCCTAAAATGGGTGAGCCACTTTGCAAAGAAGTCGAAGCCGCCCGGAGCCAAAGCCGAAGCCGAAGGTGGCCCTTTGGCCAGTGGCCCTTTGGCCCAAAGGGTCACCTCCGGTTTGGTCAAATGCTTCATCATTCACGGGGAACCGACGGCAAGCGAGGCGCTGGCAGGCACCATCAGGGAACGATTCGGCCTTGCTGTCTACGTGCCGCACCTCCGCGAGGTGCTTACCCTCGCGCCGCGGTAAGGTATTTTTGATATACGTGGTGGGAAAATAGCCGAGATAATAAGAAGTTCAACGATATCCCCGGCCGAAGCCGCCGAAGCCGAAGCCGGAGGTGGCTCTTTAGCCAGTGGCCCTTTGGCCAGTGGCCCTTTGGTCACAGGTATCCTTGGGCCAGTTTTTTATAGGCGCTGATCTGGTGATCCTTCCAGGTCTTATTCCTCCCCAGCTCCCGTGCCATGAGCTCGGCAACCTGAGGCGCCATCTCCATGCTGACTCTGGCGTCCAGCACCAGGGCGCGTGTGCGCCGGGAAAGAAAATCCTCGACTGTTCGCGCCATCTCGTGACGGACGGCCCATATAACCTCGCCGGCAACCGTTGTCATCCGCGGATGCAACGGTTTACCATATGCCTTGTCTTCACGGATGAGGTCTTGGAGGGCAGGTGCGTCAGATCCATATATGGCGAACATCCCAAATTCCCCCGGATTTTTGTGGAATCCATGGATGTGCAGTTCCCTGGTGATCGACGGCCTTTCCTCCAGTTGCGCAACGGCTACTGCGTGGCTGAGGGTATCTTCAGCCATCTTTCTGTAGGTAGTCCACTTGCCCCCGGTAATAGTTACCAGACCACTGTGCGAAACCTGCACGGCATGCTCACGGGATATGGCCGCCGTCTTTTCTTCGCCTCCGGAACTGACAAGGGGCCGGAGCCCGGCAAACGCGCTGAGCACATCATCCCGGGTCGGATCCTTGGCCAGATAACGGGCTGCATGGGCGAGTAAGAAGTCTATCTCCCGAGGCAGAGGGAGGGGCTCCAGCACGGTATCGTCTATCGGCGTGTCGGTAGTTCCCACGATCACATAATTATGCCAGGGTATGGCAAAGAGCACGCGGCCATCGGCAGTACGGGGCACCATGATGGCGCAGTCGCCGGGCAAAAACGACTTATCCAGAACGATATGTGCACCTTGGCTGGGTTTGATCATTGCTCGTGACTGGGGATCATCCATCCTCCGTATAGCATCGGCGAACACCCCGGTTGCGTTAATCACGACCCTGGCCCTGAGTTCATAGTCAGCCTTGGTCTCCAGGTCTTGCGCCACAACGCCACTGATGTGATCTCGATCCTTGATAAGGGAGTTGACCTGCATATAGTTGAGCATTGTCGCTCCTTGTTCCCCAGCGGTTTCCGCCATATTGATCGCCAGGCGCGCGTCGTCAAACTGTCCGTCGTGGTATATCACCCCGCCTCGAAGCCCCTTCGTCTCGACTGTCGGGATGCGCTGGAGCGTATCTTTTTTTGATAACATTTTTGAAGGTCCGAATCCGTATTTCCCGGCAAGGGCATCATACAGTTTGAGGCCGATTCCGTAGAACGGTCCTTCCCACCAGCCATAGGCGGGGACGATGAAGGAAAGATTGCTGACAAGGTGGGGAGCATTTCTGAGAAGCAGGCCCCGCTCTTTAAGGGCCTCAAGGACGAGCGAGAAGTTGCCCTGCTGGAGATAGCGTACCCCCCCGTGGATCAGTTTTGTGCTCCGACTCGATGTCCCCTGCGCAAAATCCCTCTGTTCGACGAGAAGCGTCTGATAACCTCTGGAGGCCGCATCGATGGCACAGCCCAAGCCTGTCGCACCTCCTCCGACGATGATACAATCCCATACCCGAGAGGAGTCCTTAATCCTTGTAAGCATTTGATCGCGGTTCATTTTACATAGCCTGCCTTTCTGTCTTTCTCTTTTTTGCCGGGCTTTACGTGCTTTTTTTCTCCGGCATCTGATCCGTAGTGTCTATAAGCAACTCCCTAGGGTACCGCTGCCATACGTGAAAACATCGCGCGGCACGTCAGCCGATTCCGCAATTTTCAGACATCCCTGAGCCTGGTCTTTAACCAGTGGGCGCAATTAGTCGCTATGCCATCTACCCCCAATGCGAAAAGCCGCCGCGCTTCTTTAGGGTCATCCACGGTCCAGACATAGAGTTTCATCCCGGCGGACCTGACCCGCGCGATGAAATCCCCGTCCACCTCCGTGCTCGCCTCTATGTCCAGGCCGTCAAGACC
>MGQS01000075.1:0-147 GCA_001797905.1 Deltaproteobacteria bacterium RBG_16_54_11 | reverse complement strand
TTTCAGAACAACGTTAAGCTCCGTCAGTAGGCCGGCATCCCCCTTGATTTCAACAAACAGCTTCTTTCCCGCGGGAACGGTAGCAAGCGCTTCCGCCAGTGTCGGTATCTTTTCCTTTGCCCATTTTTTACCCTTGAATCTGCCGAC
>MGQS01000074.1:4418-5448 GCA_001797905.1 Deltaproteobacteria bacterium RBG_16_54_11 | reverse complement strand
GAATATGTAGGGTTTGTAAAGATTAAGACCATTATCGGCGGCTTTACCGCCCCTGCCAATTTTGCCGGTCGATGGGCAGGGATTTGCTTCGGCAACCTGGCTGAACTATGTTCCACAGTATCAGGAGGTATGATCATGCTGCCGGGGGTGAGCAAAACGACAATAGCCAGAAAGAGGACATGATGAGAATTTGCTCGACTGTCATCCTCGTTGTATTACTTGTTTCCTTCGGCCCCTGGGTCGCCCCGGGCACCGCCCAGCAGGAAGCCAAAGAGCTGGCCTCTGTCTTGGAGCAATGTAAAAAGGCCCAGTCTGCCATTGCAGATTTTACCGCCGACATTAAGCAGGTGAAGAAATCATCACTGATGGAGAAATCAGTCGTCTCACGCGGGCAGATGCGCTTCAAGCGGCCGGACCAGCTATGGGTTCAGATGTCCCCCCCCTACCCGAGCATCACGGTCTTGGACAAAGGGGTCCTCTTGATTTACCTCCCCGAAGAAAAGCAAGTCCAGCGTTATCAGGTGGCCGGTAACCCGGCCCTGGCCAAATGGCTCCTTTTTTTTCAAGCCCCCCTTGAGACCCTGGGGAAGCGGATATGGATACAGGAGGTGCGCGCGGACACCGTGGTGCTGCGCCTCGAGCCAGCCGAGGATCTTGCCCTCTTCAAAGAGATCAAAATATCCCTCGATACGACCATCTGGATGCCGAAGCACGTGGAGTTGCTGGAGAAAAATGGTGACCGCACGACGATTTTCTACGACAATATCAAAATCAATACCGGGATTACTGACACCTCTTTTCAGCTTGATCTCCCCTCGGGTGTCGAGATCATTGAACCGATGAGGCGTAAATAGACGATGGAGCACATAAAAAGAGAATTTCCGTCTCCCTCAGAGAAACGGTCGACAAGGAGATTTGATCGGTGAGCACGAGACGCGTTGTCGTGAGCGGCATGGGTGTCGTCAGCGCCGTGGGGAACGATCTCCCCACCTTCTGGCAATCCCTGAAAGAGGGACGAAGCGGAATCAAA
>MGQS01000074.1:204-4346 GCA_001797905.1 Deltaproteobacteria bacterium RBG_16_54_11 | reverse complement strand
ACGCAAAGGACGTACGGAGATTATCGCGCTGCGATCAATTCGGCATTATCGCCGCTCGTGAGGCATTCCAAAACGCACGTCTCGATCAGAAAAATATCGATCGAGAGCGATCGGGAATTATCTTGGGGGCGGATTCCGGAGGAATCTTTTCGGTAGAACAGTACTTCCGCGCCATATACATCCATGCCAGTACGAGACCATCCCCCAGTTTGTTGCTCTCCTTCGCCCTCGCCACTACCACCGATCATATCGCGCATGAGTTTGACCTGCAGGGTCCCCGTACTACTACCGCGACCGTGTGTTCTTCCAGCGCCGCCGCCATCGCCTTTGCCAGCGACGCGATCATCTCGGGGACGGCCGACGTGATGATTTCCGGCGGAAGCGATTCCCTCTGCGAGGTGACATATGCCGGCTTCAACAGCCTCAGGGCCATTGACCCGGGCGGATGCCGCCCCTTTGACAAAAACAGACAGGGGCTCTCCCTCGGGGAAGGAGCAGCCATCCTCATTCTGGAAGAGCTGGAACATGCGCGCGCCCGGGGAGCCCGGCTCTGGGGAGAAGTCTTGGGTTATGGGATCTGCGCCGAGGCCTATCACCTTACGGCCCCTGAATCATCGGGCGAGGGAATCGCTCGATCCATCAGATTGGCATTGGCCGATGCGGGTATTATTCCCGACGCCGTAGATTATATCAACGCCCACGGGACAGCAACACCCGTCAATGACCTGGTGGAAACCAGGGGGATCAAGAAGGCCTTCGGCAAGAAGGCCCGTGAGATCCCCATCAGCTCCATCAAGGCGATGATCGGACATTGTTTGGGAGCAGCAGGGGGGATGGAGGCAGTCGCCACCCTCCTCTCACTCGACGAAGGGATAATCCCTCCCACGATTAACTACGTTACCCCCGATCCGGCGTGCGACCTCGACTATACCCCTAATGAGTCCAGGGAAAAAGAGATTGGAGTTGCTATCTCCAACTCTTTCGCCTTCGGAGGAAACAACGTCTGTCTGGTGTTCGGGAAAGTATAGTGAGCAACAGCATTCTATAAAACCTTTTGAGAAGGTATCTTTGTCTTTTTCATCGTATAGACGTAGACAACCATCCCCTTTCTGCCATACGGATGACGGAGAACAAGTTTCAGAACCCCTTTTTTCTCAAAAGCGGCAAAGGCCCCTGAGATCTCGCTTTTCCGCTCCTCAATGACCAGATAGTCCGCCCCTTCTGCCATTCCTTTTTTAACGATCTCTTCAGGGGTAGCCCCAGAAGGTATCATGATGTACTCTCTCTCCGCATAGTAGGCAACCCGTGGATCGTCTGCCAGGATAAGGGATGGCGCGGACGTTTGTTTTCGCAGCCATAGCCCCACCTCTTTGTAGCCGACCTTATCAAGCCTTTGGGGTCGCAGGGAAAAGGATACCATTGACCCAAAGAGAATTATCACAAGTATAATGGGCGCGAGCCTGCGATATTTTGTGAACCAAATATCAATGAGCTCCAATATCTTTGCAAAACCGAAACCGGCTAAGAGATACAGCAGAAAGATGGCTGGCAGGTGATATCTCCCAGACGCATATAAATTGGGGAAAAAAATAACAATAAGCACACATATCAAAATGGCGAGGTACCTCTCCTCAGTGATGAATTCTCTGGTCTTCAGCTTCCACACGAGGCCGAAGATGGCGAAGGGGAGGGACACGTAATATGTCTTTTCTATGAATCGATCGAGTACATAAAGTAATCGTTCTCCAATTTGAGGCAGGCTCGGCCATTCAGATACGAACCATCGGTAGAACATTCCTTCGACAACTTTATAGGGTTTTTTTGTGCTCAAAAAATCTCCGCCGAGCAAACCCGGCAAGAAGAAGAGCATCATCATGCCGGCAACTATAATGACTGACCAGCGGTAGCGATAGAATAATTTTCTCTCCTTTTCCCTCCCGCGCATTGCACTATATGCCACCCACCCCCCCATCACCACGACAACCACGAGGGCGATCATGCTGACCAGAGCCCCTGCTGCGGTGAAGACCACTGTCCAGATCAACCATCGCCCTTGCCCCTCCCGTAAAAACCTCAAGGAGCAATAGACTGAGGAGAAGAATAAAAAGATCAGCAACCCCTCTTTTAAGACATCCACCGAACAATGCAGCATAAGAGGATTGACGAGATATAACAACGTAGCCCAGAAACCAGTTTTGGAACCGAAGAGAAATTGTGCGATCATGTACAAGGGAAAGATTGCCAAGAGGCTAAACACCATAGAGATCATCTGACCCGAGAGTTCGAAGTTGCCGGTTATGTGGGTAACGATAGAAATCAAAAAAGGATACAGGGGAAGCTGGGGCTGACGCAGGGCCTCAAGATATGCACCCTGATAAAAAAGCTTGGCTACGGAGATATACTGGAAGGCCCCATCGATGGCAATCATATATATCTGAGAGAAGGCATAGAATCGCAGCACCAGACCGATAACGAGCAAAAGAATTAAATTCCTCGCATCTTCTTGTGCAAAGCTCGTCGCGAGAAACGTCATCCTATTTTTGATACTCAACTTTTCCCTTTTTCATCCATCGCCACGCCGTTTCCACAATTCTCTTGAGATCATCGTAATGCGGTTTCCAGTCTAATTCTTTTTTTATCCTCTCTGAGCTGGCTACAAGCACTGGAGGGTCTCCTTGCCTTCGCGATGATTCTCGCACGGGAATGGCGTGACCTGTAACCACGCGTGCAACATCCACGACCTCTTTTACAGAAAATCCCCTTTGATTCCCCAGGTTGTAAATGCGGCTTGGAGCCCCGTCAAGAAGGGCCTCCAGGGCCAGGATATGCGCCTGGGCCAGATCGTTGACGTGGATATAGTCCCTGATACAGGTTCCGTCAGGGGTGTCATAATTGGTGCCATAAATTTCGATGCACGGCTTCTTTCCCAAGGCTACATCCAAGATGCGGGGGATGAGGTGCGTTTCTGGATTATGAGTCTCGCCGAGCTCTGCCTCAGGATCGGCCCCTGCCGCGTTAAAGTATCTCAACGAAATATACCTGAGGCCATGGGCCTGTTCATACCATCGTAACGCCCTTTCCACAAAGACCTTTCCTTCTCCATAGGGATTTACCGGAGCCAAGGCATGATCTTCGGGAATAGGGATCTGTTGCGGGTCGCCATAAACAGCCGCGCTGGAAGAGAAGATAAATGATTTGATATCACAGGACAGCATTGCCTCCAGGAGGTTAAAAGAGTTGATAACGTTATTGCGAAAATAGAGCTCCGGCAGTTGCACAGACTCCCCCACGGAAGAACTTCCGGCAAAATGCATTATTGCCAGGGGCCTTTCTTTGTGTAGGATCCTTTGTACATGCTCGTAGTCTCCTAAGTCCCCTTCTATCAGCTCATCCTCCTTCACTGCCCATACATGGCCGGTGGAGAGGTTGTCATAAACCAAAGGCCGGCAGCCCTTTCGTCTAAGCTCTTTCACCACATGGCTGCCGATGTAACCCGCACCTCCGGTGACAAGCACACAGTTATCCATCTAAACATCCTTATTGCCGGTCAAATAAATTTTTCAGCACGAGCTAACGGAATTCTGCTCAAACACTGAGGACCAATGTAATGGCCCTTCCCACCTGTTGGAGAAACTCCGTTTCTAGGATTCCGATTTTACGAGTTAAACGTTTCTTAGAAATGGTGAGAATTTGTTCACATTTAATATAGGATAACTCTCCAAGCCCATTTTGCGTTGTCGGTTTCACCGCGACATGAAATGGAACGGGTTTCCCCTTGGTGCTGACGGTCAACACGATGGTGTTGGGATACAGAGGATTTAAATTTGCCGCATCAGTTTGAATCACGAGCGCTGGGCGCGTACCCTGCTGTTCAGAACCCCTTCCCGGAGACCAATCAACCCACCAAAGCTCACCTCGTTGGGGATCTTTACTCATGTTCCAAAATTACCTCTCTCTGGGCCTGCAAGGCATAATCAACATCTGCCTCCGCTGTATTCTCAGCAACCAGGGAGAAGGAGTTAAACAACCTCTTTTCATTCTCCGTGCGCAGTTTATCCGTCAGAAGTCTCCGGAGAAAAGCACTAAAAGACACTCCTTTCCCTTGAGCAACCCCCTTGGCCTCCCGATAGAGCTCAGGAGGC